>CABYCO010000006.1 GCA_902517495.1 uncultured Pelagibacteraceae bacterium | reverse complement strand
TCACTATTGCTAAAAAGCTAGAGTATGGACATGCAACTTTAGTATTAGCTGTGCCAGACGAGTGGATTGATATTCAGACACTAGCTGATTTAGAGGAAATTTCATTTGATTTTAAAGATAAAAAGAAAAGTAGAATGAGAGTTGCAACAAAATATCCAAATCTAACTAGAGAGTTTTTATTCTCAAAAGGTGTAACTCAATTTAAATTAGTCCCATCTCTTGGGGCAACAGAGGTATATCCATTTACTGGTTCATCAGAAATTTTATCAGATATAACTAGTACAGGTGAAACTTTACATGCGAATAATTTAAGAGTCTTAAAAGATGGAAATATTCTTAAAAGTACTGCAATTTTAATGTTTAATAAAAAATTGAGTAACAAAAAAGGTTTGAAGAAAATTTTAAACTTGCTTAGCTCTTAACTCTCACTATTATCTTAAATCTATGGATACGATTCTATTGATAATCTTACTTTTATTGCTTGGTGCAACTCTAGGGGTTTTATACCTAAATTTAAGGACAAAACCCAAAGAAGAGACTGAGAATAAAGAGGTTGAGGAAATAGCTAATTTAAAGTCAGAAATTGTTTCTTTAAAAGAAACTTTAAATAATACTATTAATAATTCATTAGGCTCAATGTCTACTTCATTTAATAATCTTTCCACAGGTGTCACTAAAGATATGACAGAAGCTTTAACTAAAGTAGATGAAAAAGTTGGTAATTTTAACCAACAAGTACAGTTATTGAATCAGAGCCAAGAGGGTATTAGTAAAATTTTAGCAGGCGTTAAAAAATATGGAACACTTGCTGAATTTAGTTTGGATGCTTTAATTAAAGATTTATTACCAGCCTCTCAATTCATGACTAATGTTAAAATGAAAGAGGATACAAGTGAAAACGTTGAATTTGCAATTAAACTTCAAGGTGATGTCATGGTTCCAATAGACTCCCATTTCCCAGTTGAAAAATTTAAGGCAATTACTGATGGTTATGATGCAGATGATAAACGAGCTGTTGCGGATGCAAGAGCAAAATTAGCATCAGCCTTCAAAGCTAAAGGTAAAAGTGTAAATGAAAAATACATAGTCCCGCCAAAAACTACGGATTTTGCTATCGTTTATGCACCAACTGAGAGTTTATATAAAGAATTGACTGAGTATCAAGATCCAAGCACAAAAGAATTATTAACTCAAGAATTAATGAGGAAACACAAAATTGTAATTTGTGGACCAAACACTTTATCTGCTTACCTGCAGTCTTTGCACATGGGTTTTCAATCGCTCAAAGTCCAAAAGGGAGCAACTGAAATATATACTCATTTAAAAACTATTAGCACACGGTTTTCAAGACATTTTGACAATATTATAGTCTTGAATAAAAAACTAGAAGAGGCAATGGCTGTTGTTAATAAATTTGGAATGGATGCAAGATCTATTACGAGAACTTTGGAAAACATAAAAGATCCAGAGCAGTTCGAAAAAGCTCTTAAAACAGACAATGTAGAAAAACTTGAAGATCTTCCTAGACAAGCCAAAAAATAAATTTAATTTAAATTTGATTTCTCATATAAGAAATGTATGAAATGGAAAAATAAATTTAATTATCCAAAGTCCACAAGGTCAATTGAGGATGGTTATAGGAAATACTCTTTAGGAGAAGAAAAACTTCCAAGCGTAACAACAATTTTAAGTGCTACTAAATCTGAAGAAGAAAAAGCTGCTTTAGCGAACTGGAGGGAAAGGGTAGGCTTTAAAGAAGCTAATAGAATTAAAACAGAAGCATCTTCAAGAGGTACATCAATGCACTCATATATAGAGGATTACTTAAGAGGACGTATCAATGAAAGTTTTTTTGAAAGTAATGAGCAGTATAAAAATATGGCCAAAGAAATAATTGAAAAAGGCATAGATAATAAATTAGATGAAATTTATGGAATTGAAGAAACGTTGTATTATCCTGAACAATATGCAGGCACAGCTGACTTAATTGGAGTATATCAGGGAAATGATGTTGTAATCGATTTTAAACAAAGTAATAAACCAAAAAAAATAGATTATATTCAAGATTATTTTTTACAACTTGGAGCATATACTCTAGCTCATGACGTTGTTCATGGAACAAAGATGAAAGCTGGGATAATTTTACTTTGTACAAAAGATATTTTGTTTCAGGAATTTAAAATAGAAGGTGCAGAATTAGAAATGTATCAAAATTTATTCTTAGGCAGGGTCAAAAAATTTTACGAGATGAATAATATAGCTTGACTTTAACAGACCATTTCATAGAAGAGATAAAACTAACTAGAAGCTACTTGTTTAGATGCAAAGGTTTAGTCCTAAAAAACTTTCCAAAAACCCATCAAAACATAGCTAATTTAAGGTTAAAAATATGAATTTAGCAATTTGGGATATAGAATCATCAAGTGCGAGTACTGATTTCGGTAGCATAATAGAAATCGGAGGAATTTTAGTGGATGAAAACTTCAAAGAGAAAGACCGATTTAATTTAAGGTGCAGTCTACCTGAAGGGGAAATATTTCAGGCTATGGCCTTAATAGTCAACAAGACATCGATAAAACAACTTACTCAAACAAACCTAAGTCATTATCAAATGTTGGGGGAAGTTGAAAAAATTTTTAAAAAATGGAGTCCTGCAATATTTTTAGGTTGGAGTAGCCTTAATTTTGATGAAGAGATGATAAGGAAAGAGTTTTTTAAAAATATTAGATATCCTTATATCACTAATGCAGCACCCAATAAAAGACATGATGGTATAAATATTGCAAGAGCTGCTTATGCAGTTGATCCTACAATCCTAGAAACAGAAATTAATGAAAAAAATAATCCTGTATTTAAACTAGCATCTTTAGCTCAGATGCAAGGAATTGATGCAAGTGATGCTCACTCAGCACTTGCTGATGCTGAATTGACTGCAAAAATTTTAAAGATTGTTAAAAATAAACAAGAGCATACTTGGGACTCATTTTTAAGAACTGCAAATAAATCAGATACAGAAACTATAATGAAAAAGGGAGAAGTAGTAACTCTAAACGAATATTATTATGGTAAATCCAGACTTCATTTAGTTGTACCACTACATCCAAAACATTGTATGCACCCAATTTACCAAGGATGGTATTATTCCATAGATTTGAGAACTGAAATCCAGCCTTTAATAAATAAATCAATAAATGAATTAAAAACAGAGATGAAAAAATCTCCAAAATTTTTAAGAACTATACGTGCAAACAAAGCACCTATTATAATTGATGGAAAGTATGGAATGAGTGTAGAACCTTATAACAAACTTGATAAAAACGTAATTAAAAAAAGAGCAGAATTTGTTCAAAATAATGAACAGTTTTCTCAAAATATTTTAACAGCTTTAAGAGAAGTAGCAGAGGAAAAAGAACAATCGAAATCCCAAGAAGATATATATGCAGAAGAAAGTATTTATACAAAATTTACTTCAAATAAAGACACTGCTCTTTTCCCAACTTGGCATACAGCACCATGGAAAGAAAAATTAAATTTATTAGATAAATTTGATGACGATAGATTAGTTGGATTTGGAAAAAAAATTATATTTCAAGAGGCCCCAGAAGTTTTACCAGAGTCAATGTATAAATCTATCAGGAGAGAGATTGCAAAAAGAATATTAAGTGAAAGAAAAGAGAAATGGTGGACAATACCTACTTTATATAATGAAATTGATACTTTAAGAGAAAAATATACTAATGAAAATGACAACGAGAAATTAACTCTCTTAGATGAATTTAATACCTATGCAATGTCTATTCAAAAAAAATACGAGAATGTTTGATGTATAAAATTAAATTTACGCATTTTTAACTATTGAATAAATAAAATTAATTTATATAAAACTTATATGGCAACAGTAAAATCTACAGATGAAAGTTTTGATCAATTAGTTAAAGATAATAAGATATTAATTTGTGATTTTTGGGCAGAATGGTGTGGTCCATGCCATATGGTAGCTCCCAGCTTGGAAGAAATTTCAAATGAGATGTCTGACCAATTATCTGTAGCAAAACATAACATTGATGAAGAGCCAAATACGCCAACAAAATATGGTGTTCGAGGAATCCCTACGATGATTTTGATGAAAGACGGAAATCATGTTTCAACTAAGGTTGGGGCGGTTCCAAAAAGTGAAATTGTTTCTTGGATAAAAGAAAATATCTAATTTAAGCTTAGAATTTCTCCAGCAAGATATAGTGAACCTAAGCAAAGTATAATAGTATTTTCATTTTTCGATAATGATTTTATACTTTCCTTGATACCATTAGAGAGTTTCAAATTTAATTTTAAATTATCTAACTTTTTTCTAAAATCTTCTTTTGAAATTGCACCATCTTGATTAGGAATATCAATTAAAGTAATTGAGTTTACTATATTTTCAAAAGCTTTTATAAATTCTTTATGTTCTTTATCTTTCATCATACCCACAATTAGATTTACTTCTTCATTTTGATTTTTAATCCAATTAGCGATAGAAAAACTTGCACTAATGTTGTGACCACCATCAACTATAAGTTTATTATTACCTGCAATATCTTTTAATTTACCAGATTTTATCTCCTCAAGTCTTGCTTTTAAGGAAATATTTTTGACACCATTTATAATATGTTGATCTTTAATATTAAAAATCTTTCTTGATGCAGCAATTGAGGTACTAACATTATAAAGCTGATGATCACCAAGAATACTTGGTTCAGGTAATACTAATTCTCCTAATTGATCTTGATATTGAATAAATCCATTTTCGGACCTCGCAATATTAAAATTTTTACCAAAAAAGTATTTATTTGATTTATTTTTTTCTAATGATTTTTCTATTTTTTCTCTTATTTCATTATTGACTTGTTTATTAATAAATATATTTGAGTTTAAAAGCTTAGCTGTTTTTTCATATATTACTCCCTCAATTGATTTATTTTCAAGCCATTGAAAGTGATCATTATGAATGACACCAATGAGCGTCATTAAATTTTCCTTAAATACATTTGTACTATCAAATTGATGAAATAATCCTGCTTCTATAATATTTATATTATCTTTGAAATTTTCAGCATGTTTTAAAAATCCACAAGTTAAAATTTCAAATAGTGTTGCATTGTCATCACCTAAAGCCTTTTCAACACCAGTCAATAATTCTATTAAATCTTCCTCATTGATTTCTTTATCATCAAAAACGTATCTTTCTGTATAAGATAGTAGGTGTGGAGAAGTATAAAGATTAGTTTTATGTCCTGCTTGGTTTAGTATTGACTTTAGACTATAGCACATGCTTGCTTTAGCATTAGTTCCAACAACTGTGATTACATTTTTTAACTTATCTTGTGGATTACCAAGCTTTTTTAAAAGATTAAAAGTTCTTCCTAAAGATAAATCTAGTTTTTTTTTATGATGCTTCTCTAGTTTGAATATTAGTTTCTGAAGTTTCATTTAAACTTTCTGAATTTACTTCAGAATTCTTCTTTAGCAATATTTTTAATATTCCAATTATTTTTTCGTTTATTTCTTTTCTGTTAAATACTCCATCACACATACCTTTTTCAACCAAAACCTTGCTTGATTGAAAACCTTCTGGTAAATCTTCACGTGTCTGATTTTTTACTATGTGTTGACCTGCAAAACCAACCATAGATGGCTCTGCAAAACAAATATCTGCTATAGACGGAGCAGCAAAACTTGCAGTTATGCCTCCATAACATTTATTTGTGTAAATATTTACAAACGGTAATTTTGTAGAGTCTTTAAATGTATTTGCTGCTAGAACAGTTTTTACCATAAAATGTAATGCTATGTTTGATTCTTGCATAGCCTGGCCTCCGCCTTCACTCCAAGCTACAACAGGCGTAAGATCATCGATCGCTTTCTGAAAACAATACACTATTGCTTCTCCAGCTGATGCATTTATAGAGCCACCATTAAAACGACTATCAATTGCGAATGAAGTAACTTTAATTCCATCCTTTACACCTTGAGCAACCATTACAGCACAATGATGTCCTGTAATCTTTCTTCCTCGTTCAAGCTTTTCTTTATAACCAGGAAAATTTAATGGATTCTCAGCGAGTTCTGGTGTTTTAACTATCTCGTAATTATTTTTTCCAAAAAAATGATCAAACCTTTCTCTTGGTGTAAATGGATAATGTTTATTGCAATTAGGGCAGGTGTTGAGCTGTTCTTTATTAAATATTGTTGATTTCAATTGGGGTCCAGTCCCACAGCATGATATCCATTTTGAATTAGCCTGCTCTTGCCTAGAAGGTCTTTTTCGAAGCACCTTCTTTATCTTTTCACCAAATTTTATAGCCTTTGTTAACCAATTCATGATATTTTTTTTCTTAGTTTATCAACTATCTTACTTACATTTATGACAGGATTTTGTCTATTGTTTAAACTTCTAGTAATTTCTTTGCAAATCTGATTACCTACGACAAGCCCATCTGTATTTTTAAATTTTGATATAGTTTTTTCAGTTATCCCAAAACCAATAACACAATTTTTTTTAGGACTTATTTTTTTAATTTTATAATAATTAGCTAATATCTTTTTTGGAGAAACTTTTAGCTTTCCTCCTGTAGTAGACAACATACTTATATAATAAATCATATTATGAGAGTCTTTTATGATGCTTTTTAGTCTTTTATTTGATGTAGTAGGAGACAATAACTGGATAAAACTAATTGAATTTTTTTTACATTTCTTTGAAAAAATTTTGTTTTCTGGCCAAGGCAAATCAACAACGATTAAACCATTAACGCCTGATTTCTTACAGTTTTTTAAAAAATTATTTTCACCATATTGGAAAATCATATTGTAATAACCCATAAATATTACTGGTTTTGAATTTTTACTTTTTTTAAAATCACTGACAATTTTAAAAATATCATTCATCTTAATACCATTTTTGATCGCTCTATAAGCACTAGTTTGAATTTGACCTCCATCTGCCACTGGGGTGTTGTGAGGTACACCGACTTCTAAAATATCTGCATAATTAGAAATTGCTTTCAGGATCTCTAAAGATTGCTTTTTTGAGCTATCACCAGCAACAGTGTAAGTAAGTAAAGCAGGTCTTTTCTCTTTTTTTGTGTTTTTAAATGCAAGACTAATTGGATTTAACATATTTCTTTCCCAACTTTTTTTCTAAAATTTCACGGTCTTTATATGCATCTCCACAACTATTAATAATTACTATTGTATTTTTACTCAAATTTTTTGCTTCTTTGATTGCAACTGAGAATGCATGACATGGTTCGAGAGATGGTCTTAAATTTTCGTATTTTGTAACTATTTGGTAGGCTTTCAAAGCTTCTTCATCACTAGCTGCGGTATACCTCGCACGCTTCACGTCTTTTAAAAAGCAATGGAGTGGCGAAATTCCTGGGTAGTCAAGACCTGCAGATATTGACTCAGTTTCTTCAATCTGACCATCACTATTCTGGTTTACATATTGGGCTGCACCATGAAGTATACCAATTTTGGAACCATAACTTAAAGGAGCTGCATGCCTTTTACTTTTAGTTGGTCCTCCTGCTTCAACACCAATAAACTCAATTTGTGTTTTGTCATAATCCATAAATTCATTCCAAAAACCGAAACTTGAGGAACCCCCTCCTACACAATTATATAATCTTAGTTTTTTAGGAATAACACCAAATTCATTTATTAATTGAACTTTAAGTTCTCTAGAGATTTGACTAGTGCTCCATCCACATATTCGAACAAATATCGCTGGTCCAACAGTACTACCAACACACATCGCAGTTGTATCACAATTAGCAACCCAATATCTCATGCATTCAGAAACCGCATCTACTAGTGTTTGACTTCCTGTATAAACAGGAATGACATCTGCGCCATTTTTTTTCATTGCTTTAACATTTGGTTGTTGTCTTTTAATGTCTTTTGCACCCATAAAAATTTTACATTTCAAGCCGAATTTTTTAGCAGCCATACTCAACATTTTTCCTGCATAACCAGCACCAGTGTCGCCGATAATAACTTTTTTTCCAGATCTTTTGGCTAATAAACAATGTACAGTTGCATTATATATTTTATGAGCTCCCCCATTAGCATCAGAAACAACCTTTGACCAAATTTGTGCTCCACCAACATGTTTTGTTAAATTATTTAATTTTATAAATCTTGTAGGGCTTCCAATCCAATTTCTGAAATATCTGTCTCTTTCTTTTATAAAGTTTTTGTCATTCTTTAATTTATTAAATTGTATTTCAAGATCTTCTATGGGTTTCTTAAGTGTTTCAGGTACAAAATTTCCACCAAATTTTCCACCCCAGAAGCCAAACTTATCTACTTGATCTATAACTGGAATTCTTTTTTTAAGTTTCATTTTTAGTTGCAAAATTTAATAGTTTGTTAATTTTTTTTAAATCCTTTTTACCTTCTTTATTTTCTAAAGAACCACTTAGATCAACGAAGAATTCTTTATTTCTAAAGTTAGGAATATCTTCTATTTTTATATTTCCAGCAATCATTTTATTTACTGAATTAGGAATGAAATTTAATAATTCATGATTAAATCCAATTGACTTCTCGTAACCTTTTCCATCAAAAAGGATTAAATCTGAAATTCCATCATAATCTTTATATACTTCAACGTCCTTTTGATTATTAATTGTTAAAGCAGTAATAATTTTAATATTATATTTTTCTCTTATTGTTTTTGTTCTTTCAGGACTTACATCGTACAGTTGATAAAAGTCGAAATTCAGTTCCTTAATCTCCTCTAAAATTTTATCATCGGGATTTACAAGAACAGATACAAAACTAGTCTCATTTTTTTTTATATTAACCAATTTCTTTAATTTATCATATTCAACATACCTTCTACTTTTTTTATAATTACAAATGAAACCAATAAATTTTGGCGGAAACTGATGATTTAAAATATATTTTAAAGTCCCAAGATCAGAGACCCCACAAATTTTTATTCCTTTGACCATTATTTTAAATGATAAATTAAATTTTGTAGATTTTTTTTAATATTTCCTTTGGTAATTGGTCTTCCTATCACTAACCAGTCACTTCCATTTTTATAAGCTTGTTTTGGTGTTAGGGTTCTTTTTTGGTCATCTTGATTAGAGTTAAGCCTTATTCCTGGAGTTATTATTTCTTTTTTAAATACTTTTTTGACCAGATGTACTTCCTTTGGACTACATACTATAGCATCCAGTTTTGCTCTATTGGCTAATTTAGCCTGCTCAATTACTATTTTTTCAATTTTTTTGTTATATCCAATTTCTTTAAGGGATTTATTATCTAAAGAAGTAAGGATTGTTACACCAATTATTTTTGTTTTTCCTGAAACTTTTTTAACTGCTTTTAGAGCTTTTAAACCAGAGCTTATGTGAATTGTTAAATAATTAAAATTTAAATCTTTAACAGCTTTGACCGCTGAAGCGCAAGTATTTGGTATATCTGCAAATTTATAATCTCCAAAAATAATTTTATTATTTAATTTTGATATATATTCTCTTCCTTTTTTTGAATTTAAAAACTCTAATCCAAACTTATAGCCAACTTTTAATTTCGAATTTTCAGTCTTTCTAATTATTTCTTTGACTTTATTAATATTATTACTATCACAAGCAATAAATACTTTATTCTTTTTCATTAATTTGACTTGTCCATTCTTTAGACATTTTAAATAATATTGATTTTTTTTCTGGAGTATTTACTTTTTCGTTAGTTTTAGGGTTCCTTGATATTCTTGCTTTTTGTTTTCTTGGCTCTAATGAAAATACTTCTCTTATCTCAACTCTTTCACCTCTCTTTAAAGCCTCTAGCATTTCATAGATTGTGATATCAAATAATTTTGATAAGTCTTTCCTTAAAAAGTTTGGGTAATTATTAGCTAACTCTTTTAATATATCTGATTTAACAATTGACAATTTTTATTCAGTGTCCTTGTTGTTTTTTTTATCATCCAACTGCTCAGAAAGAGATGAGAATGGAAGATTTTTTCCACTAAGTGGGCTAGAGTGTTCTTTTATAGCTTTGGCATTCATTATTTCTTCTAGTAATTTTATGCTCAAAGAAACTTTACGCTTTTCAAAATTAAGCTCAGCTATTGCAGCGTCTATTCTCTCCCCCCCAACATATCGTGATGGTCTTGCATCTGAAGCACTCATCGCAATTTGTGATTTTTTAATTAAAATTTCTATCTCACACCCCTCTGGTTTTACAAATAAACCCTTATTATCAGATGATGTAACTTTAACGGTAACAGCATCATTCACTTTTTTATCTTTAAACCAATCAAACGGGTCTTTCTCAAGTTGTTTTAGTCCTACTCTTACTTTCTGTTCGTTAGTTTTGATTTCAAGAACTTTTACTTTAAGTTTGTCTCCTTTTTTATATTTCTTCAATTCATCTTCTGCGTTTCCAGTGAATGAGAGATCATTTGAGTGTAAAAATCCGTCAATATCAAAATCTTTTAATTTTATGTACAATGCATATTCATTAGCATTACTTACCACACCTTCAATATCAGATCCTACGGGATAGTTATTCTCAAGTTTGCTGTAAGGATTTTCTATAGTCAATCTATGTGAAATTGCTACTCTTCTTTTATCTTTATCAATTTCTGTGATTACACATTCTATTTGATCTCCAACATTAAAAATTTTTTTCGGAGAAATATTTTTCTTAGTCCAACTAATTTCACTACTATGAAGAAGCGTGCTAAGTCCAGCCTCTAATTCACAAAAGCATCCATAGTCTGTGATTTTTACAACTTTCACTTTGTATTGATTGCCTATTTGATAATTAGATATATGTTCAAATGGATCAGGAGATAATTGTTTTATAGAACATCCAACTTGTAACTTCTCCATGTCTATTGTTATTACTTTAAGATCGTGTTTTTCACCAATATTAAAAATTTCGTCTGGATGATTTACTCTGCTGTAGCTTATCTCTTGAAGATGGCAAAGAGTATCCAAAGTACCCTCAGGCGTTGTTACTTCAAAAAAACATCCAAATGAAGAATATCCTTTTACAACAGCATCTTTGATAATGTCTCCTACTTTAAATTTTTCTATAATTTTTGCTTTATCCTCTTTTTTATTTGTAGAAACAACTTGTCTTCTAGATACCACACTGTTACCTCTAACCATATCAAGCTTTATTAAAGCAAATTTTTGTTCGACCCCAATTAAGTGATCAATATTTTTTATGGGTTTATCTGAAATTTGCGATCCAGGGCAAAACATTAGAGACCCAGTTTCAATGTGCTCAACAATCACTCCACCTTTAGTTTTTTGAGTAATTTTACCATTGATTAATTCATTATTTTCATAACATTTAACTAACTTGTTCCAACCCTTTATTTTTTGAGCCTTTTGAGCTGATACAACGACATCGCCGTTTTTATCTTCTATTTTTTCAAGTAAAACTGAAATTATGCTACCTTCTTTTAAATCTTCAGACATACCCATTAGTTTCATCTCATTAACATCAATTACGGGTTCACTTTTTAAGCCTGGTATAAACAAAAAAATATATTTATTAGTTATTTTTGAAACTTTTCCCTCAATTATTTTTCCTTCCTCAATCTTATCTTTAGATAATTGACTATTTAGTAACTTTTCAAATTGCTGGCTTGCTGGTGATGATAGGTCTTTATAAATTTCCATTAAATATTTAATTTTTTGTCTATTATAGCTTTTAACTTTTTAAAGCAGGCTTTCTTACTTAATTTAGTGGTATTAATCAAGATAGAATCTTTTGTTTTTTTTAGTGGTCCATGTTTTCTCTCTTTATCAGATTTGTCCCTATTTCTAAGGCTTTTAAGTACATCTGAGTAATTAATTTTGTTATTTAGATTTTGATATTCTTTAAATCGTCTTTTAGCTCTTTCTTTTAGACTAGCCGTAATATAAAATTTAAACATTGCATCTTTTACTTGAACAGTAATTATATCTCTGCCATCTAATACTGAACCTTTATATCTTTTCGGAGGATCGTATGCACATTTTTGTTGAAATTTATGAACTATATTCCGAATTTTTTTATCTCTTGCTATTTTTGATGCTGATAATGCTACCTCGTTTGATAATAATTCTTTATTTTTCAAATTACTTAATTTTAAAGTATTAATTTTTTTCTGAATTAAATTGTAAGAAAATTTTTTTTTATCACTTAACTTTAGTTTACCAATGTATCTATAAATCTTTCCTGTATCTAAATAAAATAAATTGTAATTTTTTGCTATTAATTGAGCTTGGGTTCCTGCTCCTGCCGCTGCAGGAGAATCTATTGCTACTGTAATAATATTTTTTCTTCTTTTCAATTTATTTTAGCTCCTATCATTTTAAGGATTTTTAAAAAGTTAGGAAAAGAGGAATTAATGGAATCTTTATCGTTTATTTTCCATTTTCCGCCTAAAGTCAGAGCTGTAATACAAGAAAGAAAAAAAACTCTATGGTCTTTTAAAAAATTTTTCATTTCATAACTTTTAGATAGAACTAGATCTGGATTACCATATATTTTTATATCATTATGAATTCGATCAACTCTGATTCCAATTAATTTTAAAAATTTAATTGCTAAATCTAATCTCTTTGATTCTTTTTTATTCATTTCTCCTAAATCCATAAATTTTGAAATACCTTTTGCTTTTGCAGCAACTAAAAAAATAATTAGAAACTCATCAATTGCAGAACTATTATATTTTGGTGAACAATTTATTGCTTTTAAATTTTTTTTGCTTCTTACATAAATATTTGAAATTTTTTCACCGTTATACAACCGCTTTTTTTTTAGTTTTATCTCAGCTCCCATTTTATTTAAAATTGATATTATTCCAATTCTACTTTGATTGATATTTACATTTAAAATTTCGATTTGTGATCTCTCTGAAAGAAGCGTTAAAACGATAAAAAAGGATGCTGAACTGATATCACCAGGTACGTTATACTTAAATCCACTAAACTGATTTAAACCTTGGACAAAAATTTTATCATAACCTTTTTTTTTATCAATTTTTATTGGATATTTTAAAAATTTTAGCATTAATTCAGTATGATTTCTTGAATTCTTTGAATTAATAATTGAAATGCCAGGCGTATTTAAAGCACATAAAATTATACATGATTTTACCTGTGCGCTACCTATATTTTCATCGTAACTAATAGGCCTTAAGAAATTAGAACCAGACATTTCGATAGGTAGTAAATTATTCTTACTTTTAATGTTTGCTCCAAACAGTTTTAATGGTTTTATAACCCTTGAAAAATCTCTTTTAGATAAACTTTTATCTCCAACTAATTTTATTTTATTTTTTGATTTTATAAGTAATCCTAATATTAATCTTGCTAAAGTTCCTGAATTGCCCGCATTGATTGTCGTTTTTTTTTTAACGTTGAAACCATTTAATCCATAACCATATATAATGTAAGAATTACCTCTTTTTTTATAATTTATACCAAGTTTTTTTATAGCCCTAAGAGCATTTAAAACATCTTCTGACTCAAGTAAATTTGAAATTTTTGAAGCACCTACAGCTTGTGAAGCTAAGAGTATGGCTCTAATAGATATACTTTTATCTGAGCTTACTCTAATTGTTTTTTTGAAATTTTTAATTTTATCTTCTATAAAAATATTATTTGGCATTAGTGAATTAATTTATTTTAAATTCATCACCAAAGTAAGCAGATTTTGCACTTGAATCTTTTACAATTTCGTTAGGACTTCCTGACGCAATAATTTTTCCATTAGATAATACAATTGCCCTATCTACACAACTTAATAAATCTCTTGCTTGGTGATCACAAACAACCACTGTAATTTTTTCTAAGGATTGAAGGTTTACGATTATTTCTTGAAGCATTTTTATTGTTAAAATGTCTAAAGCTGCGAAAGGTTCGTCTAAAAGAAGTATATTAGGATCATTTATTAGAGCCATAGAAATAACTAATTTTTTTTTTTGACCTCCTGATAAATGCTTTGCTTTAATTTTAAGCAAAGGATCAAACTCAAATTGAGAAATTATCTTTTCAATTTTTGCTTTTCTTAAACTTTTTTCTTTAATATGAATTTCTCCAACTAGCTTTAGATTTTCTAATAAGTTTAAATCTTGAATAAAACCACCATACTGAGGCACATATCCAAGTTTAAATCTTGTAGCCCTTTCATAAATTGGTATATTTGTGCAATCTTCTCCATTAATTAAAACTTTTCCATAGCTTGGATCTTTTAGGCCTGTAATAATATGAAAAATTGTGGATTTACCTACACCATTTGGTCCTAACATTCCTAAAACTTCTTGTTTGTTTATTTCTAAACTTAAATTATTCAAAATCTGTCTTTTATTGTAGAACATAGATATTTTTTCTAATTTTAGTAAAACTACTTGCTCTTTGAAACTTTTAATCCTAAATTTTTTAATTAGCGCCATTAGTTAGTAATTACCTCGATATCTGCATTAACAGTTTTAGGATTTATGTTTATATTTTGAGTCTTTAAATCAAATTCTACTATTCCTGCCTTCATAATTGACTTTGGATCTGTGATTATTACATCGTTATAGGCTATAGCCTTATCTGTTTCCATATTAATGTCAAAATTTATACAAGTGATTTCTTTATCTTGGTAATTTATTATTACATTTTCATAAAATTTTGAATTTAAATTAATAGAATTATATTGAGCAAAATCGGATACTATATATATAGTATCTCTTATATCTGATGTAATTTTACCTCTTACATTTATTAAGTCTAAAATATCATTATTATTTATATTTGATTTTCCAGAATTTGCTAACAAATGGAACCTATTCCCTTTTTGATCAATTGAAGTATATTCAACATCTTTTACAAGGTTTTTAACTTCTTTTTTAATATTTAAATCTTTTTTTTCAATTTTTTTTGTACTTTCATTCTCTATATTTATCTTATCATTTTGAATTATTTTTTCTTTTGTATTTTCTGAAAGAGTTTTCTCAGAAACCTCTTTAGTTTTGTCTAATTTATTTATTAGTTCAATATTTTTTAATTCTAAATCATATAACTTTTTTTCAAGTTCTTCTAATTGTTCCTTTTCACTTGTCTCCAATAAGCTTGTTTCTTCAATAATATTTTTTTTTGGATCAAAATATTCGTAATAAACACCACCCATGATTAGTATTATTAATAGTAAAATAAAAATTTGGATTATTGATTTTATAGACATCTATGTAATGTTTGCACTTAAAATAGTGTGTATGTGAATAAATCCTATTGTTCTATTTTTTTTATTTTTTTGATGAACACATAAACTTGTAATTTTTTTGTTATTCATTATCGAAAGAGCTTGAGCTGCAAGCATATTTTTGTCAACGCTAATAGGTTTTCTTTTCATCACTTTCTTTATTTCTAACTCCCTAAAGCTAGCTTTTTTATTTGAGAGTCTTTTTAGATCTCCATCTGTTATAATTCCAGTTGTATTTTTTTTATTATTTATTGCAACTAATACTCCAAGTCCTTTTTTTTCCATATTCTTCAATACAGATTTCATCTTTAAGTGTTCTTTAACAAAAGGTATTTTTCCTCCAATTAACATTAGATCTTCAACTGTTTTTAGCTTTACCGATAGCGAACCACTTGGATGAAATTTTTTAAAATCCAACTTCCCAAATTTTTTATATCTCATGCATGTAATTGCTATCGCATCACCCAAGGCAATTTGAACAGTGGTTGATGATGTTGGTACAAAATTACCTGGACCAGCTTCTTTAACATTGGGTAATAAAAATTTAATATCAGAACTTTTGTATAAAATTGAGTCTTTCTTAGAAGTAATACCTATTAATTTAATATTTTTATTTCTAGAGGCGTATTGTATGATATTTTTTAACTCGTTACTTTCTCCACTTAAACTAATCAATATTATAATATCGTTAGATGTTACTTGACCCATGTCACCATGGCTTGCATTTGAAGCATCTAAAAAAAAAGATGGTGTTCCGGTTGATGATAAAGTTGCACACCATTTCTTGGCAATAATTCCACTTTTGCCTACTCCTGAAATAATAACTTTTCCAGATTTACAATTAATTATTGTTTTTATTATTTCCTCAAATGATTTGTCAATACTCAATCTAAGTTTTTTAAGTGAGTCTAATTCTATTTTGATAACTTCTTTAGCTATACTTAGTAAATTTTTATTTTGCATTTTAGTGAGACCATATATCTTCTTTAAATGAAGCAAAATCTAATTCTACTCTGGTATTAATAAACTTTATTGTCTCTTTATAAAGGTCAATCCTTTTTTCTCTTTCCAATATTCTTTTTAAAGCTTCATAAATCTTATGTAAATAAATAACATCTTGTGCACAATATTTTAATTGTTTATCAGATAAATCTCCCCCAAAATAAGACGACTGCAATTGTTTACTTATGTCAATACCTTCAAATTCCTTAATTAAATCTTTTAACCCATGTTTATCAGAATAACTTCTTGCAATCTTACTCATAATTTTTGTGCAATTGATGTTTCTTGTATCTACCTCTAAATATTTTTTTATAAATAAAAGATCAGCTCTTGCAAAATGGAATAATTTATTAATATTTTTATCAATTAAGATTTTCTTTAAATTAGGTGCGTCGTAATTATCTTTATCTAGTTGAATTATATGAGCGTCATTTTTACCTGAAGAAATTTGTAATAAGCATAGTCTATCTCTTTCAATATTTAGACCAGTAAATTCACAATCTATTGCTATCTTGTCACTGAACTCTATTTCATCTGGTAAATCTTTCTTATGTAATTTAATATCTAAATTCATTAAGTAGATATATATATATGAAAAATCAGGATTCAATTTTAATATTTGGTTCATCTGGACAAATTGGAAAATCTTTAATAAGAAAGTTTACAAAAAATAACTATAAAGTTACTGCGGTAACTAGAAGTATCCATAGAAAAGGATATCAGATCAAAACACAATCGAATTACGGGTATTTAGAGTTAGAGGAGATAAATTCTTTTAATGAGAAAGATATATCGGAATTAATGCAAAGATCCTCTGTGTGCATTAATCTAATTGGTATTTTGTACGAAAAAAAACAAAATGATTTTAATTTAATACATTCAGATTTACCTTCTTTATTATCAAATCTAGCCAATAAAAATTCACTTCATCAATTTATCCATATATCTGCTTTAGGGATTGAAAAAGCTACTGACAGCAAATATGCATCAAGTAAATTAAAAGGTGAAGAAAAAGTAAGAGAGAATTTTTCAAAGTCAGTAATTTTAAAACCCTCTATTGTGTATTCAGTAGACGACAATTTTACAACAAACTTTATGAGATTATTAAGTATACTTCCTTTCATGCCTCTATATTACGAGGGAAAAACTAAATTTACTCCTATTCATGTATCTGATTTATCAAATATAATTTTTGAAATTGTAAAACAAAATATTACTAATGAAACAATAGAATGTATAGGTCCTGAAATTTTTACTTTCAAAGAGATAATTTTAAAAATTTTAAAATCAATTAAAAAAAAAAGATTATTATTGCCATTGCCTCTGTCATTGGCAAAACTAAATGCTAAAATTTTTCAATTGATGCCTAAGCCGTTGTTAACTATGGATCAACTTAGACTATTAAAATATGATAATATTGTATCCAATAAATATAAAACAAATTTTCAAATAAATTTAGAAGCAAAAAAAAAATTTGAATATGA
Source organism: uncultured Pelagibacteraceae bacterium (assembly GCA_902517495.1). GTDB lineage: Bacteria > Pseudomonadota > Alphaproteobacteria > Pelagibacterales > Pelagibacteraceae > Pelagibacter. Next base: position 32,314 of record CABYCO010000006.1, on the reverse strand, counting down.
GATAAATCAATACAGTTTTAATTGGACAAGTGGAGGTCAATTTTCAAAAAAAAAAATTGATAAAGTAAGTTAATGTTAGCAAATATTATTTATTTTATAGTATTTATAATTTTGGCGTTCGTTTTGTCTATAGCAGTTAAAGCAATTACCAGAGGAGTTGAAGCTAAACAAGTAATCAAAGATGAAAAAAATACAAATTTTAATAATGAAAATATAAATTCAGAAGTTATTGATCAAATAAAAGAATTAAAAAATTTGCACGACAAAGGAATAATTAACGATGATGAATTCAAAAAAGCAAAAGAGAAAATATTAAAATAAGTTAAGCAGATTTCACTTTTTTTTCTATAAATTTTGGAACTTCATCGTCTTTATCTGCAACCTCTTCCTTCTTACCTTTAGGTTGAAAAACGATCATAAGATGTAATGGACAATAGGAGAATTTTTCAATAGTTTTTCTTCCACAAAATGATGAGCCTGTTTCATCTGGATTGCCTTCCATATATTTACATGTATGTTCATTTAAATCCTCTAATTGAAGATTTTTTGCAGGTTCAAAATTTTTATCTAGAAGTAGAGATTTAAATCTATGTTTTCGACTACTCTTTTTAGTATTATTATTTTGAGAATGGGTAAGGTTGCTTTGGATAGGTATAGATCTAGTTTTAATTTTTGCAGACAAATTTAGTCTATGAGCCTTACCTATTACTGCGTTTCGACTTACCCCACCAAGCAATTCTGCAATTTGACTTGCTGTTTGACCCTTGCCCCAAAGATCTTTAAGTTTGTTAACTTTATCGTCTGTCCAGCTCATATTACTATATTTAGTATATCCTAATATATTTATAACACCATCTTGAAATCACAATTAAAGTTATATAACAAGCTTTTTCTTTTGTTTTTTAACAAAAATCAAAAAAAATGTTTATTAATAATTACTTATGGTTGAATTACAGAAAAAATATCAAATTGGTGTGAGAAGATTTGGAGTTGTTAATTGGGTAGGGACTTATTCTTTATTTAAAAAAGAAGTTTTAAGATTTTTAACAGTTTCAGGTCAAACCTTGTTTGGTCCAATATTAACAAGCATTTTATTTTTAACAGTTATCTCATTAGCTATAGGTGATCAAAGAGAAGATGTCTTAGGAGTCCCATATATAAAATTTTTAGCAAGTGGACTAATAATGATGCAAGTTATTCAACAAAGTTTTGCACATTCGAGCTCTTCTTTAATGATGGGAAAAATGATGGGCACAATTACTGATGTTGTTCACAGCCCTTTATCGTCATCAGAAGTTGTATTTGCAATTACTATTGCCTCTGCAGCAAGAGGTCTGTTGATTGCCACTGCTTCAACTTTAATATTTATTTTATTTATAGATTTATCAATACAAAATTTTCTTTTATGGTTTATTTATCTGTTTTTAGGTGGATTATTTATGGGATCTTTAGGAATAATTGTTGGACTGTATGCAGATAAATTTGATCAAATGAGCACTGTTACCAATTTTATTATAGTGCCTTTCAGTTTTCTAAGTGGTACTTTTTATAGTATTGATAAATTGCCTGAATTTCTAAAATTGATAAGTAATTACAATCCATTTTTCCATATGATAGATGGATTTAGATATTCATTTATTGGTCAATTAGATGGTTCGATAACATTTGGTATTACAATACTAACTTTTTTAAGTTTAATTATTACTTATTTCGCATACTTTCTGGTGAATAAAGGTTATAAAATAAAATCATAGTATAGGCATGAGTTCCTTAGCAAAAAATTATAAAAGAAGAAATTTATCTTTCGATAAAGGTAAAGGATCTTTTTTATACACAAAGAGAGGAATAAAGTTTTTAGATTTCGTACAAGGAATTGCTGTTAATTCTTTAGGTCATGCAAACCCAAACTTGGTAAAAGCAATTAATAAACAGTCAAAAAAACTTTGGCATGTTTCTAATTCTTTTATAATTCCAGAAGGTGAAGAATTAGCCAAAAAGTTAACAAAGAAAACTTTTGCTGATGCTGTTATTTTTCAGAATAGTGGCGCAGAAGCTACAGAGGCCGCCATTAAAGTTGCTAGAAGATATTTTTATTCTATAGGTAAACCAAAAAAAAATAGAATTCTATGCATAAAAAATTCTTTTCATGGAAGAACTATTGCTGCAATAAATGCAAGTGGATCTAAAAAGATGGTAGAGGGATTTGGACCTAAGGTAGGCGGATTTGATCATTTTAAATTTGGTAATCATAAGGAATTAAAAAGAAAAATTACAAGTAAAACTGCCGCTTTAATGATTGAACCAATAATGGGTGAGGGAGGTATTAAAGTAATACCGACCTGGTGCCTAAAAGAACTGAGACAGATTTGTAATAAAAAAAAAATTCTTCTTATTTTAGATGAAGTTCAGTGTGGAATTGGCAGATCAGGTAAGTTTTTTTCTTATGAATATGCAAACATCAAGCCAGATATAGTTCCAATTGCAAAAGGAATTGGAGGTGGGTTCCCAATAGGTGCAGTGTTAATGACAAAAAAAGTTTCTAAGGCTATGGTTCCAGGTACACATGGATCTACTTTTGGCGGAAACCCTTTGGCAATGTCAGTTGGTAATGCTGTAATGGATGAAATTTTCAGAAAAGGCTTTCTTTCAAAAGTCAAAAGTAATTCAAAATATTTTATTTCAGAATTAAATAAAATTAAAATCAAATTTCCAAATATTATTAAAGATATAAGAGGAATAGGATTGATTTTGGGAATACAATTACATCATGACCAGACAAAATTCATACAAAGTTTACTGAAAAATAAACTACTAACAATTAGAGCAGCTGAAAATGTTATAAGAATTTTGCCTCCACTAAATGTTAATAAAAATGAAATAAATATAGCTTTAAAAATTATCAATAAAGTTTGTGAAGGATATAAAAAATAATGAAAAACTTTCTTCATATTAGAGATATTCCTCTAAAAGACTTAAAAAAAATTATTTCTGATGCAAAAAATAGAAAATCAAAAAGAAAAAAATTAAATACCCTTGATCCAGATAAAGATTCACCATTAAAGGGTAAAATTCTTTTACAAATGTTTGAAAAATCTAGCCTCAGAACTAGATTAAGTTTTTATTTGGCTATTAAACAATTAGGTGGGGGATCTTTAACGTTAAGACCAGAGGAGTTACATCTAGGTATTGGTAGTGAAAGTATTGCAGATACATCTAAAATTTTATCAACTTATGGTAATGCTTTTATGTTGAGAACAGACTCGGATAAAAAATTAGATCAATTCAGAAAATACTCAAGTATACCAGTAATTAATGGATTAAGTCCATCCTCACATCCCACTCAGGTTTTGTCAGATATTTTCACTATTCAAGAAATTAAAAAGAAAAGTATTTCAAAATTAAAACTATGTTGGATAGGAGATGCTAACAACAACATGATGAATAGTTTAATAGAAGCTAGTATAAAATTTTCTATTTCTTTAAATATTGCATGCCCTAAAAGCTATCAGCCAAATAAAAAGCTTATTTCTTTGATAAAAAACCAAAAAGGAAAAATAAAAATTTTTAATAAAAAAGAAATAGCTATTAAAAATTCTGATGTTGTAATGACAGACAAAATCATTTCTTTAAATGATAAAGTTAATAAGAAAAAGAAACTTAAATCATTTAAAAATTTTAAAGTTGATACAAAAACTATGAATTTAGCAAAGAAAGATGCAATATTTTTACATTGTCTACCAAGAGGAAATGAAGTTACAGAAGAATTGTTTCTTGGGAAACAATCTAAAGTATGGCAACAAGCTCTAAACAGAGTTTATGTTCAAAAGAGTATTTTATTATATTGTTTTGGTAAACTAAGGTAGTAGTAAAGGACTATCAGCATTAGCATTCATATATAGAATTACTGAGGCTCTATCTTTCTCTTTTTTTAATCCTGCGAAAGCCATCTTGGTACCTTTTATATATGAAGCAGGTTTTATTAAAAAACTATTCATCTCTTGGAAAGTCCAGTCCTTTCCAAATGCTATCAAGGCTTTTGAATATTTGTAATCTTCTAGAGCGCCCATATTTCTACCTAGTACGTTGTAAAGTGCTGGGCCAATATTATTTCTTCCACCTTTTTTAATGGAATGACATGCACTACATTTCTTAAAGACTTTCTTTCCATGATCAACACTTCCCATGGCTAATAGAGCAGAAATATCAATTGCTTCTACTGCTGCAGAAGCTTTGGTGCTATCTGTTTCAACAAATTCGACTTTATAAGCTGATTGACTTGGTTTCTCTACGTAATAGATAATGTCTGAAATTTTAGTTATACCAAATATAACAACAAAAATAACAACTACCGCTGCTATAATTTTGTTAATTTCAAATGAGTCCATGATTTTTAATTATTATCCTCGTATAACATGTTAAACAAAAAAAAAACTAAATTTAAATTTAATTATTGCGTCTGAAAGACGCATAATACTTAGTTTATGAGCAATACAGTAATATTAATCCCTTCAAGATTAGCTGCAACAAGGTTACCAAATAAACCTTTATTAAAAATCAATAATATTTCAATTATCAATCATGTTTATAAAATTGCAAAATCATCTCTTATTGGAGAAAGTTATGTTGCAACCGGTGATAAAGAAATATTTGAAGAGGTCACTAAGTTTGGAGGAAAATGTATTTTAACCAAAAAAAGTCATAAAACTGGAACTGACAGAATTTTTGAGGCTTATCAAGAATTAAGAGATGACAATATTGAATATGTAATAAATCTTCAAGGAGATGAACCGATGCTTGATATTGAGGATGTTACTAATCTCCTCAAAAAAACTATTAAAAAAAAATCTAAAATTTCAACATTAGCTTGTCAAATTGAAGACGAAAAATTTTTCTTAAACAAAAATGTTGTAAAAGTAACCACAAAAGAGGAACTTCATCAAAACAATTTATCAATAGCAACATCATTTACAAGAGAAATTAAAAATACTCAAAAAAATATTTACCACCATATTGGAATATATATTTATAATGTTTCATATTTAGAAAGGTTTATTCAATTAGAGCAAACTCAGAATGAAAAATCGCAAAAACTAGAACAATTAAGATTAATGGATAACAATATTGAAATAGATGTAGGATTAGCAAAAACTAAACCAATTGGTGTGGATACAGATGAAGATTATCTAGAAATAAAAAAAATTATGGAATATAAAAATTAAATTATGAAAATTGCTTATCAAGGTGTTGCAGGCAGTTACAGCGAAAGTTGTGCTAAAAAAATGTATCCAGAGAGTGAAACAATATCCTGCAAAACATTTGATGAATGCTTTGAAAGGTCTAGTGAAGATAATTCAATTAAATCTTTAATTCCAGAGTCAAATAAAACAACTGGAAATATTGGTGTCGAGTATTTAATCTTTAAATACAGACTAAATATTTATGCAGAGCATTTTTTTCCAATTAATCATAATCTATTAGGATTAAAAGATTCCAAAATAGAAGACATAAAAGATGTTTACTCACATGCACAAGCATTAAGCCAATCTTCAAGTTTTATTAAGAAAAAAAAATTCACAGAAAATGTTAGAGCAGATACAGCTGGCTCAGCAAAATTTGTCTCAGAAACTAAAGACAAGTCTAAAGCTGCTATAGCTTCTAGTCTTAGTGCAGAAATATATGGTCTTAAAATTCTTCAAGAAAATGTCCAAGATGATAAAGATAACGTGACTAGATTTTTATTACTCGGTAAAGATATTTTTCAGCCAGATTTTTCTGACGATAATCATATAACTTCAATATTATTTAAGTTGAAAAGTAAACCCGCTGCTCTTTACTCTGCATTGTCAGGATTTGCAATAAATGGAGTTAATATGAGTAAACTACAAAGTTTTCCCGAAAAGAACTCATTTTCTTCGTATTTTTTTTTATGTGATATTGATGGACATATAGAGTCTCCTAAAATCAAAAACTCACTTGAGGAATTGGGTCTGCATTGTCAAGATATGCACGTTCTAGGTGTTTATAAATCCGATAAATTTAGACAAAAATAAATTTATAACTTTCTTGTAGAATAGAAATTTTTATTGGTATAATAAAGTTGGAGGCCAATCAGGTGGTGTTACCACAAATCCCCTAGGATCGAAAGATAGCAAGGGTAGTGAGTATTTTCCAGGTTGGTTGGTCTCCTTAAAAATGAAAGAAAATTCGAAAGTACTAGCCTTAAAATACAGACCTCAAGTATTTGAGGATTTAATTGGTCAAGATATTATTGCTGAAACAATTAAAAATTCAGTCATCTCCGATAAAGCTGCGAACGCATTTTTATTCACTGGTATTAGAGGTGTTGGAAAAACTACTTTTGCAAGAATAGTTGCCAAGGCATTAAATTGTGAAAATGGTGTTGAAAATCTTTGCAAAAAAGATTTTTGTGAACATTGTAATTCAATTGTTAACTCAAATCATATTGATGTTTTAGAGATGGATGCTGCAAGTAAGACTGGTGTAGATGATGTAAGGGAGCTTATTGAATTTTCAAGATATGGACCAACAACTGCTAAATATAAAATTTTTATTATTGACGAAGTTCATATGTTAAGCAAACAAGCATTTAATGCACTTTTAAAAACTCTTGAGGAACCACCAAAATATTTAAAATTTATTTTTGCAACAACTGAAATCAAAAAAATTCCTGTAACAGTAATATCAAGATGTCAACGTTTTGATCTCTCTAGAGTGAAATCTGAAGAGCTTTTTAGTTATATAAAAATGATTAAAGATAAAGAAGGAGGTAAAGTTTCTGATGAAGCTTTAAAATTAATTGTTAAAATTTCAGAAGGATCTGTTAGAGATGCATTATCATTGTTAGATCGTGGACTTGTTGCCAATCAAAATGATGAGGGATTAAATTTAGATAAAGCACAAAGTATTTATGGATATTTTGATAAAAGTTCTCTGATAGAGTTAATAAAAAATTTGTTTAGTGGGGATGAAAAAAAAGTATTTGAGTTGTATAGAAAAATTTATGATTCTGGTGTAGATCCCAAAATTTTTTTGAATGATTTTCTTGAGGTTTTATATTACCTAAAAAATATTAATTTTATAAAATTAGACGGAAATAATTTTTCTTTAAATGATCAAGATTTTAGTAATCTTTCCTCAATATCTGAAAATTTAGATTCAAAGGACATAATCCTTTTTTGGCAATTTACACTTGATACAATGGAGGAAATTAACATAGTTTCTAATCCAAATTTATCAGTTGAAATGTTCCTTTTCAGATTAATGAGAATAAAAGGTTTAAAGGAGAAAAATGTTGAGGAGAGCTTTACTGGAAAAAATCCTGATACTTTAATTAAAGAACCTGAAAAAAAAATTACAAGTAAAACAATAGATCAAATCAAAAATATTTCACAAGAAGAAAAAATTGAACCAAATTTAAATAAAGATGAAGTAATTAATGAACTCAAAATAGGTTCATTTGAAAGTTTGATAAATCTATGTACGGAAAGGAAAGAAGCTAAGCTTAAATATGAGCTTGAAACTAATGCAAATTTAGTTTCTTTCTCTGAAGGTTTAATAGAAATATCTTTTAATGAAAACTTAGATAAAGATTTTATTAAAAATCTATCTAACAAGCTGTACGAATGGACATCCAAGAGATGGATTATCTCTCTATCAAAAAACCAAGGACAAATTTCAAAAAAAGAAAAAAATAAAATTGATGAGAACAAAATATTTAATGATGTTAAAAAGTCTGACGCATATAAACAAGTGATCGAAGCATTTCCTGATGCAGAATTAATAAATGTTGAGTTGAAAGAGGATTAGAATGACAGATTTTTCAAAATTAATGGAAAAAGCTAAAGAAATTGAGAGCAAAATGAAAGAAAGTCAAGAAAACATTAAAAAAATTGAGGTTGAAGGTGTCTCGGGAGCTAATGATGTAAAGGTTACGTTAAATGGAGAGGGAACTATGATCTCAATTAAACTTAGTGAAAATGTTTTAAAAGAAGAAAAAGTAATACTAGAAGATCTTATTACTGCTGCTCATAATAACGCAAAATCGCAACTTAAATCAAAAACTGCAGAGGAAATTTCTAAGGCTTCAGGAAATTTTGGAATACCTGGATTTAAGTGGCCTTTATAATTATAATTTAAATGCAGAATATTCCTGAAATAGAAAATTTAATCAAACTAATATCTAAGTTACCAGGGCTAGGACCTAAGTCTGCAAAAAGAATGATTTTGAAAATGATTAATAATCGTCAAGAATTATTAAAACCATTGGCTCAAAACTTAAGCGAAGTATTTAAAAATGTGATTAGATGTAAAATTTGTGGAACTTTAAAATCAAATAATAGTCCATGTGATAATTGTGAAAATAAAAGTAAAAAATTTAATAAAATTTGTGTTGTAGAAAATATTTCAGATCAATGGGCAATAGAAAGTTCATCTATTTTTCAAGGTTACTTTCATATTCTTGGAGGAACGCTTTCAAATAATAATAGTCAAAACAAGGAAGACCTGCTGATCAATTCCCTAGTAGAAAGAATAAGTAGGGATAATATAGATGAGGTAATTTTGGCAACAAGTGCAACCGTGGAGGGCCAAACTACTGCATTTTATATTCAGGATACTTTAAAAAAAACAAACATTAAGATTTCAAAGCTAGCTCAAGGTTTACCAGTAGGTGGGGAAATCGAAAATTTAGACGACGGTACTCTAATATCTGCATTTAAAAACAGAAAAAAACTTGAGGCTTAATTAGCTTTTTTTAATTAATCTGTTTAAATGTAAGAGAGGTTCTGTATAGCCAGAAGGCTGTGACTTTCCATGAAAAATTAATTCACATGCCGCTTTAAAAGCAATAGATTTATCGTACTCTGGTGACATACTTTCGTAGTCTGAGTCATCTTCATTCTGTTTATCTACAACTTTTGCCATTTTTTTTAAAATTTCAAGAACCTGTCTATTCGAACATAAGCCATGATGAAGCCAATTCGAGATATGTTGTGATGAAATTCTCAAAGTTGCTCTATCTTCCATTAATCCAATATCGTTTATATCGGGAACTTTGGAACAACCTATGCCTTGATCAATCCATCTGACTACATAACCCAAAATAGTTTGAGCAGAATTTGAAATTTCAGTATTAATTTCATCAACAGACCAATTAGGACGATTTGCTATCGGAATAGTGAGAAGATCAGATAATTTTGATGGCTCTCTTTTTAATATTTCTTTTTGTTTTTCAAATACATTTACTTCATAATAGTGCATAACATGTAATGCAGCAGCAGTTGGAGAAGGAACCCAAGCACAATTTGCGCCTGCATTGACATGTCCAATCTTTTGTTCCATCATTTCGTTCATTTTATCAGGCATGGCCCACATTCCTTTACCTATTTGAGCAACTCCTGAAAATCCGCATTTTAAGCCTATATCTACATTATTATCCTCATAAGTTTTAATCCATTTAGACTCTTTCATATCTCCTTTTTTGATCATAGGTCCAGCTTCCATTGAAGTGTGCATCTCATCACCAGTTCTATCCAAAAATCCAGTGTTGATAAAAAATACTCTATCCTTAAGTGTTCTAATACATTCCTTAAGGTTTGCAGATGTTCTTCTTTCTTCATCCATAATTCCACACTTAATTGTATTATTTTCTAATTTTAAAACTTCTTCTACTTTTGTAAAAATTAAATTAGCAAATTCTGTCTCCTCAGGCCCATGCATTTTTGGTTTTACGATATAAATTGACCCTTTTCTTGAATTACCTTTTCTTTTTAAATCATGAATACAAGCTGCTGAAGTTATAAAAGCATCCATTATTCCCTCAGGTACTTCTGATCCATCATTTAAAGTGATTGCAGGGTTTGTCATTAAGTGCCCAACGTTTCTCACAAGTAAAAGACTTCTTCCGTGAAGTTTTAACTTTTCACCATTCAATGAAGTGTAACTCCTATCTGGATTAAGTTTTCTTTCTAATTCTTTACCATTTTTTTCAAATATTGATTTTAAATTTCCTTTCATCAATCCTAGCCAATTTCTATAACAAGTTACTTTATCTTCAGCATCTACTGCGGCTACACTATCTTCATGGTCACAAATTGTTGATACAGCAGACTCAATTATAATATCGCTTATACCAGCAGCATCTCTTGCAGCACTAAATGCTCTAGGATTTATAATTATTTCAAGATGAAGATTATTATTTTTTAAGATTATAGCATTTGGTTTGGCTGCATCCCCTCTATGACCAATAAACTTCTCTAAATTTGATAAATTATATTCTTTATTTTCCTTATATATTGTGAGTTTTTTATTATTTACTGCTAAACCAGTAATATCTTTCCAGTCAAGATCATTTATTGGAAAATATTTGTTCAAAAAGTTTCTAGTGTATTTAATTACTTCTTGTCCTCTTAAAGGATCATATTTTTCACTTCCACTTTCTTCAGATTCTATTATATTTGATCCATAAAGACTGTCATATAAGCTTACCCATCTTGCATTCGCAGCATTCAAGGTATATCTAGAGTTCATTATTGGAACAACTAATTGTGGTCCTGCTATATTAGATATTTCTTCATCTAAATTTTTAGTTGCTATTTTAAAATCTTCACCTTCTTTTTTTAAATATCCTATTTCTTCCAAAAAATTTTTATATTTATTATAGTCAATCTCGTGATCTCTATTTTTTTTATGCCACAGATCTATTTCTTGTTGTAATGTTTCTCTGATTTCGAGTAATTTTTTATTTTTAGGTGCTAATTCATGCACCACTTTGTCAAAGCCTTTCCAGAACTCATCAGGGCCAACATTAGTATCCAGTAAAAGCTCATTTTTGACAAAATCAGCTAGTTCTTTTGCTACAGATAGGTTGTGGATTTTGATGTATTGCTCTCTCATAAATTGAAAATCTTATAATAAATTGTCATTTTTGCGCAATCAAAATTACTTATTTTAACAATTTATTGCCTTTTTTGTTTATAATACATACTTTAAATGAAAAATTACCTAAATTTTGAGACAGATATTAAAAATCTTGAGGAGGAATTAGATAAACTAAAAGACCCCTATAATCAGGAAGGTTTATCTGAAGTTGACACTTCAAGAATAAGCAAAGTTGAAGAAGAAATAAATGAAAAGTTAGAGAAAATTTATTCTAATCTAGATCCATGGCAGACAGCATTAGTTGCTCGTCATGAAGATAGACCTAAAGCAAAATTTTTTGTCGAAAATCTTTTTGATGATTTTATCCAACTTTCTGGAGATAGATATTATGGTGAGGACAAAGCTGTTATAGCTGGTTTTGCAAAATTTGACGGCAAATCTGTTTTAGTAATTGGTCAGGAAAAGGGATCAGATCTTAATAAAAGAATAGATCACAATTTTGGAATGATGAGACCAGAGGGTTACAGAAAAACAATTAGACTTATGGAGTTAGCTAACAAGTTTAAAATTCCAATTATTTCTATTGTAGATACTCCAGGAGCATACCCGGGAGTTGGTGCAGAGGAAAGAGGTCAAGCTGAAGCAATAGCAAAATCTATTGAATGCTCTATGAAGTTAACAGTCCCTACCATTGCGATAATAATTGGAGAGGGCGGATCTGGAGGAGCAATAGCTTTAGCATCATCTAATAAAGTAATTATGCTTCAAAACGCAATATACTCTGTAATTTCCCCAGAAGGATGTGCCACTATTTTATGGAGAGACCCAAAAAAAACTTTAGAAGCTGCAACTGCAATGAAAATGTCATCCAGTGATCTTTTAAAATTAAATATAATTGATGAAATAATTCCAGAGCCAGTTGGAGGTGCTCATCGAGATAAAGATCTAATATTGGATAATGTACGAGAATCATTAAAGAAAAATTTAGATTTTTTTGAGACAATGGATAAAGATGAAATTCTTACTCATAGAAAAAATAAATTTTTGTCAATTGGAAGAAATAAAGGATTTACAACACAATCAGAAGATGGAAATGATCTATCTATGAAGGCAAGTATATTAGAAAATATTAATCAAAAACTTTAAAAAGAATTCTAAAGTTTATTACGGCGTAGCTGCAGCAATTTTATTAATATTATTTTTAAGCATTCTTTTATAAAGCTCCGTGGCAATGTTTATATTTCTTTCCAGAATTACAAGGGCAGGGTTCATTTCTTCCAATCTTTTTTGTAGAAAGTTCGTCAAATTTTTTACTTAAATTTTCATTGCTTTGTTCTTCTTGGCTATTTTCAATGAGCTTTAAATTAAACAAAATTGTAATTAAATCATACTTAAGTTTACTTAATAAATTTTCAAAAAGTGTAAATGCCTCTTTCTTATATTCTACCAAAGGATCTCTTTGTCCATAAGATCTTAAACCAATAACTTGTCTTAATTGCTCTAAGTATTGAATATGTAATTTCCAATTTTGATCAATTAGTTGTAAAAATATTCTTTTTTCTATTTCATTATATTGTTCTTCATTTAACATTTTTATTCTCTCATCTCTTGAACTGTTAAATTTATTTTTTATTTTTTCTTCAAACGCCTTATTTTCTAGATTAATTAATTCATTAATTTCACTTTCTTCAAATGATTTGCCGAATAAAGATTTTAATTGCATATGGATTTCATTTGATCCTGCGTTGGCTAACTTTTTTGTTTTTTTAAGTTTCAAATCATCAACAATTTCATCTAGAAAATTTTCAGAATATTGCTTAGAATCTTTATTTTCTATTACTTCATTTCTCTGTGAAAATATTACTTGCCTTTGATCGTTTAAAACATTGTCAAACTTCAAAAGAGTTTTTCTAATATCAAAATTTCTTGCCTCAACTTTTTGTTGTGCTCTTTCTAATGCTTTATTTATCCAAGGATGGTCTATACTTTCTCCATCTTTAAGTCCAAGTTTTTCAAGTATATTATTCATAGACTCAGACCCAAATATTCTCATCAAATCGTCCTCTAAACTTACATAGAATATGGAACTACCTTCATCACCTTGTCTGCCTGATCTTCCTCTCGCTTGATTATCTACTCTCCTACTTTCCATTCTTTCTGTACCAATGACAAACAACCCTCCCAATTTTTTTATTTCAGCTTTATTACTTTCATCTTGGCCTCCCAATTTGATATCTACTCCTCTTCCTGAAATACTTGTCGTGATAATTATTGAATTTTTATTTCCAGCATCTGCAATAATTTCAGCTTCTCTTTGGTGATTTTTTGCATTTAAGACTGTGTGTTTAATATTTTTTTTATCTAATAGATTTGAGAAGTGTTCAGATTTATTTATACTTGAAGTAAAAACTAATAATGGCTGTCCTTTAGCATTACATTCAACAATCTTACTAATTATTGCTTCATCTTTTTCTTTACTAGTCCTAAATATTTGATCGTTCGAATCTTTTCTGATCATCTGCTTATTAGTAGGAATTGATACTACTGGTAGATTATAAATTTCAAAAAACTCCTCTGACTCTGTTAATGCGGTACCAGTACATCCAGCTATTTTTTTATAAAGCTTGAAGAAATTTTGATAGGTAATTGATGCTAAAGTTTGATTTTCAGCATTAATTGTTAAATTTTCTTTTGCCTCGAGACTTTGATGAAGACCATCACCAAACCTTCTTCCAGGTAATTGTCTACCTGTTTGTTCATCAATTATTATTATTTGCCCATCTTTTACAATATAGTCTCTACCACTCTGAAAAAGATGTATGGCACGTAATGATTGATTTACTAAGTGAACAATATGAAGGTTTTCTGGATCGTAAAAATTTTTATTTTTAAGTATACCAGCATTTGAAAATATACTTTCAACATTATCCACACCTTTATTAGTCAATAAAATATTTCTATCTTTTTCATCTATTTCAAAATCTTCTTTTTTTAAATTTTTCACAAGTTTATCAACAGCTATATATTGATTAGTTTTATCTTCAGTTGCTCCTGAAATTATTAAAGGTGTTCTGGCTTCATCAATTAAGCAGGAATCGATTTCATCAACAATCGCATAATTATGTTCTCTTTGAACCATTGTCTCTTTGGAAAACTTCATATTATCTCTTAAATAATCGAAGCCTAATTCACTATTAGTAGAATAAGTTATATCTTTTGAATAATTTTCTTTTCTCTCCAGATCATCTTGCCCAGTATTAATATATCCACAAGTTAAACCTAAAAACTCGTAAATCTTACCCATATTTTCACTATCTCTCTTAGCTAAATAATCATTTACAGTTACTATATGTACACCTTTTTTTTCTAGAGCATTAAGGAAAGCAGCAAGAGCTATGGTTAATGTTTTACCTTCTCCAGTTTTCATTTCCGCAATTTTATTCTCATGGATTACAACACCACCAATTAGTTGAACATCAAAGTGTCTTTCATTTCTAATTCTTTTAGAGGCTTCCCTAACCATTGAGAAAGCTTCAGGCAAAACGTCATTTAAACTTTTACCATTTTTAATATCTTCAATTAGTTTTTCGGTTTTTTTTGGGAACATTTCATCAGATAAATTTTCTAAATCTTTTTCTAAAAGATTAACTTTATTGACTATTTGTTGAATTCGGCCTAGTTCTTTTTCATTTCCGCTTTTAATAAGCTTTGAAAATATATTAAGTGGGTTGAACATTTTGATATAAAATTAAATATTAGAAATATATAGTAATTAATTAATTATTTTAAATATCATGAAATTTAACATAAACAATTTTATTAAAACTAGCAGTCAAAGCTCTAAAATTGTTGATTTTCAGGATTTAGATCATATCGATGGAGTTTCAATTTCTGCAGTCAGTGCTGGCTTATACAAGTTTAAGAGAGATGATTTGGTTTTATTTTATTTTAGAAATGGTGCAAATTATGCCTCTGTATATACTCAATCAAAGTTAATATCAGAAAATCTAAAATGGAATAAAAAAATTAAAGCAAAAAAAATATTTGCATTATTAGTTAACACTAGAAATGCTAATGCATTAACAGGTCCAGATGGCTATGATGCATTGAGGAAAATTTCTTTAGACTTATCCTCTAAATTAACTGAAATACAGAAAAGAGATGAAGATGCTCCGAAACAAATTTCTTCAAAAGAAATACTTTTTGGTTGCACAGGTACTATAGGAGAGAAATTTCCATTAGAAAAAATTAAAACTTCATTACCAGAATTAGTTGAAAAAATAAAATATACACAAAATAAATTAATCTGGATGAAAGCTTCAATGGGCATAATCACAACAGATTTAAAACCCAAAGTATCAATGGCCGAAACAAAAATTGGCTCATCAACAATAAAAATTTATGGAATTGCAAAAGGCTCAGGCATGATTTATCCAAATATGGCAACTACATTGGGTTATATATTTACTGATGCAAATTTATCCTCATCAGTTTTAAATGATGTCTTAAAAAATAATATAAAGACAACATTCAATGCAATTTCATGTGATGGTGACACAAGTACAAATGATATGGTTTCTATATTTTCAACTTGCACAGTTAATCACTCAGAAATTAAAAAATATAGTGATAGTAGACTCAAAAAATTTAACAAGGCAGTTCATGACGTTTTATTGAATTTAGCGAAGCAAGTTGTTTCTGATGGAGAGGGAGCTTCTAAATTTATTTCTATTAATTGTATAAATTGTAAAACAGAAAAGGATGCAAAAAATATATCTTTTAAAATAGCAAACTCATTATTAGTTAAGACAGCAATTGCAGGTGAAGATCCAAACTGGGGAAGAATAGCTATGGCAATTGGAAACAGTGACCCAAAAATTAATGAACAAAAATTATCTATTTCATTTGGGACTTATAAAATTTTTCATAAGGGATCTTTATACAAATCATATGATGAAGAAAAAGTTATGGAATACATGAAAGGCCAATCAATTGAAATAGAAGTTGATATTGGTCAGGGAGTTAAAAAATTTCAATCGTACACTATGGATTTAACAAAAAAATATATTGAAATTAATGCTGATTATAGGACTTAACTGTATTGAAATTTCATAGGTTAATATTTAAATAATAAATATGATAAAATATTTGTTAAAATGTAAAGATTGTAAGCAAGAATTTGAAAGCTGGTTTAGTGCATCTAATGAGTACGATAGGTTGCTCAAATTAAAACTTTTAAATTGTCAATCCTGCGAGTCTATAAATGTTGAAAAGTCCTTGATGTCTCCTAATTTATTGAACACCAAGAAAAAAGAAAATTTAAAAGAAATAAAAAAATACAAAGATGTTCGAAAAAAACTTACCGATTACAAAAAATTTGTAAAAGATAATTTTGAATATGTTGGAGAAAATTTTACTTATAAAGCCAGATCAATTCATTACGATAAAAAGAAACCAAAAAAAGGTATTTATGGTAGTGCTTCTATTAAAGATATTAAGGAATTGAGAGAAGAAGGGATAGAAACTGATATTATTCCATGGATTGAAGAAGATAAAAATTAAACTTTTTTAAATTCTGAAATATAATTTACAGACTTATCAGATGTTACAGACCATTTATTTAAGATAGGGTTAAAAGTCATTCCATCAATTTTTTTTAATTTTAAAGAATTTTTTTTACAAACATCTGTTAAATATTCAGGTTTAACAAATTTTTCCCAATCATGAGTACCTATTGGCAACCACCTTAATATATACTCAGCTCCAACAATTGCAAATAAGTAAGATTTAAGAGTTTTGTTCAAGGTAGCTATGAACATCACACCTGATTTTTTTAAAAATTTTGAACTTTCTTTAATAAAAAAATCTACATCTTCAACATGTTCAATAATTTCCATATTCAAAATTATATCAAATCTTTTTTTAATTTTTAAATTTTCAGGGGAAGAATTATAATATTTGATTTTAAGTTTACTTTTTTTTAAATGATATTTAGCTACCTGTATATTTTTATTAGAAGCATCTATACCAACAACATCTCCTCCAAGCTTTGCCATAGGTTCTGAAAGTAATCCACCACCGCATCCAATATCTAGAATGCTTAAGCCTTTAAAAGGTTCATGCTCCTTTTTAATTTTAAATTCAGATAAAATTGTATCTCTTATATATTTGATTCTGATAGGGTTAAATTTATGTA
Organism: uncultured Pelagibacteraceae bacterium; assembly: GCA_902517495.1. Taxonomy (GTDB): domain Bacteria; phylum Pseudomonadota; class Alphaproteobacteria; order Pelagibacterales; family Pelagibacteraceae; genus Pelagibacter. The sequence continues at coordinate 15,219 of CABYCO010000006.1, read as the reverse complement.
ATGGCTTAAATTTTCCATTAGGATCCCACCATTCCTCAGCTATTTTTGAAAATTTTTCTATTTCTTTTTTATTTATTGTGTTATTTTTCATTGTTTATTGACATTACAATCAAGATGTATTTTATCAATATATTTTAATTTATATTAAAAAAAATTATCAATGAAAATAATTGTATTAAAATTTGGAGGTACTTCAGTTGGTACAACTGATAGAATTAAAAAAGTTGCAAAGATTATTGCTAAATATAAAAAAAAATACAATGTAATTGTACTTTCTTCTGCAATGAGCGGTGTGACAAATAATTTAATCAATTTATCCAAAAAAATTAGTGAAAATTTTTCAGACTCAGAATATGATGTTTTAGTTTCATCGGGAGAACAAGTATCCTGTGCTCTAATTTCAGGAGAATTAATTAATAAAGGTTTCAATTCAAGATCATGGATGTCATGGCAAATTCCAATCATTACTGATGGAAAGTATAAATTTTCAAGAATTAATAAAATTAACAAGAGTCAAATCACAAGTTATTTAAAAAAAGGGGGGATTCCTATAGTTACAGGGTTTCAAGGTATTAATAATAAAAACAGAATAACTACTATTGGCAGAGGCGGCACAGATGCAAGTGCAATTATGTTTGCAAAGTTTTTCAATGCTGAAAAATGTATAATATTTACAGACGTTGATGGTGTTTATTCTACAGATCCAAATAAACTTAAGTTAGCTAAAAAAATAAAAGTTATATCCTATGAAGAAATGCTAGAAATGGCTTCACTAGGAGCTAAAGTTATGCAACCTCATTCAATTCAAGATGCACGGTTGAATAGGGTAGATATAGAGGTGAGATCTTCCTTTACAAATAATGAAGGTACTTTAATCACGAAAAGAAAAAATATAATAAATAATAAGATTATAACTGGTATTTCAAATACAGCTAATGATGCTAAAGTCACTCTTTTAGGTGTAAGAGATAAACCAGGTATTGCAGCCTCTATTTTTAAACCTCTATCTGAAAATTCTATTAATGTAGATATGGTAGTACAAAATATTTCTGCTAATGGAAAAGAAACTGATTTAACTTTCACAATAAAATCAGATGATTTAAGCAAAACAAAAAAAATTATTTTGCAAAATAAAAAAATTAACTTTCGAGATTTGATATTTGATAAGAATGTTTCAAAAGTTTCAATAATTGGAGTTGGAATGGTCACTACCCCAGGAGTTACTTATAGAATGTTCCAGTCACTTGCTAAGCAAAAAATAAATATTCAAGTAATATCTACCTCAGAAATTAAAATTTCTGTGTTAATAGATAAAAAAAATGTAAGAAAAGCAATATCTTCTCTGCATAAAGAATTTAAATTAAATAAATAATTTATGAATATTAGACCATTTAGAGAAATTAAAAGAAGAAAAACAAAAGAAATTAATGTTGGACATATAAAAGTTGGAGGAGACAATCCAATTTCTGTTCAATCAATGACAAATACTTTAACTAAAGATGTAAAGGAAACTGTAAATCAAATTAAACAAATTGAAGAAGCGGGAGCTGATATTGTGAGGGTATCATGTCCAGACAAAGATTCAACAAAGGCCCTTAAAGATATAATTAAAAATACTTCTATACCAGTAGTTGCTGATATACATTTCCATTACAAAAGAGCAATAGAGGCAGCTGAAAGTGGAGCAGCATGTCTTAGAATCAATCCTGGAAATATAGGGGATAAAGATAAAATCAAAGAGGTAATAACAGCTGCAAAAGATAATAATTGTTCAATAAGAATTGGTGTTAACGCAGGTTCTTTAGAAAAAGACTTATTGGAGAAATATAAAGAACCTTGTCCTGAAGCTTTAGTTGAGAGTGCATTAAGAAATATTAATATTGTTGAGGATTTAGATTTTTTTAAATTTAAGGTAAGTGTTAAATCTTCAGATGTTTTTCTATCTATTGAAGCCTACAGACAACTTTCTAAAATTAGCGATTATCCTTTGCATCTTGGTATCACCGAGGCAGGATCCTTTCTTCCTGGTAGTATAAAATCATCAATTGGTTTTGGATCACTTCTTATGAGTGGTATTGGAGATACTATAAGAGTTTCTTTATCTGATGATCCAGTAGAGGAAATAAAAGTTGGAAGTGAAATACTTAAATCATTAAACTTACGAAACAGAGGTGTAAAAATTATTTCTTGTCCATCTTGTGCTAGACAAGCATTTAATGTTATCGAAACAGTTAAAAAATTAGAAGATAGATTATCTCATATAAAAACTCCCATTTCTTTGTCTATCATTGGATGTGTAGTTAATGGACCAGGCGAGGCAGCACAAACTGATATAGGCGTAACAGGAGGAGGAAAAGGTAACAATATGCTTTATTTAAATGGAATTGAAACTGAAAAAATTTCAAGTGATGAGATGATTTCTAAAGTGGTAAGGTTGGTAGAAGCAAAAGCTGAGGAAATCGAAAAAGCAGAATAATGTTACCTATATCAAAAGTTCATGACTTAATTGCAAAGCATTCCAAATTAGAAAAAGAACTTTCATCTGAAGAGATTGATAAGAAAACATTTGCAGAAAAGTCCAAGGAATACTCAGACTTAAATGATATTATTAAAGAAGCTATCTCGTACTTTAATTTTCAAAAAAATAAAGAAGAATTAGAAAAATTAATCAACGATAATGATTCAGATAAAGAGATAAAAGACCTAGCTACAAGTGAATTAAATGAACTTGAAAAAAATAATGATAGTAACGAAAAAAAAATAAAACTATTTTTGTTACCAAAAGATGAAGCTGATACAAAAAATGCAATGATTGAAATAAGAGCTGGAACAGGAGGGCTAGAAGCGAGTTTATTTGCTTCAGACCTATTTAAGATGTACGAAAAAGTAAGTAATAAAAAAAAATGGTTACTAGAGGTAATATCGATTTCTAAAAGTGATGCCGGAGGATTAAAAGAAGTTATTGCATCAATAAAAGGTAAAAATATTTACTCTTCGTTAAAATATGAAAGTGGTGTTCATCGAGTTCAAAGAGTCCCAGATACCGAAACTCAAGGAAGAGTTCACACTTCTGCTGCTACAGTCGCAGTAATGCCAGAAGCAGAGGAAGTTGATGTAAAAATTGAAGATAAAGATTTGAGAATTGATGTATTTAGAAGTAGCGGTCCTGGTGGCCAAAGTGTAAACACAACAGACTCTGCCGTAAGGATTACTCATATTCCAACAGGAATAGTTGTCAGCCAGCAAGACGAAAAATCACAAATAAGAAATAAAGAAAAAGGTTTAAAAATTCTTAGATCGAGAATTTATGAATTAGAAAGACAAAAAAGAGATGAAGAAAGATCTAAAGACAGAAAAAGTAAAATAGGCACCGGCGACAGATCAGAAAGAATTAGAACGTATAATTTTCCTCAAGGAAGAGTCACAGATCATAGAATTAATTTAACTTTGCATAAATTATCTGAATTTATGGAAGGAGAAATATTTGACGAGATGATAGAAAATTTGGTTATTCAAGCACAAGAAAATGAACTTAGTAGTATATAAAAATGATTTATAGTGAAATTTTAAAAAAAGGAAGTAATTTTTTAAAAAAAAATAAAATAGAAAATCCAGATTTAGATACTGAATTAATTTTATCAAAAGTTACAAACAAAAATAGAGAAGAAATATTATTAAACACCAATAATAAATTAAAAAATAAAGATGTAGCAAAATTTAAAAACTATTTATTCAGGAGATTTGAAAAAGAGCCAATGGCATATATTCTTGGTTATAAACATTTTTGGAAACATAAGTTCTTAACTAATAAATCAGTTTTGATACCTAGGCCAGATACTGAACTTGTTATAGAGAAAACTTTAAAATATCTACCAATAGAGAGCTCAAAAAAAATTTTAGATGTTGGAACAGGGTCAGGATGCATTGTTGTTTCTCTGTTAAAAGATAGACCAAAATGTATTGCAACAGCAATAGATATATCTAAAAATGCAATAAATGTTGCAAAAACTAATGCAAAATTACATCAATTGGAAAATAAAATTAATTTTATTAATATCGATATTGACAAATATAAATCTTATAACTATGATTTAATTATATCTAATCCACCATACATAAATAGTATTGAATTAAACAGATTAGATGATGATATTAAATTCCATGAACCTATGCTAGCATTATCTGGAGGTTTTGATGGATTTAGGGATTTAAGAAAAGTAATTATAAAAAGTAAAAAATTGTTAAAAATAAACGCAAAATTAATACTTGAGATAGGACATAGTCAAAAAAATCATTGTAAAAAAATACTAAATGAAAACGGCTTTTATATAAATGAAATATCCAAGGATTTATCTGGAAGAGACAGATGCATAGTAAGTACTAAACTACAATAATGAATAATTTCAAAAATAATCATAGAAGAAGTAGGTTTAAGCCAATTGGAGATAGGGGCTTTAGAAGAAATGGAAATGGACATAAGCCTAATGGTGATTTTAGTAATGGATCTTCTTTTAAAAGAAGGCACCCAGGAAAAAATAATCAAAATGCTGCAAAACTCGTCGAGAAATATAATGATCTTGCTAGAGAAGCTCAATCAAATGGGGATAAAATTTTATCTGAGAATTACCTACAGCATTCAGAACACTTTTCTAGAATTCTTACATCTCAAGAAAATTCAAGAAACGATAATGAAAATGCACCAGATGTTAATAATAGCAATCAAGAAAAATTTGAGACTAAAAACAAGGAAGCAGAAAAAACAACACCAAAATAAATTAGATTTTAGATATCAAATCTGATTTTAAAACATCAATCTTAATTTTATTTATTTCAAATACTTTACGTTGATGACCCTTTAATATTTTTCCAGAAGGCAGTTTAAGCTTTTGTGAATTTATTTTTTTTCCATTTTCAATAACTTCGTAATGTAAATGTGGACCAGTAGAAAGACCTGTAGAACCAACATACCCGATTATTTGACCTTGTTTAACTCTAGCACCTTTCTTTATTCCCCTACCAAACTTTGACATATGTGCGTAAACAGTTTGATAAACTCTGTTGTGTTTTATCTTTACACAATTTCCACCACCACCACACCACTGAGCTCTAACAACTAAACCATCTCCTGATGCAAGTATAGGTGTGCCAGTTGGGGCAGCGAAATCAGTTCCTGTATGCATTTTTGTAAAGCCTAAAATAGGGTGTTTCCTTTTTCCGAATGAGGAAGATAACCTAGCCCCATTTATTGGAGTTTTCATTAAGGTTTTTCTCATGCTTTTTCCATTCTCATCAAAATAATCAATTTTGTTTTTTTCGTACTCGTGTCTGTAAAGTTTAAGATCTTGATTTTGTAAATTTAAATTAGCAAATAATATATTGCCACTTTCAATTACAGCTCCATCTTTGTTTAAGAATTCCTCATATATAATTTGAAAACTGTCATTTTTCCATATATCTCTTTGAAAATCTACTTGAAAACCATATAGCCTTGCAAATTCAATAATAATATTTGGTTTGATTTTTAGACTTAAGGCAGATTGATATAAGCTATTAGTAATTATGCTTTCTTTATAGGCTATAACTTTAGTAAGTTCTTTTTCTAATATTTCTGAATTAAATATATTTTTTTCAAAATCTCTTACATAATATATTTCTTTTTTTTTATTAATCTCAATTATAAATTTTTCTATCTTGGGATTATTTTTTTTATCAATTTTAAAAAAGATTTTTTGGTTAGGTTTTAATATTTTTATTTTTTTATTTTTTTTTACTGTTTCAAGAAATAAATTTTTTTCATTTTGTGGTATCTTAATCCCATAAATTATACTCTCGTAATTGTCACCTTCTCTAACAATATACTCAAATTCTGTATATCTCTCCTCTAATTCAGAGGTTATTTTCCCAAATATTTTTTGTAAGTAAACGTTGTCGAGTGTTTTTTTCAGGCTCTCGTATTGAGAATTTTTACTTGTTTGCTGAAAATTTGTTACAAAAATTATTATTATAATTAACAAAATTAACCATACAAAATGAGCAAGTGATTTTATTTTTTTTTTAAATTTTGTTAACACAATTTTTTAAACAGATTAAAAATGCTGATTTATATGAGTTTTTAGCACATTTTTTGTTTATCTAAAAACTTGATTTATAAATTATTTGCAATATAAGCGTCACACTCAACATATAATAAATGTTATTTATTGGGCTTTATAGTCCAATTAGCTATTTGAATTGTTAATATTTTAAGAAGAGAAGTGTGGACGGTTAAGGTTACCAAAATTTGTCGTACACACTTCAACATTATATAAATATTATTCTTAGTATTTATATAGAAGCTAGTGTGCGCCGTTTTTAAACTTGAGAGTTTGATCATGGCTCAGAACGTACGCTGGCGGCACGCCTTATACATGCAAGTCGAACGAAGTAGCAATACTTAGTGGCAGACGGGTGAGTAACATGTAGGTATCTTCCCTTTGGTGAGGAATAACACGAGGAAACTTGTGCTAATACCTCATAAGTCTTTACGGAGAAAGCTTTATGCGCCAAAGGATGAGCCTGCACTTGATTAGTTTGTTGGTGGGGTAATGGCCTACCAAGACTTTGATCTATAGCTGATCTGAGAGGATGATCAGCCACATTGGGACTGAGACACGGCCCAAACTCCTACGGGAGGCAGCAGTAGGGAATATTGCACAATGGAGGAAACTCTGATGCAGCGATGCCGCGTGAGTGAAGAAGGCCTTTGGGTTGTAAAGCTCTTTCGTCGGGGAAGAAAATGACTGTACCCGAATAAGAAGGTCCGGCTAACTTCGTGCCAGCAGCCGCGGTAATACGAAGGGACCTAGCGTAGTTCGGAATTACTGGGCTTAAAGAGTTCGTAGGTGGTTAAAAAAGTTGGTGGTGAAATCCCAGAGCTTAACTCTGGAACTGCCATCAAAACTTTTTAGCTAGAGTATGATAGAGGAAAGCAGAATTTCTAGTGTAGAGGTGAAATTCGTAGATATTAGAAAGAATACCAATTGCGAAGGCAGCTTTCTGGATCATTACTGACGCTGAGGAACGAAAGCATGGGTAGCGAAGAGGATTAGATACCCTCGTAGTCCATGCCGTAAACGATGTGTGTTAGACGTTGGAAATTTATTTTCAGTGTCGCAGCGAAAGCATTAAACACACCGCCTGGGGAGTACGACCGCAAGGTTAAAACTCAAATGAATTGACGGGGACCCGCACAAGTAGTGGAGCATGTGGTTTAATTCGAAGATACGCGCAGAACCTTACCAACACTTGACATGTTCGTCGCGACTCTAAGAGATTAGAGTTTTCGGTTCGGCCGGACGAAACACAGGTGCTGCATGGCTGTCGTCAGCTCGTGTCGTGAGATGTTGGGTTAAGTCCCGCAACGAGCGCAACCCTCACTTTTAGTTGCCATCATTTAGTTGGGCACTCTGAAAGAACTGCCAGTGATAAGCTGGAGGAAGGTGGGGATGACGTCAAGTCCTCATGGCCCTTACGTGTTGGGCTACACACGTGCTACAATGGCATTTACAATAGGAAGCAAGGTGGCGACATCAAGCAAATCCTAAAAAGATGCCTCAGTTCGGATTGTACTCTGCAACTCGAGTACATGAAGCTGGAATTACTAGTAATCGCGGATCAGCGCGCCGCGGTGAATACGTTCCCGGGTCTTGTACACACCGCCCGTCACACCATGGGAGTTGGTTCTACCTTAAGGCAAGGTTTAAAACCCTTGACTACGGTATAGTCAGCGACTGGGGTGAAGTCGTAACAAGGTAGCCGTAGGGGAACCTGCGGCTGGATTACCTCCTTTCTAAGGATGATTAAGGATTATTTCTTAATCTAAATAATATAACAGGTTAATGTTGACCGTCCTCATTTCTCTTTTTAAAATTGTGTTTCTCCTTTTTGCATAAAGGGGCCGGTAGCTCAGTTGGTTAGAGCACACCCTTGATAAGGGTGGGGTCGAAAGTTCGAGTCTTTCTCGGCCCACCAAAAACTGGGGGATTAGCTCAGCTGGGAGAGCGCCTGATTTGCATTCAGGAGGTCAGCGGTTCGATCCCGCTATCCTCCACCAAGAAGCACTTAGCTATTTTATTTGTGAATATTTTATAATTATTATCAATATCTATATCCGATTGTTCGAAGATTTGAACAATCAATTAATATTCGAATAGATGAATATTAAAAAAATTTGATTCAACACAGAATTTTTTTCTGTGCATAAATCAAGCGTTTAAGGGCGTGTGGCGGATGCCTTGGCACTGAAAGCCGATGAAGGACGTGGTATACTGCGATAAGTTACGGGGAGCTGTATGCAAGTTTTGATCCGTAAATTTCCGAATGGGGAAACCCACCACTTTATGTGGTACTTTAAACTGAATACATAGGTTTAAAGAGACAACCCGGAGAACTGAAACATCTAAGTAACCGGAGGAAAAGAAATCAATTGAGATTCCGTTAGTAGTGGCGAGCGAAAGCGGACTAGGCCAGTAGATTTGTTAAAAAAATTTGAATAGTTTGGAAAAGCTAACCACAGAGGGTGATAGTCCCGTATGAGTAATGTTTAACAAATTTCTTGAGTAAAGCGGGACACGTGAAATCCTGCTCGAATATAGGGGGACCACCCTCTAAGCCTAAATACTCTTCAGTGACCGATAGTGAACTAGTACCGTGAGGGAAAGGTGAAAAGAACCCCTATTAGGGGAGTGAAATAGAACCTGAAACCGCATGCCTACAATCAGTCGAAGCTCTTTTTAGAGTGACGGCGTACCTTTTGTATAATGGGTCAGTGACTTAATTTATAAAGCAAGCTTAAGCCATCTAGGTGTAGGCGTAGCGAAAGCAAGTCTTAATAGGGCGATTAGTTTTATGAATTAGACCCGAAAACGAATGAGCTTACCATGAGCAGGTTGAAAGCAAGGTAACACTTGCCGGAGGACCGAACCAGTTGACGTTGAAAAGTCTTTGGATGACTTGTGGTAAGGGGTGAAAGGCCAACCAAATTCGTAGATAGCTGGTTTTCCGCGAAAACTATTTAGGTAGTGCGTTGAATAAATATGCGTTTAGAGGTAGAGCACTAAATGGGCTAGGGGGAAGAGATTCTTACCAAACCTAATAAAACTCCGAATGCTAAACGTAGTTCTTCAACAGACAGACTGTGGGTGCTAAGGTCCATGGTCGAGAGGGAAAGAGCCCAGACCACCAGATAAGGTCCCAAAATTGTGATTAAGTGTGAAAGGATGTGGAAATTCCTTAACAGCCGGGAGGTTGGCTTAGAAGCAGCCATCCTTTAAAGATAGCGTAACAGCTCACCGGTCTAATAGAGTTTCTGCGCCGAAGATGTAACGGGGCTAAAATCACATACCGAATCTGTGGGTTTATAAAGTTTTCAAACTTTATAAGCGGTAGCGGAACGTTCTGTAAGCCTGCGAAGGGATACCCGTGAGGGATCCTGGAGGTATCAGAAGTGCGAATGCTGACATGAGTAACGATTAAAGAAGTGAAAAACTTCTTCGCCGAAAATCCAAGGGTTTCTGCGCAAGGTTAATCCGCGCAGAGTTAGTCGGCCCCTAAGACGAGGGCGAAAGCCGTAGTCGATGGAAATAAGGTTAATATTCCTTAACCTGATGGTAGTGACGGATTTTGTAAGTTGTGTATTCTTAATGGATTGAATACGCTGCGAAAAAGTTCCAGGAAATAGCTCCATCACTAAGACCGTACCCTAAACCGACACAGGTGGATTAATAGAGTATATTTAGGCGCTTGAGAGAATGATGTTGAAGGAACTCGGCAAAATGCTTCTGTAACTTCGGGATAAAGAAGACCTTTTTTTGGGCAACCATTAAAAGGTGGCACAAGCCAGGGAGAAGCGACTGTTTATCAAAAACACAGGGCTCTGCTAACACGTAAGTGGATGTATAGGGTCTGACGCCTGCCCGGTGCTGGAAGGTTAATGCGATGGGTGCAAGCTCATTTCTGAAGCCCCAGTAAACGGCGGCCGTAACTATAACGGTCCTAAGGTAGCGAAATTCCTTGTCGGGTAAGTTCCGACCTGCATGAATGGCGTAACGATTTCTCCGCTGTCTCCAACATCAACTCAGTGAAATTGAATTCTCCGTGAAGATGCGGAGTTCGCGTAGTTAGACGGAAAGACCCCGTGCACCTTTACTGCAACTTTACATTGGTGTTAGGAAAAACATATTTAGCATAGGAGGGAGACATTGAAGCGATGGCGTTAGTTATCGTGGAGTCACCAGTGAAATACCTCTTTTGTTTTTCTTGACATCTAACTGATAGCCGTCATCCGGCATCAAGACATTGTATGGTGGGTAGTTTGACTGGGGCGGTCGCCTCCCAAATAGTAACGGAGGCGTGCGAAGGTAAGCTCAGAACGGTCAGAAATCGTTCGTAGAGTGCAATGGCATAAGCTTGCCTGACTGTGAGACTGACAAGTCAAGCAGAGACGAAAGTCGGTCATAGTGATCCGGTGGTTCTGAGTGGAAGGGCCATCGCTCAACGGATAAAAGGTACGCCGGGGATAACAGGCTGATACTGCCCAAGAGCTCATATCGACGGCAGTGTTTGGCACCTCGATGTCGGCTCATCACATCCTGGGGCTGGAGCAGGTCCCAAGGGTTTGGCTGTTCGCCAATTAAAGTGGTACGTGAGCTGGGTTCAGAACGTCGTGAGACAGTTCGGTCCCTATCTGCTATGCGTGTAGAAGAATTGAGAGGAGCTGTCCCTAGTACGAGAGGACCGGGATGGACGTACCACTGGTGGACCGGTTGTAGCGCCAGCTGCAGTGCCGGGTAGCTAAGTACGGACGAGATAACTGCTGAAAGCATCTAAGCGGGAAACTTACCTCAAAACTAGTTCTTCCTATAGAGCCGTGGTAGACCACCACGTTGATAGGCTGGGTGTGGAAGTGCGGCAACGCATGTAGCTGACCAGTACTAATAGCTCAATTGGCTTGATTTATGCACTGAAAAAAATTTTTAATATGATATTGCATTTTTAAAATTTAATTTGATAATTTTTAACACTTACATGAACCAAAAAAAAAATAAATTTGTGGAAAATTACCATAATAATGGTTTTTACATTGTTAAAAAGAAAATACCTTTAAAGCAGCAAAATGAATTAGAAAATCTATTCTTTTCAATCTATTCAAAAAAACTAAAATCAAACATAAATAGATCTAATTATTCAAAAAAAATATTAGAAGCTGAAAAAAATAAAAATTACGATGAGTTATATTTAGCTTTTCAATCATATACAAAACATAAAAAGTATTTAAAATTTTCTGATTTTTTTTTAAAATTTTTAAAGAATAAATTTAGAAAAAAAGTGAAACTTATTAATTCTGGAATGGCTATTGGATTAAATAATTCAAATAGAACCTCTTATAAATGGCATCAAGAAAAGCCATATTATAAATCAAAAAAAACTATACACATACAATTTCCACTACTTTCTAATTGTAATAAAAAAAATGGAACGATGAGTATTTTAAAAGGTAGCAATAAAGAAGGCTTTTTAAAAAACACTATAAATATAAAAAAAGGAAAAAAGTTTGTTAATAGTCAGGTACCTAAAAATATCAAACATCTTATTAAAAAATATAAGGAAGTTTCTATAGATATGCAAAGATTAGACTTTACTATTTTTGATGAAAACGTTTTGCATAAGACTAATCAAAATTATTCAAAAAAAATCCGTCTTGCTAGTATTTATAGATTTCAATTTATATGAAAAATGTTTTGTTAGACGTTAATTATGTATATAAGAAACAAAATCCATCAACGTATATAAAATCATTAAATCAAAAAAATATTAATAAACTCAGAAATGAGAGAAAGAATTTAATACAGTATGGCTTAAATTTGCCTATAGAAATTTTTAAAAATAAAAGTATTTTAGATTTAGGCTCTGGAACTGGTCTTTATACTTTAATTTATAACTTATGGGGCTCTAATTGCACACTAGTAGAATATGATAAGTTATCTCACGAATATTCAAAAAATTTATTTCAAAAATTTAAGAGAAAAGGTTCAAAAAATATTTTTATTAATTCAGACATATTCAAATTTAAGTCAAAAAAAAAATTTGACATAGTGAATTGCAATGGTGTTTTGCACCATACAAGTCTTAAAAAAGATGGAATTAAATTAATGATATCTTTCTTAAAAAAAAAAGGAATAATATTATTAGGAGCTTCAGTAATATCTGGTTTTTTTCAAAGAAACCTTCAAAGATTAATGATTTATTCAATATCTAAAAACGAGGCTGAAATTTATAAAAATTCTAAAAAATTTTTTAAAAAACATCTATCTAGAGCCTCTAAAGTTTCTGGAAGAAGTGTTGATGAGATAATATCTGATACTTACTTAAATCCAAAAATAGATTCATATGATCTAAAATATATTATTAGAATATTTAAAAAAAATAAAATTTCAATGTTTTCAATTTATCCAAGATTGAACTCTGTAAATGATTTAGAAATGGAATGGAAAAAAAAGAATATGACAAAATATTCAAATGAGTCTATAAATTTTACAAATTTAAAATGGTTCACTAGATCAACTGGGAATTTTTCAGATAAAAAAACTAAACTTTATTATAAAAATTTGAATATGCTATATTCTAATCTAAATGATTTATCATTTAAAAATAAAAATAAAAATTTTAATTCCTTGAACAAAACTCAGCAATATGTCGCTAAGTTAAAAAAAAATAAGAAAATAAATTTTGATTATTTCTCATATAAAATAAATAATTTTCATAATGAACTTGAGATGTTACTCATTTTGATTAAAACTAAAAATTTGAAACAATTAAAAAAATTTATTAAAAATTCAAAATATATTTTTAAAGGGTATTCTGGACTGGGGATGAATTATTTTGTTGGTATCAAAGAATAAAGCAAAAAATTATTTTTTTACTACTAAATATTTACCTAAGATTAATCCATCTAATTTAGTTCTTTTGAAAACTTTAATTGCATCTTTCTCATTATTAACGAGAGGAAACCCGTGTAAATTAAATGAAGTATTTAAAACAGCAAATGTATTCGTTATTGAACCAAAATTTTTAATTAAACTATAATATTCAGAGTTGTTCTTTTTTGTAACTACTTGTGGTCTACAAGTAAAATCATAGGGATGAATTGCAGCTTCAAGTTTTTTTCTATATTCTGGTCTAGTTTGGACGCAATTTGTCATGTAAAAATAATTTTCTAAATTACCATTCAGTTCAAAATATTTTTTGGCGTAGTTGTCAATAACAGAAGATGCAAATGGCATCCAAAAATCCCTATTTTTTATCTTTTCGTTAATTATTTTTTTTATATCATTATTGCTTGGATTGCTTAATATCGATCTATTACCTAATGATCTAGCCCCAAACTCTGCCCTACCAACGCACCTAGCGATTACCATATTTTTAGATAAAAGTTTTGCTGAGACTTTGTTTATGTTGCTATCAATTATTTTATAATCAATGGTTTTTAAATTTTTAATAATTTTATCTACTTTTACATCATTGATACAATACCCAAGATATGGACTAGTTAAAGCTTTGGGAATTTTTTTTTTATTAACTTCTATAAATTGTACATAGCAAGCACCCATAGCTTGTGATGAGTCATCTGGTGAAGGTGGAACAAATACATTCTTTACTTTTGAAATTTCAGAGAGGCATAAATTGTTTTTTACATTCATTGCCACACCTCCAGATAAACATAAATTATACGTTTTTGTTTTTTTAATTAAATTTTTCACCCATTTTATCATTAAATGTTCGGTGTAAGCTTGTAAGCCTCCTGAAATAGCATCAAATCTTTGACCGTCCAAAATTTTTTTAATGTGAAAATATAAATCTTTATATTCTCCAACATTAATAAAGTTTAATCCCTTAACATCTTGAAGTTTTAAAAATTTGCCTAAAATCTTTTTAAAGTAAATTTCTTTCGAATAGGGAGCCATTCCCATAACCTTATATTCATGCTCGTTAGGTTTTAAACCCAATATCAAGGTAACATATCTATATAGTCTCGCTATTATAAAATTTGAACCTTTTGTTACCTCTTTTGAAAAAACTTTTTTATTAATTTTATTTAGAATAACAGCTTTATAATTTATAAAGTCACCAAATGCATCTACGCTAATAGCCAATCCTTTTTTTAATTTATCAGATGATAAGAAACTGTAATAAATATGTCCACTAGAGTGATCAATAAATCTGACATTTTTTGCATCAATTCCTAAATGAATTTTTAAAACTTCTTTTCTTAAATTTTGACCAATTTTCTCAATTTGTGTATTTGATGTGTGATCATTTTTACCAAAAAATTTTTTTATATTTTTTTTCCAAAACTTGTTTCCAGGAAACTGCTTGGTATCAATTTTATTCTCAAAAATTTTTAAAATTGATATATTTTTTTTGTTCTTATAAAGTCTTGGATACCATATTTCCTTTTGTTCTTTTAAATAATCTTCAATCGCAAAACTTGTATAATGTCTAATTAGAGCATAAGTAGGAGTCCAAACTTTAGAGATAAAGCAAGCAAAATCAATTTCACACGCTTTCACATTGTAAGTTCTTAAAAGCCAATCTATTGAATTTTTTGGATATCTTTCATCATTTTTAATTCTAGAAAATCTTTCTTCACTACAACAGCCAACTATTCTACCATCTATCATAAGTGCTGCAGTAGAATTTTGCTCCCAGTTTATTCCCAGAATTATTTGCCTTTTTTTTATCATGAGATGCTTAATATAAAACTTTTTATTATTGAAAAATTTGCTAACATACCTGAACCATAACTCGATACTTTGCTCTTCTTTCTTACTTTGATTTGAATATTTGCTACATTTTCCTTTTTATATCCAAGAAAAAAGAACATTCCACAATAATCATTTTTAGATTTAAAAATTAAACTTTTATTTCTCATTTTTTGTAAATTATATAATTTCATACCACATAATGGATCGCTAATGTTAAATAATAATTTTGAAAAAAAATTTACAATATGTTCTGAAATTCTATTAAAATAATTTCTTATACCAACTACACAATAATATTTTTTCGATTTTTCTAAAAATTTTTTTAAATACTTTGCTATATGTTGTCCGTCTGCATCTGCTGTAATTACAAACTTAATTCCTTTTTCATTCTCAATTATATATTCAATACCTTTTCTTA
>CABYCO010000005.1 GCA_902517495.1 uncultured Pelagibacteraceae bacterium | reverse complement strand
AAGGGTAGGTTTTGTATCAAAACCTTTTTCAAGAATAGAAGAAATATTTATTGTTGGAATATAGTTTTTTTTTATCATCTATTAGGCGTATCTGATGCAATCATTTGGCCTCGAATTTTTTCTCTAAAATAAATATATGCACCTGCACCAATAATTATTGCGGCTCCAAGAAAAGTTCTAGGTACTGGTATAGTTTCAAATAATATGTAACCAGCTATCATTGCAAAAACTATGTACGAATATTCAAACAGAGACACCACAGACGGAGAAGCGATACTATATGCTGTAAAAACACAAAAAAAAGATATTGATGCAACAATACCCATTACAAAAACGTAAGGCCAAGAAACAGCTGGATTTACAAACCATTCTCTAAAAATAAACTGCATTGTAGGATCAGAAAAACTATTAAACTTTCCATCACCACTTATTAAAAATATTATAACACTCGCAATTACTGCAAAAATATAAAGTAATGTTAACTGAGTATAAATATTATCTTTTTCAGATGTATATTTTGTAATTGTCATAGAGCATGCATAACAAAGTGAGCATGCAACTGGTGCCAATTTAAAAAAGTTAAAGTCCTCCAAAGTTGGATTTAGCACAACTAAAACACCAATAAATCCTACGGCTATTGCACTCCATCTTCTAATTCCAATTTGTTCTTTTAAAAATACTTTAGCAAATATTGACATGAAAAAAGGACATGAAAAGAATAATGCGCTCACCATAGCTAAAGACATAAATGTAAGTGAAATGTAAAAGAAACTAAAACCAAAGAAAAAACAAATTACTCTTAACAAAGTTAAAAAAGGATAATGAGTCTTTAATGTAAATTTTTTCTTTGTTATTAAGAATATAGATATAAGAACTGTAGCTTGAACAATAGTTCTACCTAGATATAACTCAAACAAAGCAATTTCTTCAAATATATATTTTATAAGAGAGTCTTGAATTGAAAAAAAAGCCATCCCTATCATAATAAATAGGATGCCTTTAGTATTATTATTTGCTTCCATAAGTTAATTCAAAATAAAGTCAGCAGCTCTCTCACCTATCATTAATGTTGGTGCATTTAGATTTCCACTTGTAATTTCTGGCATCACAGATGCATCGGCTACCCTTATATTCTGAAGACCATGAATTTTTAATTTTTCATCTACCACTGCCATATCATCTATACCCATCTTTAAAGTACATGATGGGTGATATGCTGTTTCTGCTTTTGATCTTACATATTCTTCAATTTCCTCATCTGAATTTGCATTATCACCTGGCCCAATTTCTTTACCAGCAAAAGGTTTCATAGAGTTTTGACATAAAATTTTTCTTGCTACTCGAACACATTTTATTGTTTCTTTAAGATCATAACCATCCTCTAAATAATTAAATTGTATTTTTGGATAATCATAAGGGTTTGAACTTTTCAAAGTAATTTCCCCTCTACTTTTAGGTTGATTTAAACTTGCATGTAATTGGTATCCGTGTCTATCAGGATCTACTAAACCATGGTCTATTACAAATGCTGGGAAAAAATGAAATTGTATATTTGGATATTTTTTATCTGGAGATGATTTACAGAATCCACCAGCCTCTAAAAACGAGGTAGAGCAGGGGCCACTTTTGTTTAAGAACCACTGGATACCCACCTTTACCATATTAAATTTATTTACATATGAATATAATGTATCTGGAGTTTTACATTCTTGTTGAATATAGGTTTCTAAATGATCTTGTAAATTTTTTCCAACTCCTTTTGAATCATGAATAACCTCAATTCCTTTTTCTTTAAGATGATTGCTTGGACCAACACCTGATAACATTAATAATTGTGGAGAATTAATTGATCCACCACTTAAAATAATTTCTTTATTTGCGTAAATAGTCTTCGTTTCATTTTTTATTTTAACTTGAATTCCAACAGCTTTTTTGCCATCAAAAATAATCTTTTCTACAAATGACTCAGTAAATACTTTTAAATTATCCCTACTTTTAGCAGGTTTTAAATAGTATTTTGAAGCACTTGCTCTCTCTCCTTTATGAATTGTAACATCGTACATTCCAAACCCTTCTTGATCTTCTCCATTCATATCACCATTAATTTTATGTCCTGCCTCTTTCGCTGAGTCCAAAAAAGCTTTAAATAGTGGATTTTTATTATTTGATTGATTTACAGGCAATATACCCTTTCCACCTCTATAATTATTTTCTCCACCTGACCATGTCTCAATTTTTTTAAAAAAAGGTAAAACATTTTCGTAAGACCAATTTTTTAACCCAAATGAAGCCCATCTCTCATAATCATTTTTATTTCCTCTGACATAAACCATTCCATTATGCGCGGAACAACCACCAATCATCTTTCCTCTTGGACAAAATAATTTTCTATTGTTTAAGTGTGGCTCAGGTTCAGAATAATATTTATAATTATATTTTGGGTCATGCATTGCATAAAGTATTGCAAGTGGCATGTTTACCTTCCATATATCACTATCTTTACCAGCTTCAAAAATTGCTACGTTATTTTTACTTTGTTCACTTAATCTATTAGCAAGAACACATCCTGCTGTACCTGCCCCAATTATTAAATAATCAAATTTCAAGGTATTTATTGTGGGTGGTCACCTTCAATAGCAATTCTATCCATTACTCTTTCATATCCTAATCCTCTACCTGGATAAAAATCTGCAATTGCAAAGTGAATAACACTTCTATTATCCCATATACAGACTGTATTTTCAGTCCAGCTAAATCTACAGGTTAATTCAAGTCGTGCTTGGTGTTCAAATATGTTTTTTAAAATTTCGTCACTTTCTTCTTGCTCAAGTCCAATTATTTTTTTTGTGTATGTCCAATTGACAAATAGAATTTTTTTTCCAGTCTCAGGATGTGTTCTTACTATTGGATGTTCATTAGAATATTCATCAAAATTTCTTTTTTCATTTCCCTCCATTTTTTTATATTTTTCAATAAAAAATTCTGCGCCAAGAGAACTATGGATTGCTTTTTTATCTTTTATCTTTTCTTTTATATCTTCATCTAATGTTTCCCATGCAAGCTCCATGTTTGCAAAGCATGTATCACCACCAACAGGAGGAATTTTAATTGATTTTAATATTACTGCTTTCGTTGGTTTTTCATTGTAACTAACATCACTATGCCAATTCTCACCCCATTGGTTTTTTTCATCTTCTGCTTTAATTATTCTTACTATTTCGGGATGTTTACTTAATCCTTTTACATATGCATGTGTTTCTAATGGTCCAAATTTTTCAGCTAACGCTATATGTTGTTCGGCATTAATTTTTTTGTCTCTAAAGAAAATAACTTTGTGTTCTAATAATAAATTATTAATTTTCTTTATGTTTTGATCAGATGTATCTTTAAGATCTATCCCTGTGATTTCTGCACCTAGTGCTCCTGACAAAAGTTTAATTTCCATAACTTATTTTTTTAGCTTACCAGAAAACACTAAATTTTCTGAGTTAAAAGAAACCTTATTTTTATTTATAAAGTCATCCATTATTTGGATTTTATCTTGTTCAAATTCTGTGACCTTTCTTTTATCCAGATCAATATAAAGCGACAGGCTTTCAATAGTTGCAGCAAGTTTTTTTGACTTTTTTTCATACATTTCGCATTTTAAATGTAATCTTTTTTTATCATGATCAAAGAAGGTGCAATAAACATCTACTTCATCATTTTCTTTCACTTCATTGTCATAGGTAGTTCTCGTATCTACAACCATAGTGCTTCTTTTATTAATTTGTGCATTTGAACCACCCATATGAAACTTATTAAGCATTGTTTCCCATGCTTGATCAAAAATTAGAACATAGTATGCCATATTCATATGTTCATTGTAGTCTGTCCATTCCTTAATAACTTTTCTAGTGGCAAGATGAAATGACATAATTTAATTTAAACTTTACTTATTTTATCTGCTATCAATATTTTCCTTTTCATTTCTCGAAGGACAGGTTTTTCTATAAGTTTACCGTCTATGACTACTAAACCTGTATTTGAATTATTAAATTCTTCTAAAATTTTTTTAGCCTTGATAATTTCATCTTGAGGTGGTGTAAATACTTCATTTAAAATTTTAATTTGTTTTGGATGAATGGAACCTTTTCCAGTAAAGCCTAAGTTTCTTACCTGTTCAGCCTCTTTCCTCATTCCTTCCATATTCTCTAAGTCTAAATAAGGTACATCTATTACATCTACACCAACACTTGCACCTGCATGAACTAATTTAGATCTCGCATGGACAAGATTTTCCCATTTATTTTCAACTCTAAGCTCAGCTGCCATATCAACTCCACCAAAATATAGAGCAACTATTTTTTTACTGGCATGAGCAATATTATAAATATTTTCTAAAGCCTCATTTGTTTCCATTATTACATGAAGATCCGTATCTAAATTACAGTCTGTTAAAAGGTCATCTATAAACGTTATTTCATCTGGAGTTTTAACCTTTGGTAACATGATAGCCTTTAGATTTATTTTGCTAGATATGAAAGCTTCTATATCTAAAAGACCAAACTTTGTTCTTTGATTATTTAATCTGACAACTAACTCTACATCATTTTTTACTTCGAGAGTTTTTAGAGCCTCTATAGTATTTTTTCTAGCTTCTGCTTTATCATTGATTGCTATCCCATCCTCTAATTCAATACAAACCATGTCTGCACCTGATGCAATTGCTTTAGGAAACATTTCTGGATAAAGTCCAGGTGTAAAAATAAAACTTCGTCTTACTTTTAGTTTGTTCAAGTCCATTTAATTTTTGTAATCAGGTTCTTCTTTATCTAAAATTAATCTTATTTGAGATAGGAATAGATTTGCAAAGTCAGTTGGAAAATTTGCATGTTCCTCCGCAGTTTTCTCTGCAACTTCATGGCTGAC
This sequence comes from uncultured Pelagibacteraceae bacterium, assembly GCA_902517495.1. Lineage (GTDB taxonomy): Bacteria > Pseudomonadota > Alphaproteobacteria > Pelagibacterales > Pelagibacteraceae > Pelagibacter. Next base: position 51,801 of record CABYCO010000005.1, on the reverse strand, counting down.
CACATTAAGTTCTTGGTTTGTTGAAAGAGCTGTAAGATATGTTTGTGCCGCTCTTTCAAAATAATAAAGGGAATTAAAACCTTCAGCCACAGTTTCTCCTGTTGTTAAAATTCCATGATTTACGAGTAACATGTGCTGTTTATTCCCAAGAGAATTCGCCATTTTAATGGATTCGTCCTCAAGTCCTAAACCTCCAAATTCATTGTATGTAGATACTCTATTATAAAACATCATCGTATTTTGATCGATTGGTTTCAAGACTGGGTCTTTTAGCGTAGAAAGAGCAGTTGCATATTTAGAATGGACATGAAAAATACACCTTGCGTGTGGAGCTTTTTCATGAATTGCACCATGGATATATAAAGCTGTCGGATCAATAACGTCTGGCTTATTCTTCAACTCATCTTTGTTTTCTTTAGTTACTAAGATCAAATCACTAGCCTTCATTCTACTAAAATGAATACCTGCTTTATTGCAGTAAAAATCAGATGTACCAGGTATGCATGCACTAAAATGGTTTGCAACACCCTCATGCATATTAAGTCTAGCCGTCCATCTAAAAGTTGCAGCTAAATCCTTCTGTAATTCTGATATTTCCATTTGCATGATTTTAAAATATAGTTGAAAAATAAATTATGAACAACAACGTTTTTGTATCATGTGCTGTAACAGGGTCAGGCGATACTGCTAGCAAACACCCTGACTTACCAAAAACTCCAGAACAAATAGCTAAATCAGCAATAGAGGCAGCAAAAGCTGGAGCAGCAATTGCACATATTCATGTTAGAGAAGAAGATGGAACACCAAGTAGAAGGTTGGAATTATATAAAGAGGTAGTTGATAGAATTAGATCAAGTGAAACCGATGTAATTTTAAACTTAACTACTGGGATGGGTGGAGATTTGGACATAGGACAAGGAAAAAACCCGCTAGATTTTGGCCCTATGACAGACATGGCAAATGTTATGGAAAGAATAGCTAATGCAGAACAATTTTTACCAGAAATTTGCACATTAGACGCTGGAACATTAAACTTTGGTGATGGTTCAGTCATTACAGTTAATACTCCTAATGATTTAAGAAAAGCTGCAAAAAAATTACAGAAAATTAAAGTTAAACCAGAGATAGAGGCATTTGATTTAGGAAATATGTGGTTTGGCTCTCAATTATATAAAGAAGGTTTGTTAGATGATCCTCCAATGTTTCAAATGTGTTTAGGTATTCCTTGGGGAGCTCCAGCTACTCCGTTAGCAATGCAAGCAATGAAAGATATAATGCCAGAACAAGGAGTGTGGTCAGGCTTTGCAATATCAAAAAATGAAATGCCTTTTGTAGCACAAACAGTTGTTATGGGTGGAAACCCAAGAGTTGGTTTAGAAGATAATTTGTATATATCAAAAGGTAAACTTGCAACTAATGCTCAGTTAGTTGAAAAAGCGATCAGAATTGTAACAGATCTTGGTGCATCAATAATGACTGCAGAAGAAACAAGGAAAAAATTAAAGCTTGTTAAACACAAGTAATGTCCAAAATTAAAAAAGTTGCAGTAATTGGCACAGGGGTAATTGGAGTAGGGTGGACAATAAGACTCTTAGCTCACAACATAAAAGTTTTAGCATACGATAAAAATTTAATTCAAAGGAATAGTTTAATCCAAGAAATAAAAAGAGCCGTACCTTTTGTAAAAAAACTATTTAACAAAAAAAAGATAAATTTAAATAATTTAAAGTTTTTTTCTTCTTTAGAGAGTACTGTTAAAGATGCAGATCTAATCCAAGAATGTGCTCCTGAAAACTATAAACTTAAAACTCAATTAATAAGTCAAATTTCAAATTATTGTAAACCTGAGGTTTTGATATCGTCAAGCTCATCTGGATTACTTCCCTCAAGAATTTTTTCAAAATGTAAAAATAATAAAAGAGGTATTATTGCCCATCCATTCAACCCTGTTTATTTACTACCTTTAGTTGAAATAGTTCCAGGAAAAAAAACAAGTTCTAAATCATTAAATGCAGCAAATAAATTTTATAAATCGATCTCAATGAACCCAATTACTCTTAAAAAGGAGCTGCCAGGATATCTATCTGATAGACTGCAAGAAGCTTTATGGAGAGAAGCGCTTCATATTATAAATGAAGGGTATGCCTCAACAGAGGATTTAGATAGAGCTATTGAGGATGGCCCAGGCTTAAGATACTCATTAATGGGAACATTTTTAACTTTTCATTTAGCAGGAGGAAAAGCCGGAATGAAACATATGCTTGAACAATTTGGGCCCGCATTAAAACTCCCATGGACTAAGCTTAAAGCACCAAAATTATCAAAAAAACTCTCAGAAAGATTGATTTCTGGTACAAAAAAGCAAGCAAAAGGAAAGTCAATCAATCAATTATCAAATATAAGAGATGAGTACTTAGTCAACTTACAAAACCTTAGAAAAAAATATGAAAATAAAATTAGAAAATAGATATCTAAAAAAAACTTAAAATGGTAATTTAGTTGTATGGATTTTAATCATTTTTTAACAAGTTACATGCCAGATACAAGCATTGGTTCAAGGCAGCATTTTAAAAATATGCTTGAAGAATGTGTTACTGCTGAAAAACTTGGTTATGCAACGGTATCAATACCAGAGCATCATTTAATTAACTTACTAATGATGCCATCACCATTACAGATGGCTGTAAAGATTGCATCAGTTACAAAAAATATTAAAATAACAACAGGGATAGTTGTTTTGCCTCTACATGATATGAGAACATATGCCGGTGAAGTAGCTACTGCTGATATATTAACTGATGGAAGATTAATCTTAGGTGTAGGAAGAGGAGCATTTCCATGGGAAATGAAGAGACTAGGCACACCAATAGAACAATCAAAAGAAAAATTTGTAGAGTCTTTAGAGGTTCTACAATTATTATTAAAAAATAAAGAAGTTTCGTATAAGGGCAAACACTATGACTTCGAACCATTAACTATAATGCCTCGACCCATAAGTAATCCAATACCAATGATGGTTGCTGCAATGAATTTAGAAAGTATAAAAGATGCAGCTTCAAGAGGATTTCATGTTCAATCAACAGTATTATCAGGTACAAAAGATCTTTTATTAAGTAGAGTTAATGCATTTAAAGAAGGTTGCATTCAACTAGGTGAAAAAGGTAAGTTACTCAAACTTTCAATGCAACGAATGGCTTACTTAGCAAAAGATGAAAATGAAGCTAGAGAGAAAACAAAACTTGCTTACGAATATTACAAAAGATTTGATAATATGTTTACAGGACCAGGAAAAGTAAAAGAGGGGAATATAGAGGCTTTACCAAGAAAACAAACTTTAGAAGAATTAAAAGAAAATCTTTTAATTTGTCCTTTAAATGAAATGATCGACAAACTTAGTGTTTATGCTGAATCAGGAGTTGATGAGGTAATTCTTAGTTCAAGTTTTGGACAATCACAAGAAGACCTAATAGAGTCAATGTATAGAATTGGTGAAAACGTAATCCCATATTTTAAAAAATCTAATATACAAGTAGCTTAAATATCTATGAGCATCATAGATTGCAATTACTCAGTTACAGGATCAGGACCGGCAATATTTTTAACTCATGGAGTTGGAGGTGCAGAAGATGCATGGAGATTTATAACTCCAAAACTTAAAAGCATGTTTACAGTTGTGACGTATGATTTAAGAGGTCATGGAAAATCACCTGTAGATAATAAAGATTTTAATTTAGATGACCTTGTATTAGATCTGGAAAGAGTAAGAGAAAAGACAAACATCCAAAAAGCCCATTTTATGGGACATTCTTTAGGAGGCATGATTGCCCCTGCTTATGCTAAAAAGTTCCCAGAAAGAGTTTTGTCGGTTGGCTTATTATCAACTGTTGCAGGAAGATCTGATGAAGATAAACAAAAAGTGTGGAGTGTCATTTCAGATCTAAAAGATAAGGGCGTTGAACAAACATTAAAAAATCTCACTAACAGATGGTTTACAGACAATTTTATTGAAAAAAATCCAGACCTGGTATCTAGGAGATTAAAACAAGTAATAGATACAGATAAAGATGTATTTATAAATGTTTTTAAAATTTATGCTGAAACTGAGATGATCTCATGGTTAAAAGATATAAAGAAACCCTGCCTATTCATGACAGGTGAAAACGATGGTGGATGCACTCCATCTAATAATAAAAAAATGTCAAACGAGGTAAAAAATTCTAAATTAGTTATTATACCAGAGGTAAAACACTCTTTTTTGATAGAGGCTCCTGAGCAAATTGCAAATAACTTAATAGAATTTATTGAAAATATTTAAAGCTCTAATGCATTCTTAAAGTGTTACCATCAACGCCAACTACTTGACCAGAAATTCTAGAAGACTCATCGGATATTAAATAACAACACATTTTACCAATATCTTTCTCGTAAACCCAAGTATTAAGAGAAGTCATAGAAACGAATTCACTCTCCACAGCTTTTTTTGAAATTTTCAAAAATTTAGCTTTATCTCTAATAACTCTTCCCATTCTATCTCCTTTTACAGTTCCTGGACAAATTGCGTTTACTCTAATTTTAAACTTACCTAATTCCATTGCTAAAGTTTTAGTCATTCCAACTACCGCCCATTTACTGGCTGAGTAGGGAGATCTTAATGGAAACCCAAATATACCTGCTGTTGAAGACAGATTGATTACTGATCCACCTTTATTCTTTTTTAACATTGGGATTGCTAATTTTGAAAAAATAAAATGACTAATTACATTTATCTTTAAAGTTTGTTCCCAATCTTTTGTTTTAAGTTTATCCATAGTTCCTGTTGGGCCTGCAACTCCAACATTATTAATTAGTGCATCAATCTTTTGTGTTTTTTTTTTAATTTCTTTAAAAAAATTTATTACATCGTTTTCGTTTGAGGCATCGCAATGAAAAGAAAACAACCTTTTATTATTCAAAGGATTTTTTTTTAACTTATTTATAGATTTTTTATCGACATCACAAACGAATACCTTCGCACCTTTTTTAAGACACTCCTTTGCTGTTGCCCATCCAATTCCTGATGCCCCAGCCGATATAATAATTTTTTTGTTTTTGAAATTGTATGACATTAATCTGTTAATCCATCGGATCTAACTTTATTTCTTTCTAAATGTATGGGCAATACTTTTCCGTAAATTGCTTTTGAGTGTTCAGGTGTGTTAACTCTCCATGGATCCAATACATAGGCAGGTATACACATAAATCGCGATGTTTTTCCAATAACTTTAGTTACTCTATGCATAGTAAATCTACCTTTAAATATTTGTAAATCACCAGGTTCTAGCTCAAGTCTTTTTACTCTTAATCGATCTCCATCAAGTACTTTCTTTACATCATTAAATTTTTCGTTTCCTGGTTCTCTTATGTTTGGACAATATTCAAATATTCCTCCCTCTTCTGGTTTTTGGATCATTAAACTTAAAGTAAATTCACAACTATCAAAATGCCAAGGCAATATTCCATCAGGTTCCATAACATTGTATGCATGACATGCTAAAGGATCAGCCCATCTATATATAGGTGCAATCCCTAAGCATGCAGATACAAATTTTAATAATTCCTCAGTTTCATAAAGAAATTTCATTTCCGAATTTTTTGCAAAACAGTCAGAATTTAAATATCCATTAAATCTATCCATAAATATTCTTTTTGGGTGATCTTTAGGAAGAGTAGGATCGTCTTTTGCATAAAGATATGCGTTTATACTTTCTTTAGACATATAAACTTCATTAAGCTGTTGCTCTAATTCTTTTTTCATTACATTTAAAGAATTTGGTAAAATAAAATTAGGAATTACCGAACAACTATCGCTATCTAATTCAGTTTTACATTTTTCAATTATTTTCTTGATCTTTGGTGATTGTAAATCATGAATTGGATATTTAACTAAATCAACGATGTTACTTAAACTTTTTTTCATAACTATTTAATCTAATTATGAGTTAGAAAGTGACTCTTGCAATTCTTTATTAGAAATATAGCCTTTAGCATTTCCTTGTTTATCAACTACCTCACAATTAGAGTTACTACAAACAACTTGAGGTAGAAATTCCTCTATAAATTGATCTTCCTCTACTTTTATCAAGTTTGATTTGTCAATATCATCTGACTGATTTAATGGTTTCATTATAATTTTTGCTTTTATAACTTTAGTTCTATTTACGTCTTTAACAAATGCCTCAACGTATTCATCAGCAGGGTTCATTATAATTTCAACAGGTGTTCCTACCTGCACAAGTTTTCCTGCATTCAAAATTCCAATGTGATCTCCTAACCTTAATGACTCATCTAGATCATGAGTAATAAATACTATCGTCTTTTTTAATTCTGATTGTAGGTCTATAAGTTGTTTCTGCATATCACTTCTAATTAAAGGATCTAATGCAGAAAAAGCTTCGTCCATTAACATAATGTCCGTGTCAGTAGCTAAGGCTCTTGCAAGACCTACTCGCTGTTGCATACCTCCAGAAAGTTGTGCAGGATATTGATTTTCAAATCCAGTCAAACCGACAGACTCGATTTTTTCCATAGCAACAGAATTTCTCTTTTCAATTTCCATACCTTGCATTTCGAGACCATACCCAACATTTTGTAAAACTGTTTTGTGTGGAAACAGTCCAAATCGTTGAAATACCATACTCATTTTTTGTCTTCTAAATTCAATTAATTGTTCTTTGTTTAAAGTGGTAACATCTTTGCCTTCTACTAAAATTTCTCCAGAGGTCGGGTCTATTAATCTATTTAAATGTCTAATTAGTGTTGATTTTCCTGATCCAGACAAACCCATACAAACAAATGTTTCTCCTTCTTCAATTTTTAAAGATACATTATCTAATCCAACTGTATGTCCAGTTTTTTCTAGAACATCTTCTTTTGTAGCTCCTTCTTGCACCATTTTAAGAACGCTGTCAGGTTTTGGACCAAAAATTTTGTATACGTTATTGATTTCGATTTTAGACATTTATTTAAAGTTTAATTCTTTTGGTATATCAAAGCAAATCAACAATAAAATAATTTTATTAGATTCAACTATTAATTGAATTGAAATTTTTTTGATTTTATATAATTATTTATTATGAATTCTATTTCTAAAATCGCAAAAAACAGCACTTATTTACAAATTACCTGGAATGATGGTGAAGAAAGTAAATTTAATTACATGTGGTTAAGAGATAATTGTCCTACAGCACATGATAAAGACTCAAGACATAGAATGTTTAACATCTTAGAGGTATCAAAAGAAATAAATCCCAAAAAATATTCTCTAAATCGTGATGGTAAATTAGAAATAGAGTGGAGTGAGGGTGACCACACAAGTTATTATGATCCTAAGTGGTTAAGAGATAATTGTTATACTATTAAAAATAAACAAGAATATGTTTCACCATATCAACTTTGGGATAATAACTTAGAAAAGAATTTTGAATCTATATGTATTGAGCATGGCGAGGTGATCGACTCTGATGAAGGATTGATAAAATGGTTAGAGCTATTACATCACAAAGGTATAGCAATAGTAAAAAATTCACCTACAGAAAAAAAATCAGGTTTTGAAATTCTTCATAGAATAAGTCATGTAAGGGAAACCTTTTTTAAAACTCCTTTTGAAGTAATCAATATTCCAAAACCAAATAATTCTGCTTACACAGCTCATGCCTTAAGAAATCATATGGATTTACCTTGGTTTGAATTACCACCTGGTTATCAGTTTTTACACTGTTTAGTAAATGATGCAAAGGGTGGAGACTCCTCTTCAATTGATGGTTTTGCAGTCGCTGATTATTTGAGAAAAAATGAAAAAGATATTTTTGAAACATTAGTCTCTGTACCCCTAAAGTTTAGAGATAAAGATTATACCCAAGAATCTCACCGAAGCTTCCATGCCCCAGCAATTAGTTTAACAAAAGATAAAGATTTTCATGATATTAGATTTAGTGTTGCAACTATGGATGCATTAGACTGCCATCCAGACGAAATGGATAAAGTTTATAAAGCTCACCACAGATTTGGTAATCTTTTGCATGATGACAAATTTCAAATTAAATTTCGACTTGGCCCGGGAGACATATTTTCTTTTAATAATAGACGTGTTTTGCATGGAAGAACAGCCTTTGATCCGAATTCAGGCCATCGTCATCTTCAAGGATATTATCTGGATAGAGATGAAATAATTGGCAGATTAGAATATCTTAAAAAATATAAATCATAAATTTTCAAATATAAGATTATTATTTTCATTAAATTTTAAAAATTCTTTTCGAGTTTTTATTGTATAGTAATATTTTTGCTTATTAATGATTTGCACTTTCTTGTTACTTAAAAACTTTTTATCCAAAATTAGATATTTTATTTTTTTATTTTGTCCATATTTTAAAATCGACTTAACACTATCTTTATTAGAAAATGATATCCCAACTTTAGCTTTCGAATTAAGTTTTAAAAGATTGTAGATATTTTTGTGATTGAAAGAGATAAAAATACATTTTTTAAACTCTTTAGTCTCATCTATTAATCTAGACAAGAGATTTTTATTTAGTAATGGTTTTATTTCAATAAATATTGGAAATTTGTTTTTTGATAGTTCTAAAACTTCCTTTAGAAGAGGTATTTTAAATTTTTTGTTCTTAATTTTTTTTAAATCTCCATAATTTATATTTTTAATACTTTTATTTATTTTGAAAATTCTTCTTAAAGTAAAATCATGAAAGCATACAAATTTTTTATCTTTAGTTGTATGAATATCAGTTTCAATTCCATATTTTCTTCGAAAGGATGCTCTAAAAGAGTTTAGACAGTTTTCTTTGTAATTCTTATTTACAATTCCTCTGTGAATTATATGCATGTAAAAAAAAAGGGCTCTGTTTTCACAAAGCCCTTAATTATTTTTTTAAAGTTTAATTTTTAGTTAGGTAACCAACTTTTCCACTTATCTGGATTGTTGTCTAACCACTCATTTACAACTTCTTTCACATCTCTTTTTTTGATGTCAACTTCAACAAGCATCTTAGCTTGGTCTAGGTTGTCTAATCTCATTCTTTCAAAAAAAGCTTTTGCTTTAGCATGTTCTGGTTTAGCAAATGTATCAGGATTACCATAATTCATAGTATAATCTTTATCCCAACCAGTTGCTGGCCATCCATCTGTACCACAAGTTTTCCAGTTGTTTGCTTCAGTAAATGTATCTCCTGCACAAGTTTTGTAATCAGGAAGACCTACTCCTACCATGTCAAACTCACCAAAGAACCAGTGTGGTGACCATAGGTATAATAAGAATGGTTCTTTTCTCATATAAGCAGCTTTAGCTTCTGCAACTGCAGCAGCCTCTGTTCCTAGCTCATCCGCTTGAAAGTCAATTCCTAAAAGATCTAATCTTTTTTGGTCGTGACAGTTCCAACCAGCTACAGGACATCCAATTAATCTTCCTTTTCCGCCAGTTTCAATTGTTGCAAACTCTTTCTTATGTTTGTTTAAATCTCTCCAAGTTTTAATTCCAAATTTTTCAGCTGCATATCTTGGGATCCAGTAATCAGACATACCGATAATTCCAGTTGTTCCTAAAAGATCAACTGTTCCATCACCCTTGTATGATTTTACAACTTTACCATCGTAAATTAAATCTTCGTTGAACATCACGTCATCTGCCTCTGCATAACTTGGCCAGCTTTCGCAAGCAAAATCAAGTTCACCAGCAGCAATTGCTTCCCATAATCCAGTTCCTGATGGGAATACTGTTTGTTTAACTTTGTAGCCCATTTCTCTTTCAAGAATTCCTACTGCAACTTCACAAGTAATAATTCCACCTGTCCAGTCAGCAATAGCAGCATGTAATCTTTTTGCATTAGCTTGAGTAAGACTAGCAAATAAAATTACGAAAGATAAAAATAGAGCTGATATTGTTTTTGATAACCTCATTTATTTCCTCTCATTTAATTAATTAAAGTTGTATTTTAAAACAAAAACCAGTCGTTTGTAAACTGAGAAAAAGGTATCTTTTGCTTGTTTTTATAAACCTAGAGCTTCTCTTTGTTTTTTTGTCCAAGCGAGTGATATTCTATCTATAATTATAGCCAATAGTACAATTCCTATACCAGCGGCCAAACCTCTACCTGTATCTGATCTGGCTAATCCATTAAATACCTCTAAACCTAATCCTTTTCCACCAATTAAAGGTGTAACAATTTGCATAGCAAAAGCCATAATTACTGTTTGATTAAATCCAATCACTAAACTTGGTATTGCCAATGGGAATTTAATTTTGTTTAATGTTTGCAATAAAGTACCACCAAATGAACGTGAAACCTCTGAGTAGGTTCCAGATACTTGAGTTAAGCCTAAAGAAGTTAATCTAATTATAGGTGGTATTGAGTATATAACTGTTGCTAATATAGCTGAAACAACACCTCCACCAAAAAACATCAAAACAGGAATTAAATAACAGAAATAAGGTAATGTCTGCATAGCATCTAAAACAACATTTTGAACATTTCTAAATCTCTCATTATAAGAAGCAATTATTCCAAGAGGAACTCCAATAATAAAACATAAAGCTACAGATACTAAAACAGATGATAGTGTTATCATTGACTGAGGCCATATCCCACAAGCGCCAATAAATAGTAATAATAAAGCAGTGATGATTGCAAATCTTATACCAACAGTGAAATACCCAATTGCAGAGAATACACCTAATGTATACCACCATGGAACATGAGTTAAAAATATGTCAAGCGGGCGCAAAAGCTTAAGATAAACAAACCCTCTAAGAGCTTTAGTAAAAGCTATAAAGCCAGGATTTACCGTTAAAGAGTCAACAGCATTAGAAATTGGTTGCCTAATTGACAATCTCCATTCTTCAGGAAAAGATCCTATACTAATCATGTAAGAGTCGATAAAGGAAATTGCTAGAATAAGTAGAAATGAAGGTATGATATAATATCTTCTTGTTATAGCTTCTCCTATATCTTTTGCAGTATTTTTATTTGATAATGAAATACAAAATTCAAATCCATAAGCAATTGACCTTGTTAAATTAATACAGACAAAATTAATTAATCCACTTAAAAATTCTAAAGGTTTTTCTATAACTCTAGCAATTAAATATTTTTCCCAAGACTGAGGAAGTAAATAAAATTTTTGAACATTAGAGGGTAGTGATTGTTCTGTTTTACTGAAAGACATGCTAAATCTATCAAACATTATTGCCATAAAAAGAATACAAAGTCCGCCTTCCATCGCCCATCCAACGTCAAGTCTTCTAATTGCTTGCCAAACTTGACCGCCAATACCTTCGGCCCCAATAAAACATGCAAGAACTACAAGTGCCAATGCCATCATAATAACTTGGTTTATACCCATCATTATGCTTGGTAATGAAAGTGGAATTTTAATCTTAAACAAAAGCTGTAATTTACTTGAGCCAAATGACGTTGCTGATTCTATTGTCTCTGCCGAAACTTGTCTTATCCCTGTATTTGTTAATCTTATTATTGGAGGCATCGAATAAATCATGGTTGCCAATATGGCTGGAGCTCCTCCAATTCCAAAAAAGAATAGGGCAGGAAACAGATAAACAAAAGCAGGCATCACCTGCATTGTATCTAATATAGGTTTCATAAAATTTTCAAATCGGTCACTTTGAGAGCACAGAACACCCAAGGTTACACCTACAACCACGCACATTAATACAGATAAACCCATCAATGCTACAGTTTGAAGGGAAGGTTCCCACATACCTGTAGCACCCCAAAAATAAATTACGAATAAAGAATATAGACCCAATCTCAAGCCACCTGCAATTAAACAAGGTAAAAATATTAATGCTGCAATTAAAAGCCAAGGAGACTCGAGAAGAAAGTCTTCAACAAAATAATAAATATTTTTAATATAACTAGCTATTATTTTCGTAATCCATCTATAATTTTTTTTTAAATAATCCTCACCTTCATTAACCCATGCAGTAAATGTAAATTGATCAGTTACTACCTTTGGCATTTTTGAAGGACCTTCACTTTGAAATGATAACCATAAAGCAACTAAAAAAGTTAATAGAACTAAAGAATATGTAATTATATTTTTAGATGAAATTGATTTACCTTGAATACTTGAGACTTCAGACGACATAATTAATTAAAATTTTAAAATAAATAATTTTACTTTTAAAGGAAAATATTGTCTATTTTTATGTTATTAAAATAACAAAATATGAGTAATCAAGCAAAAATAACTTGTACTAATGTTTGGAAATTATTTGGCCCAGACGAAAAAAGAATTATTAAAAATTTAGATAAAAATTTATCAATTAAAGAAGTTCAAGAAAAAACTGGACATGTTGTTGCTGTTAAAGATGTTAGTTTTTCAATTGAGAAAGGTGAAACATTTGTAGTGATGGGTTTATCTGGTAGTGGAAAGTCAACTTTAGTTAGATGTATTTCAAGATTAATTGAACCAACTTCTGGTACAGTTAAAATGGATGATGTTGATGTAACAAAAATGAATGGTAGAGATCTTTTAGATTTAAGAAGAAATAAAATGAGTATGGTTTTTCAACACTTTGGATTATTCCCACATAGAACAGTAGTTGAAAATATTGGTTATGGATTAGAGATTAGAGGTAACAAAAAAAATGATCGAATAGAAAAGTCAATGGAGGTTTTAAAAATGGTTGGCTTAGAAGGTTGGCATAATAATTATCCAAGAGAACTTTCTGGTGGTATGCAACAAAGAGTTGGGCTGGCAAGGGCATTAGCAGTTGATCCAGAAATCTTAATTTTTGATGAACCTTTCTCTGCACTTGACCCACTAATTAGAAGAGAAATGCAGGATGAATTATTAAAAATTCAAGAAAAACTCCAAAAGACAATGGTTTTTATTACGCACGATTTCTTAGAAGCCATAAAGATGGGAGATCATATTGCTATTATGAAGGATGGTGAGGTTTCACAAGTTGGTACCCCAGAGGAAATTGTTGCAAATCCTAAAGATCAATATGTAAAAGATTTCTGTGAAGATGTTCCAAAATATAAAGTCTTAAGTGCAAGCAAAGTAATGAGAGAAGAATGTTGTGATGATACAAAAAAATTGTTTGAAGATGGATCTAATAATATTCCACATGACTCAAAAATTGAGACATTGATTGATAAACTAGTTGATACAGATCAGAAATTTCCAGTTGTAGATACAGATACAGGAAAATTGATTGGTGAAATTGATAGAGCAATAGTTATGAAGTCAATGAAGTCTGCTAATTAATCTCTCTACTTACCTTAGTACTTTTTTGTTTAACCTTATCTCTCCAAATAATTATCATTCCTGCAAACACAATCACAAAAACTCCAGGAAATAATTGTTCCCAAGGCGCCTCGTTAAAAAACCACCAACCTAAAACAAAAGATGATGGGATGCCAAAATATTCAAAAGATGCCATCTTGCTTGCAGAAATTAGTCTATAAGCATAAATGAAAAGTATTGCAGCTGTCCCACCTAGTATTCCAGTTAATATCATTAACAGAAAGTCTTGAGTACTTTTAATATCAGTATGTCCAGTGGTTATTAAAAATAATATTACTCCACCAATTACATTAAAGATTAAAGTATAAAGTTGTATTTTTGCTGTTGAGTGTCCATCTGGTATAAATTTTAAAATTATAACTGTAAAAGCCCAAGCAATCGCAGTTAACACAGGAAATATTGAATAAAAACTAAATATATCGCTTCCTGGCTGAACAATTAATACAACTCCAAAAAATCCAATAAATATTGCTGACCATCGATAAATACCCACCTTATCATTTAAAAAAATTATTGATAAAATTACTATGAAAAATGGTGACGAAAATGTAAGAACCATTGCAGTTGCAAATTCAAGATTAATTACTGAGATAAATATAAAGATATTCATAGACAAGAAAGCAAGTCCTCTTAAAAAGCTTAAAATTATAAATTTGTTGTTTAAATTTTTGAAAATTGAGAAATACTCTTTTGTAAATAGAATTAGAACAAAAAGAGGAATAACACCTGCAATATTTCTGAAAACAGCAAGCTGAATTACCGAATACTCATCTCCTAAAAACTTAATTACAACCATATACATGTCTACGCATAGAATTGCTAAGAGCATTGTAACTATTGCTAAATAAGTATTTTTTAAATCTGTTTTTTCGGACGAAATATTCATTTATAATTTTTTAAAATTGTATACTTTATCTAAGTTATGCAAAGTTTTAAACTCAATGAAACTGATATTCTATCCAATCAAGACTGGACATTTCCTACTAACATTGCTTATGGTCCTGGTAGATTAAAAGAAATAGGAAATATCTGTAATAATTTAGATATTAAAAATCCTTTAATAGTTACAGATAAAGGAAGTCCAAAATTACCATTTATTAAAAATTTACAAAGCTATCTAAATAGCTCAAATATAAAATCAGATTTATTTTTTGATATATCTCCAAATCCTCGAGAGGACGAGGTTTCAAATGGAGTAAAAAAATTTAAAGATGGCAATCACGACTCTATAATTGCTATTGGTGGAGGAAGTGCAATGGATGGCGGTAAATTGATATGCCTTACAGCTAATAATGACGTACCACTTAGAGATTTTGAATTTGAATTAACTCCTCCTAAGATAAGTAAAGATAATCCTTTTCCAAAAATCATAACTATTCCTACAACTGCTGGAACGGGAGCCGAAACAGAAATCACAGCTATGGTTACATACTTAAAAGAAGGAATGAAATTTTGTATGTGGCATCCAGATGTTAGACCCTCTCTAGCATTGTTAGACCCTGAACTTACAATTGGATTGCCAGCAAACTTAACCGCTTGGACTGGTGCAGATGCTTTAATCCATGGCATAGAAGGTTATTGTGTTCCTGGTTTTAATCCAATGTGTGATGGTGCTGCTTTGGAAGGTTTATCTTTGATATCAAAATCTTTAGTCACAGCTGTAGAAGATCCTAGCAACATAGTTGCCAGAGGTGGAATGCATGTTGGATCATGTTTAGCGGGGATTTCTTTTTTAAAAGGGTTAGGATTAGTACATGCTATTGCTCATATGGTTGGAGCCGAATACAATACTCATCACGGGCTAACCAATGCAATAATATTGCCTGTAGTTCTAAAATATAATCTTCCAGGCATGGAAGAAAAAGTTAAAAGAATGTCAGAGGCTATGCAATTTGAAGATCATTCTGTAGAAGCATTTATATCTAACATTGAAAACCTTCTTGATAGAATTAAAATTCCAAAAAGTTTAAGTGAAATTGGTGTACCAGAGGATTGTGTTGATAGAATTGCTGAAAAATCAATGAAAGATCAAGCCTTTGCAACAAATCCAAGAATAGCAACTTTAGAAGAAACAAAGGAAATTACTCTAGCATCTATAAAAAAAGCTAGGTAATAACAAACTCTAATGCTTGAAAATAAATCAGTTAAAGAAATTATTTCTTTAATCAAAACAAAAGAAACCTCCATTAAAGAAGTTGTTAGTTTTTATTTAGAAAGAATAAAAAAATATAACCTATCTTTAAATGCTATAGTCTCAATTAAAGACGAAGAGCAAATTATAAATGAAGCTAAAGACAAAGATGAAAACTTTGATGAAAGTAAACCATTGTTTGGTCTACCTTTGGCATCAAAAGATTTATTAGATGTAGTGGACTTTCCAACTACTTATGGTTATCCAGGATATAAAGATTATTTTCCAAAAAAAAATTCTATTATTGTTGATCGACAATTAGATGCTGGCGGCATCATGATAGGTAAAACTAATACTGCAGAACTAGGTGTAGGTGCACATACAGCAAATAGATTATTTGGAATTACACCAAATATTTATGGCGATACTCAATCATCAGGAGGATCGAGTGGTGGAGCCGGTGTGGCTGTTGCGGCTGAGTTACTACCATTTGCAGATGGAACAGATATGATGGGTTCTTGCAGAACTCCTGCAGCCTATGCGAATGTTTATGGTTTTAGACCAACACCAGGACTTCTACCTGACTATCGAACAAATGATAAAAAAAAGAATCTCCCAATTATCTCAACTCCAGGATGTCTTGCGAGAACACCAGACGATATGGCAATTCTTTTAGATGTAATAGCTGGCGAACATAAAGAGGATCCAATTTCTTTTAGTTTAAATAACTCATTTAAAGATGCTAATATAAGTGATCAAGAATTTTCTAAAATAAAGATAGGATGGTTATCTGACATGAATGGTAATTATCAATATGATTCTGAGTTAGTTGAAATGTGTGACAAACAATTAAGCAGTCTTGAAAAAAATAAAGTTATAATTGAATTCTTAAAACCAAATATAGACGCTCATAAGTTATGGAATTGCTGGGGAACATTAAGAGCTAAAAGTATATATGAAGATATTATTACAATGAACATTGGGGAAATTAATCAAATGACACCACAGGCAATATGGGAATACAACAAAGGTATTAAGCTCACAGAGGAAGATGTAAAATTAGCTCTTAATTCAAGAATTGAATTATCTAGTGATGTAAATAGTTTATTTGGTGGTTTTGATTTTTTAGCTTTACCATCTCAACAGTCATTCCCTTTTGATAAAAACTTAAAATATCCTGAAAAAATTAATGATCAACTGATGGATACTTATCATAGATGGATTGAAATCCATATATTTGCGAGTCTTTTTTACTTACCATCGATTTCACTTCCAATTGGTTTTAATAAAGATGGATTTCCAATTGGCATACAAATTATTGCAAAAACAAAAGAAGATTTAAAAGTGATATCTTTTGCAAAAAAATATGAGGAAATTTTTAATTTTTCAAATCATAAACCAAATCTAAACTAAATGGTCAGACACAAACATCACTTTAAAATAGCTTTTGCATTAGCCATAGCTGCTGGATCATGGGGAGTTTATTGGCTTCCTCAAAGAATTTTAGAGGATGGTGGTCTTACTGGAGGTTGGGGAACTATTTCTCAAATGATGATTGGTATTATATTGCTTACACCTTTCTCTTTATGGAGAAAATTTAAAGGTCGAACATCAGGATTAGAAATTCCCTTTGTTGGTTTTTTAACTGGTAGTGGTTTTATATGTTACGCTTTAAGTTTTTTATTAACAGATGTTGTTCGAGCATTGATCATGTTTTACATGATACCTATCTGGACAACCATATTTGAAATATATTTTTTAAAGAAAAGACCTGGGTTAGAAAGGGTTTTAACTCTAAGTTTAGCACTTGGAGGTTTGTGGGTTATTTTTAGTCAATCTAATATTATACCATTACCACAAAATGCAGGAGATTTGTTGGCGCTGGTCGGAGGTGTACTTTTTGGAGCTGGCTTAGTACGTTTAGAAATTACAAAAACAGATGGTGTTTTTCCGGTAATATTTTCATTTTTTGTTTATGGAACAATATTCAATATTTTTGCTGGCTTTATTTTAAGAGATTATCTAGGGCCTATGCCACCAATTGAGGCTTTTACATCAATGTTTACTTTTTTAATTCTTATTTCAGTATTTTATTTTATTCCAACAGGGGTAGTTATCATGTGGTCACCCTCAGTTTTAGGAGCAGGTCTTTGCGCTATATTATATTTAAGCGAAGTAGTTGTTGGAGTTATATCAGCGGGAATATTAACAGATGAAACATTTGGTTGGCGAGAAGTTGTAGGCAGTACAATGATTGTTTTAGGAGGAATTTTAGCAGTAGTGCTCGCTCCAAAAGATGAAAAATAAATGCTTTTTAAAGAAAAGTTAAAATCAAATTCAAAAATATTCTTAGACGGTGGAAATGGTTCTGAAATTGCAAAATTGGGAGGTGAAATGTCTCCTGCTTTTTCTGCCTTAGCCTCAATAATATCTCCAGAAATAGTAATTAAAGTTCATGAAATGTTTATCGATGCTGGTTGTGATCTAATTACTACAAATACTTTTAGTTCAACCAGACATAATCTTGAAAGTATAAATCGTGGAGCAGAAGTTAGAGAATTTATTATTCAATCATTAAAATTATCCAGACAAGCAATTATAAATAAAGGTAAAGAAAATAAAATTGGAATTGCTGGAAGTTTATCAAATTTTTTTTCTTTGAAGGAAAATGAATTTGTGCCAAATCCTAAATACATACCTTCTTTTAAACAGGAGGAACAAAATTATAAAGAAGCTGCAAAAATTCTGAAAGAGGAAGGAGTAGATATTTTAATTTTAGAAATGTTACTTGATATTGATCATTCAAAAATTTTATTGAATGCTGCCTTAGAAACTGACCTACCAGTTTGGGTTGGATTAAGTTCTTGTATAAGTAAATTTGATAATAGTGTAATTGGTAGAAATTTTAGCGCGGAAAAAGAAACTTCATTAATCTACGATGAAACCAAATATAAAGAGCAACCAAAATTTATTCCTGATGATAAAATTGTACTATTAAATGACATTGTAAAATCCCTTACAAATATGGGAGGAGATGTTTATGGTATCATGCATACCTGGTTTGTAGATGCTTTTGAAGGATTGAATATAATTAAAAATAATTGGAATGGTCCGATGATGTTCTATCCTGAGATACATAAGTTTGATACAAAGTCCCATAAAGCTATTGTAACTTCTACAGAGGAAGAATTTGCTAATGAATGTGAAAAGTTAATTGACAACCAGATCCAAATTATTGGCGGATGCTGTGGTGTTACAGACAAACATCTAAAAAAACTAATTCAGAGATATTCTTAATTTAATATTTTTTATTAACTACATCTATCAGCATGTTGATCATATCTGTTTTATAACTATCTTTTGTTGCTGATTTCGTTTCTAGAACAGAAAAAAAAGCGGCTACATTCCCAGTTTTAAAATTAGTTGCAAGAAACTGACCACCATACCCTGAGTGCCCAATCATGTTTCCTGAAACCATTGTAGAATTTGAATAATATAAATATTTGTTTTTTGATAAATTCATATATTTAGGTCCTAAATTAACAATTGTTTTGTTTAAAAATAATGAAGATCCAACTTTTCTATTCCCAACACCCATTCCTTTTCTTGCAAAAAGTAAACCCATTCGTAAAAAGTCTCTTGTAATTAAGCAACCACCTCCAGACATCCAAGGCATACCATATCTATCTGATGCAATATACAATCCATCTTCAAATCCAGCCGCTTCAACTGCAGATAAAACCCAATCTCTTAAAGTTCTACCACTAACTTTTTCAATTAATAATCCAACTACATCAGTATTTGCAGATTTATAAAAAGCATATTCAGAATTATTAATTAAACTTTTATTTTTAGACTTTTTAATTGTATTTAAATATTCTTCCTGGCTAAAATGATTTTTAAGATTTTTAGGTAGCCTCCATCCTCCAACAGGTTCATGTAAAAACGAAGATGAGTATGCCTTAGTATAATCTTCAGTATAAGAGTTTATAACATTCATGTTTAAGACATCTTGGATCTTTGCATTTGCATACCCGCTTCCAATTTTTGGCAAATAGTGAGAAACTTTTTTATTAAGATCTATTAATCTGTTCGTAACCAATTCTCCAATAAATAAGTTAACGAACATTTTTGTAATAGACATAATTGTTTGAGGCTGGTTTTTTTCAAAATCTTTGGCGTATTTTTCAAATAATATATTTTGATGGTTGCCAACAATTAATGAACAAAAAGATTTATTCCTAGTCATCTTCTTTACTAGAGGAAGTTTAATAATAGTTTTGTTTGGTTTAGAGTTTAATTTTAATATTAAATCAGACCTTAAAAAAATACTGTATCTATTGATTTTATGTAAATTTCTATAACCAAACCTCCTTGTTTTAGGAAGGTTCCATAAAGCTTTATTATCTTTAAGTGTGGTTAATTCTGGATTTCTAACAGAGACTAATTTTTTTTTCTTCAATATTTTAATGATTTTTTTTGTTCGTATTTTTGGTGATAAGCTTCTGCTTTGCAGTAATTTTTCTCTTTTGATACCTTAGTTGAAACTTTTCCATCTAATTTACTGTTAACTTCGTTTAAAACTTTTTCTGCAATCTGTTTTTCTTCATCTGTGTTATAAAATATTTCTGAACGATATTGAATTCCCACATATGTACCCTGTCGATTTACTTGAGTTGAGTCGTGTAATTCAAAAAACAAATTGACCATGTCCTCGTATGACTTTTCTTTTTCATCATACTCAACTTTGACCACCTCTATATGTCCTGTTTCTCCACCACAAACTGCCTTGTATGTAACATTTGGTTCATCTCCACCACAGTAACCGCATTCTGTAGATATTATACCTTTGATGCCCTCATACTTTTTTTCGTCCCAAAAACAGCCAATACCGCCAATAAATGTTTTCATTATATTTAAAATATACTTTAGTTTTTTAAAATTGAAATTGCTTTTATTTCGTCTACTCCGATCCCACAACATCCACCAATAATCTGAGCTCCATTTTTAATCCATGACTTAACTTCATTTAAATATCCAGTTGGCGTCATGTCATCTACAAATCTCCAGTGTGGTTTTTCATAATAACCTTTATTTGGATATGCTCCTACTATTCCATTATAATTCTTCTTTGCAGTTTCAATTGCTTTTCCTGTAATATTTATATCTGAATGAGCAACCAATATTGGACCACTGTGTAATTTTTTAAAATTATTTATGGATGTCCCAAAGTTTTCATAGACATGTGTATCTGAGTCAATTGTATCGTTATATCCAAGCATTATATTTTTTTGATCATCCATTACGCATGAAACTGATAACCAAACCGGTATATTTACTTTTGTTGAACAATTTAACATAGTTTCAACTATGTCAGCTTGTGAAGACATAGCTTCTAAAATAATTAAGTCTACTCCTGCTTCAGATAAAATTTTTAGTTGTTCATGAAAACCAGGTATCATTGCTTTGATACCAAGTTTATAAAAGTTTCCAAAAGTTGATACACTTCCAGCTAATGCAGTATTTTTATTAGTATTTTCTATTGCCTCTCTTGCAACCTTAACACTTTTTTGATTGAATTTTTCTATATAGTCTTCATAACCATATTGTCTCATTGATATTGGAGTAGTGCTATAAGTATTAGTTGTAATTACATCGGCTCCAGCATTTATATAATCCTCATGCACTTTTCTAACTAATTCAGGATGATCAACAGAACACTTCCCGCACCACATATGCTTATCCATTTCAGCACCATTTTTTTCTAGTTCTGCGCCCATACCTCCATCTAAAATAATGATTTTATTATTTTCTAATTTTGTTTTGATTGCGTCGTATGACATAAATTTTATTCTCTACTATTTGTAAAGGCACAAATTTTATTTCCATCTAAATCACGAAGATAAGAATAATAAACTCCTGAGCCTTCTGGTCTTTCACCACCAGATCCCTCACTAGTTCCACCAGCTTTTAAACCTACCTCATGAAATTTATCTACGTGAGATCTTGATGTAGTTAAAAATGTTATCTGCGTTCCATTTCCAAAGGAGGCATCTTTTTTATTGAAAGGTTTGGTGACGTAAAACTCAATATCTTTGGTACCTTTTGCTCCATAGGCAGCATAATCATCTTCTATTGTCTCGTTTCTATCTAAACCAATTACTTCTAAAACTTTATCGTAAAATTTAATAGCATCATCTAAATTATTAGTGCCTACCATCACATAACCAATCATATAAACCCCTAAACTAATTCTGATTATAAGTTATTTAAACTATTAATTCCAACCGGTAATCGCTTTAACTTCTAAAAATTCAGTGAAACCCCAGACACCACCTTCACGACCATTACCAGATTGTTTATAACCACCAAATGGCATTCCGGTATCTGTGGCTTGACCATTAATATAAACTGTTCCAGCTTTTACTTTTCTAGCAACCCTTTTTGCTTTTTCTTTATCTTCAGTTTGTAGATAATTACCAAGTCCATAAGATGTATCATTTGTAATTGCTATTGCTTCTTCCTCAGTTTCAAATGGTATAATTGAAAGCACAGGTCCAAAAATTTCAGTTCTTGCAATTTTCATATCATTATTTACATCTGAAAAAATTGTTGGTTTAACAAAATAACCTTTGTTAAGTCCATTTGGTAAATCTGGTCCACCCGCGGCTAACGTTGCACCTTCTTTAATTCCATCATTAATAAGATTAACAACTTTATCGTATTGTACTTTTGAAACTACAGGTCCAATGTGATCACCTTTTTTAGATGCAAGATCAACTTTAATTTTGTTTGCTTCGTCAACAGCTTCTTTAACAGCTCTTTCATAAATTGGTTTTTCAACCAACATTCTTGTTGGAGCATCACATGACTGTCCAGAGTTACTCATTATATTTCTTACACCATCTCTAACAGCATTAGGATATGAGTCTGCAAAAACTATATTTCCACCTTTACCTCCCAATTCAAGAGTTACTTTTTTTATAGTATCAGCTGCATTTTTCTGAATTAGTTTTCCAGCTCTTGTTGATCCTGTGAATGAGACCATGTCAATGTCAGGATGACCAGAAATATGATTTCCAACAACTTCACCATTTCCATTCACTAAATTAAATACTCCAGCAGGAAAGCCAGCTTCGTCAATCATTTCAGCAAACAATACTGCTGATACAGGAGCAATTTCAGACGGTTTTAAAATCATTGTACATCCAGCAGCTAAAGCTGGAATAACTTTTAAAATAATTTGGTTCATTGGATAATTCCAAGGTGTAATTAATCCACAAACTCCAATTGGTTCATATCTAATATGGTTATTAGATTTAGGATCAAATTGATGTTCAAAATTAAAATTTTTTAAAATCTCAATGTTATTTCTACAAATATCAGCACCCATTTTAGTATGAGTTTCTGATGCAAAATCTAGTGGTGCACCCATTTCTTTTGATTGAGCCTCAACCATTTCGTCCCATCTTCTTTTATAAATTTCATCGAACTTTTCAAGTAGAGCTAATCTTTCTTCTTTTGTGGTTTCTCTCCAGGTTTCAAATGCAACATTTGCTGCTTTTATTGCTTTATCTGCATCTTCAGCAGATCCTAAAGATATTATTGCAAAAGCTTCCTCAGTTGAGGGATTTATTACTTCAAAGTCATTTGGCTGAGCAGGTGAAACCCACTTTCCATTTATATAAAAATTTTTCTTTTTAATCATAATTGTACTTTAACATAAAATTTAAATTTCATAACCTTTTTCTTCAGGCTCAATATCAGTTAACTCCTCAGGAAACCCTTCAGCTCTAAAATCAATTTTATTTAAATCTTCCATTCTTTTTACTATCATCGAGGACCAAGCTCTTGATCCATATTTTTTTTGACCATCCTTAAATATTTCAACAATTTTTGGAGAAATTTCTAAAGGTGCATTTAATTTTTTTGCTAGTTCATCAAATAGACCTGTATCCTTTAAAACAAGATCCATTGTAAAATTTATATTATAAGAGCCATTTAAAATAACTTGGCTCTCGGTTTCATGAACAAATGAATTTCCTGATGACACAGCAATTCCTTTATATGTTTTTGCAAGATCTAGTTTTGACTTTTTCGCTACTGTCCATGCCTCCCCAAGGGCAACCAAATGTGCAGAGGCTAAATAATTTGTAATTACTTTAAGAACAGAAGCAGTACCTAATTCTCCTGTATGTAATATTTTTCGCCCCATTACAGTTAAAGCAGGTAAAATCTTTTCAAATGCCTCTCTTACTCCACCAACAAATATTGCTATATTTCCAGATGCTGCTCTATGGCATCCACCACTTACTGGACCATCTAAGGGTATTGCCTTTTTTTCAATTACTTTTTTCCCAATCCTTTTTACCTCTGCCTCATCAGTAGTACTCATTTCCAACCATATTTTATTTTCAGAAATACCTTCTAGAATTCCGTTCTTTCCCTCCATCACTTCTGCACAAATTTCAGGAGATGGAAGACAAGTTATTATTAAATCAACTTCTTCAGCCAGCTCTTTAGCGGATTTTGCAATTTTAGCGCCAGAATCTTTAAACTGTTTTGTTAAATTTTTATCTAAATCTCTAACTGTTAAATTAAATTTATTCCTCAATAAACTCCCAGCTAGTTTTCCTCCAACATTTCCCAAGCCAATAAATCCTACATTCATTAATTTACCTCCTCTTTTTTTTTATATAATATCATTATGACACCAAATATTATTACTACTCCTCCAATAAATAATTCACTTGTTGGTTTTTCACCTAATAAAAATATTGCAGCAAGCAATCCAGTGGGTGGTATACCCATAGTCACTATTGGTAATACTTTATATAATGGATTACTTTTTAGAACATAATAAAAACAACCATAAGTAATTGGCTGCATAATAAATCCTATGTAAAATGCTATCAACCAGTGATTAAATTTAGCAGTTGATAAATATGATATAGTATCACCTTCAATTACCGCAGAAATTAAAATTAAAGTGGGTCCAGAAAATAATGCAAGCCACGCAACTAAAGCTAAAGGATTAATTTCTTTACTCAAAGGTTTAACAATTACTTGGCCAAGTGCCCATATTGCTGAACCTAAAATTGTAAGAGTGATCCCAAATATTTTTCCATCTAAATTGGGTGAACCAGTTAAAATATAAACTCCTACAAATGCAATTCCTATCCCAATCAAAGCTCTTAAAGTTGGTTTCTCTTTCAACATGAAAAAAGCAAATATTACCCCAAATGGAACTTCTGTTTGTACTAATAATACTGCTGCAGATGCATCAATAAAATTTAAACCAGTATAGGTAATACTGTATTGTAACGTGTTTGCTATAAACGAAGCGATAAAAATTTTTTTCAAGAAACCTTTGGGAATAGGAAACCACCAAATTAAAATTGATGCTGCAAATATAAATCTTAATCCCATTAAAAGAATTGGAGGAAAAGATTCAAAAGCAGGTTTTGCAATTACAAAACCAAAACCTAAAAAAATAGGAACAAGTGATGCAACTACAGTATCTTTAAAATTCATTTAATTAATTTAATATTAATGATTATTCAAGAACTTATGATATATTCACCTTTTTAAAATATGAATTCAACAAAAATAGAACCAAAATACGTAAGTAAATCAAATCCACGAGTTGGCCTTATTGCTCTTGCGAGTGATTTTATGATTGAAAGAGATTTTATAAATGTAATTAAAGATAGAGAAATTGATTTTTTTGTTAATAGAATAGAGTGCTATAATCCTTTAACCAAAGAAAATCTGATCAAAATGTCAGATAAAGTAACCAGTGTAACAAAAGATATTTTACCAGATCAAGATATTGATTGCGTTGTCTACGGATGTACCTCTGGAACTATTGCAGCAGGTTTTAATTCTATTGAGCAAAAGGTGAAAGCAGCTAAACCAATGGCTGAAGTTACAACACCAAGTACTGCAGCTATAAAAGCATTAAAAAAGTTAAATATTAAAAAGCTTTCACTATTTACACCTTACAGCAAAAAACTTAATGATGAGGTTATGGAATATTTTAGGTCTGAAGGTTTTGAAATAACATCCAATTCATACTTTGATATAGAAGCAGATTATGACATTGGAAAAGTAGACCAAAATTATTTGTATGATGTCTTGTCTAAAATAAATTTAAATGGAGCGGATGCATTATTTGTATCTTGTACAGCCCTGCCAGTATTACCAATAATTGATAAACTTGAGAAAAAACTTAACACCATTGTTTTATCAAGTAATCAGGCTTTAATTTGGGATACTCTTGTCCAAATAAATAAAAATAATCTTGTAGAAGGTTTTGGTAAATTATTCAGATAAAAATTTATGTCATTTACCAAAGACGAATATAAACAAAGATTAAAAAAAGTTCAGTCGATGATGCAGGATAAAGGTATTGAACTATTAATTTCTCACGACACAAATAATATGAATTATTTAACCGGTTATGATGCATGGTCTTTTTATTATGCACAGTGTGCAATTGTTCATGTTAACGCTGAAGAACCTTTATGTTTTGTAAGAGCGCAAGACTCAGGTGGTGCGTATATTAAAACTTATCTAAAAGATGAAAATATAATTGTTTATGATGAAAATTATATTCATACATGGCCAAAACATCCTTACGATTATTTAGTTCAGATTATCAAAGATAGAAATTGGGATAAGCTTTCAATTGGGGTTGAAATGGATGCTCATTATTTTACTGCTTTTTGCTATGAAAAGATAAAACAAGGTTTACCAAATGCAAAAATAAAAGATTCAGAGAGATTAGTTAACTGGGCAAGATTTGCAAAATCTGATGCAGAAATTAATTATATGAAAACTGCTGCACTCATTTCAGAAAAAGGAATGAGGACTGCAATGGAGGTAATAAAACCAGGAGTAAGACAATGCGATGCAGTCGGAGAAATACAAAAAACTTTATTTTATGGAACTCCCCAGTTTGGTGGAGAGTATTCAAGTATTGCTACACTTCTTCCAACAGGTAAAGGAACATCGGCATCACATTTAACAGCAACGCAGGACAAGTTTGTCGAGGGCGAAGCAACGATTGTTGAGTTATCTGGAGTTTATAAAAGATATCATGCGCCAATGGCCAGAACCATATTACTTGGAAAACCGGATCAATTAAAAATAGACACGATGAACAAAACTATCGAAGCTCTTCAAGCTGGAATTGATGCTACAAAACCTGGGAATACAGCAAATGATGTAGCGCAAGCTTTTTGGGGTATTTTAGATAAATATGGAATAGAGAAAAAATCAAGAACTGGTTATTCAATTGGAATAGGTTACCCACCAGATTGGGGTGAGCATACTCTTAATATATATAAAGGAGAAATGACTGAACTAGTACCGAATGCTTGTTTTCATATGATAGCTGTAATGCAATTTGGTGATTGGGGAGTTGAAGCTTCGGAGGCTATAAGAGTTACTGACAAAGGATGCGAATTATTCTGCAATTTTCCAAAAGAGTTACACATTAAGAGCTAATTAATTGTTGCAAACAAGTTAACTAAGTGTTTTAAAAACTAATCTATGTCAAAAAAAGAAGATTTCGTAAAATTTGATAAAGTTGACAAAAGTTACGATGGAAAAGTATTAGTAGTTAAAGATTTGAATTTGGACATCGAAGAAGGTGAGTTTGTAACAATGCTTGGACCCTCTGGTTCAGGAAAAACCACATGTTTAATGATGCTCGCAGGTTTTGAAACCCCAACTAATGGAGAAATCTATTTAGATAAAAATCCAATTTCAAATATCCCTCCACACAAAAGAGGTATTGGAATGGTTTTTCAAAATTATGCTTTATTTCCACATATGACGGTTTTTGAAAATTTAGCTTTTCCATTAAGAGTAAGAAAAATTTCAAAAGAAGATATAGATAAAAAAGTCGAAAAAGCATTATCTATGGTTTCGTTGTCAGGATTTGGTAATCGTATGCCTGGACAACTTTCTGGAGGTCAACAACAAAGAGTAGCTGTTGCAAGAGCTTTAGTATTTGATCCTTCTGTTGTTCTGATGGATGAACCTTTAGGTGCTTTAGATAAAAATTTAAGAGAAAGTATGCAATATGAAATTAAACATATTCATGAAAGCATTGGTGTAACAGTCGTGTATGTTACTCATGATCAAGGTGAAGCATTAACTATGTCAAACAGAATTGCAGTTTTCAATGATGGGAAAGTTCAACAACTTTCTAGTCCAGATAAGCTATACGAAGAGCCAGTGAATTCCTTTGTTGCTGAATTCATAGGAGAGAATAATACTTTCGCTGGAGAAATTTCAGATATATCAAATGGATCCTGTAAAGTTAAACTAGATAAGGGTGAAATAATTGCAAATCCAATTTCAGTTAAGTCTGTTGGTGAAAAAACTACAGTTTCAATTAGACCTGAAAGAGCATTGATTAATCCTAAAGATAAAATGGATAACAATCAAAAAGGTAAAATAGAAGAGGTTATATATCATGGTGACCACACAAGAGTGAGACTTAACTTGCTTGGAAATTCAGAATTTATTTTAAAAGTTCCAAATAGTTCTCAGAATTTAGATATTAAACTTGGAAATGAGATTAATATTGGCTGGAATAGTCATGACGCTAGAGCTTTAGACCCAAAATAAGCTAAATTATTACATTATTGTTAAAATCCCCTGTTGACTCTTTTTTCCTATGTTGCTGTACTTCGTTTTTTATAAAAAAACGTTTAAACGGAGGATAAATGAAAAAATTAAGTAAATTATTACTTGCCGTAACTTTTGCTATCTCAGTATCTTCATCAGCATTTGCAGTAGTTGTTGCATCGTGGGGTGGAGCTTACACAGAAAGTCAAAAGCTGGGATATGGTGATCCAACTGCAAAAGCATTGGGTATACCAATCGAATGGGTAGATTATTCTGGTGGATTATCAGAAATTAAAGCCCAAAAAGAAGCAGGAGCGATTACATGGGATATCATAGATGTATTCGCTTATGATACTATTAATGGTTGTGACGAAGGTATTTTTGTTGAATTTGATTTTGATAAAGACTTTCCACCAGCTCCAGATGGTACACCTGCAAGTGAAGACTTCTTTACAGACATGCCAAGTAAATGTGCTGTAGGAAATATTTTATATTCTTGGAACTATGCTTACAACAGCGATCTGTTAAAAAGTACTCCAAAAACTATAAAAGATTTCTTTAACACAAAAAGATTTCCAGGAAAAAGAGCTATCTACAAAAGCGCACTTACAAACCTAGAAATTGCTTTAGCAGCTGATGGTGTAAAAATGGGTAAAGGTGGAGAATTTATTTACAAAAAACTAGAAGATCCAGCTTACGTAACTAGAGCTATGAACAAAATCAAAGCACTTTGTGAAGATCCAAATGGTGGATGTGTATTTTGGTCAGCAGGTGCTCAACCACCAGAATTATTAATGAGTGGTGAGGTTGTAATGGCAACTGGTTGGAACGGTAGATTTTTCAATGCTGCAACTGGAGAAGGTGCTCCAATAGTTCAAGTTTGGGACGGACAAGGTCTTGACTATGAATATTTTGCATTAGTAAAAGGTGGACCAAACGAAGCAGACGCTATGAAAGCGTTAGCAATGATGACAAACACTGAAATGTTAGCAGGAAGTGCAAAATATATTGCATATGCTCCATGGAGAAAATCATCAATTGCAGTTATGGAAGCAGGAGAGCCTTGGTATAAAGATGGAAAAACAAACATGGTTCCACATATGCCAACAGCACCAGCTAACCTTAAAAAATACTTCTTAGTGAACGCTGAGTACTGGGCTGATAACGGCACAGAGCTTGGTGAACAGTGGGAAGCTATGAAAGCTAGTATTAAATAATTAGAGTTTTAAACACTTTAATTTTATATTATATTAAGGGCGGTTACTACAACCGCCCTTTTTTTATGAGCTCAGAAACACAAAAAATACTAACTACTGATGGAATTCCTTTAGAGGAAAGCCTTAAGCAAGCAGAAAAAAAAAATAAAATAAAAGCTTTTCTTTTAGTTACTCCATTACTCTTATTTCTAATCATTACTTACATCATTCCAATCGCAGACATGTTCTCTAGAAGTATAGATGACAAAATGGTTACCAATATGTTGCCTAAAACATACAAAGCAATGGAGCAGTGGGATGGAAAAGAACTTCCACCAGAAGAAGTATTCGAAGCTTTTTATTTGGATTACAAAATTTTGGTAGAAAATAAAACAGCAGGTAGATTACAAACCCAACTTAATTACGAGAAAAATGGTTTTAAGAGTGTATTAAAAAAATTAGCTAGAAAACAAAAGAAATTTGAGGAGGGGAACTATAAAGAGCAAATCATAAAAGTGCACAAAAGGTGGAGAAATGTAGATTATTGGAGAGCAATAAAAAGAAGAGCTCCAGCTTACACTTACTCAAAATATTTGAAGGGCGTTGACATGTACTCTAATGAAGAGGGTAAAATTGTACAGGTATCTGAAAATAGACGAATTCATAGAATTTTATGGTCACGAACATTAGAGGTAGCTTTTTTTGTAACTCTTTTTTGTTTTTTAATGGCTTATCCAATTGCACATTTATTAGCAACTCTTCCAATGAAGTATAGTAATTTGCTCATGATTTGTGTGCTGCTTCCATTTTGGACCTCACTACTTGTGAGAACTGCCAGTTGGATGATTTTGTTACAACAACAAGGACTGGTAAATGACTTTTTTGTATGGATCGGTCTTGTTACAGACGATAATAGGCCAGAGATGATGTACAACAAAACAGGGACTTATGTTGCTATGACACAAATACTTTTACCATTTATGGTATTACCTTTGTATAGTGTTATGAAAACAATCTCTCCAAGTTTAATGAGAGCTGGAAAATCTCTAGGGGCAACTCCAGGTGTAGCTTTTTTTAAAATTTATTTTCCACTTACAATACCAGGAATTGGAGCAGGCTGCTTATTAGTTTTTATACTTGCAATTGGTTATTACATAACTCCAGCTCTGGTAGGAGGAGCGTCTGGAACACTTATAAGTAATCAGATAGCTTATCATATGAAAAGTACTTTAGATTGGAGCTTTGCTTCTGCAATGGGATTAATGTTGTTGACTGGAGTATTAGTTATTTATTGGATTTATAACAAACTTGTAGGAGTTGATAATATCAAACTAGGATAATTATGGCTTTACCAAAATATACTGAACCCCATTATAGAATCTGGCATTATTTTTATCTTTTTGTATGTGGATGTGTATTTTTCTTTTTAATTGCACCATTGTTTGTAATTTTTCCATTATCATTTAATGCAGAAGAATTTTTAGTTTTTACAGATGGAATGATGAGACTTGATCCAGATGCATTTTCTACGAGATGGTACAAAGATATGGTCTATGGAACAAAAAACCCTTGGGGCTTAGCTGCAAAAAATAGTTTTATAATTGCAATATTTGCAACCATTGGTTCAATTATACTTGGTACATTAGCTGCCTTAGGTTTGAGCAGCAGACATATGCCCTATAAAGGTTTGATAATGGCGATTTTAATTTCTCCCATGATAGTTCCCTTAATTATTTCAGGTGTTGCAATTTTCTTTTTTATGGCAAAAGCAGGTTTAGCCGCAACACACTTAGGTATAATTTTAGCCCATATTATTTTAGGAACTCCATTTGTGGTAATTACAGTTACCGCTACACTATCAGGGTTTGATCATAGCATAACTAGAGCTGCATCTAGTTTGGGCAGCAATCCTTTCAATACTTTTATGAAAATTACCTTACCATTAATACTACCTGGAGTTATTTCTGGTGGTTTATTTGCATTTGTTACATCTTTCGATGAGGTTGTGGTGGTATTATTCCTGGCTGGGTTAGATAACACTACAATACCAGTTCAAATGTGGACTGGTCTTAGAGAGCAACTTAGTCCTACAATTTTAGCTGTAGCAACATGTTTAATTGTTTTATCAATATTAATTTTACTGACAGCTGAGCTTTTAAGAAGAAGATCTGAAAGATTAAGAGGAATAAATAGATAGTTAGTTAATAGATTCAATTACTGTAGCAATTCCCATACCCAAACCAATGCATTGAGTAGATAAAGCATACTTTTTATTTTCTCTCTGAAGTAATTCAGCAGCTTTACCTGTAATTCTTGCACCTGTTGCTCCAAGAGGATGTCCAAGAGCAAGTGCTCCACCATCTAAATTAACTTTATCTTTATCTATACCTAAATCTTTAATGCATGCTAATGATTGTGAAGCGAAAGCCTCATTTAATTCAACAATATCAATTTTATCTGCTGGCAAATTAGCTCTTTCTAAAGCTTTCCTTGATGCTCCAATTGGACCCAATCCCATATAGTCAGGGTCACAACCTTGTACTGCCGTAGACACAATTCTTCCCAAGATATTTAAATTATTTTCCTTTGCATAACTTTCTTCACAAATTAATGTTGCAGCTGCACCATCGGTTAAAGGTGAAGAAGTTGCTGCTGTAACAGTACCATTTTCATCAAATGCAAGTTTTAATCCGTCTAATTTTTCCATTGTGCTACCTGGTCTAATATTTCCATCAGTATCACAATCACCAATAGATACTATTTCATTTTTAAAATTTCCTTTTGTTTGAGCTTCATGCGCTTTCTGATGACTTGAGATCGCAAATTCCTGCTGTTCGTGTCTTGAGATATTATATTTTTTAGCAACATTTTCAGCGGTAGTTCCCATTGAAAAATATACATGAGGATTATCATTTTTATTTTCAGGAAAAGGTATCGGGTCAAATCCTGTATTAACTCTGGTCATACTTTCAACTCCTCCACATATAAATACTTTTCCTGCACCTAATGAAATTTTACCTGCAGCGATATGAATAGCTTCCATTGAAGAACCACACCATCTATCAACTGTCATCCCTGAAGTTTTGACATCCATATTAGTCAAAAATGTTGTTAGCTTTCCAATATTAAATGACTGTTCTCCAGTTTGGAATGCACAACCAACTACAATATCTTCAATATCATCTTTTTTAACATTGGTTTTGGAAACTAAATTTTTAATCACCTCTGCTAATAAATTAACGGGTTTTGTATCTATGAGAGCACCTTTTCTCGCCATTGTAAAAGGTGATCTAGAGAAGCCGGCAATAACAGGTTTAAACATAATTATAAATATAAGGTTAATCTGGAAATGGTAAAGAAGTTATAATGCCTTTTCTATTTTTTCCATTGAAAGTATTTACAAAAACCTCATTTCCAATTTCCCAGTAATCTTTTAAAATCATAGAAAGACCAATATTTTTTTTAAATCTTGGAGAATATATTCCAGAAGCAATTTGGCCAATTTTTACATTATCCTTTGAATATACTGGTAGAGGCACACCGGTTGGCTTACATGGATCTCCATCAAACAAAATTCCTCTCATTTTCTGAACTATTCCATCAGATTGGATCTTTCTTAGAGCTTCTTTACCTATAAAATCGTGATCATCTTCTTGTTTGCAGTATTTTTCAAGATTGCACTCCAAAGGATTATTTTCTTTTGTAAAATCATTTCCGTAAGACATTAACCCTGCCTCAATTCTATCAATTAAATTTGGACATCCTGGGGAAATATTAAATTTTTGTCCATTCTCCCAAACAGTGTCCCAAAGTTTTTCTCCGAGTTCTATCTCATTAAAATGAGTTTCAAATCCCTTAAAATATATTTCAAAACCGTCTTGTTTACTATATCCTGATCTGGCAATAATTTGTTTAGTTCCTAAAAAATCAAAAACTTTAAAATTAAAAAATTTTAACTTCTTTATATCCTCCCCAAATATTGAAATTAGAAGATCTTCAGATTTGGGACCCTGAATAGCCAGTGGATAGACATCTGGTTCGATAATTTCTACATTTAATTTTGATCCTAAAGCAATACCTTTTGCCCAAAGTAAAATATCTGAATCTGCAATAGAAATCCAAAACATATCGTCATCTAGTTTTAGTAAAACTGGATCGTTAATCATACCAGCTGTTTCATCAATTATTGGAATATAAAAACATTTACCTGTTTCCATTTTTTTTATGGATCGGGGCGTCATCTTTTGCACAAGTTTTTCAGCATCAGGACCTGTAATTTGAACTTGTCTTTGACAAGACACATCCCAAACTTGAACCTGTTCTCTTAAATGCCAATAATCTTCTTCTACAGTATTTTTAAAACCTTTAGGTAGTAGCATATGATTGACAACAGTAAAATCAGATACTCCACATTCCTCTACTTTATTTGTAAATGGAGTTCGTCTTATACGCCTAGACATATTTAATTTTATATTTTTTTGTGGAATTAAATTTTCTTTACTCATTTTATTTAGACCACCAAACTGTGTAGCTATTTTTAGAAATTATAATTGGAATATGATATTTTTTATTTTGATCTTCCATCTTAAATTTAATGTTAATCTCAGAAACTATTTTTTTTTCTGAAAAATAATTTCCAGTTTTACAAACCATTTCATACTCACACTTGCAGTCGTCTTTACTTAATTCAAATTCTTGCAGTATTCGTCCACCTTCATCAGATTTAGTTTCGTAGAAAACTTTCTTTTCTCCATTTTCATTAATTTGATAAATAATTACTTCAACATTTGCAGCGTGCGAGCCATTTGTTGCATCTAATAAGTGAGAAGAGAAAGTTACCACAATTATTCTATTGATGATTTTTCTCTTTTACTTGCAACTGCAGAGACTATTGGGCTTAATACAGGTTTTGCTTTAACATTTACGCATGCTGGTTTTCCACTTTCCATTGCTCTTTTAAGTGCTGGACCTAGTTCTTCTCTTTTATTAACTAATTCTCCATGTCCTCCAAAACCCTCAAATATCTTATGAAATGGTATATCACGAAAATCAGTTCCTACACTTTTTCCACTTTTAAATAACCTTTCCTGTTGTTGGCCAATTGAAGCAAGACCCCCGTTATTATCGATTACAACAGTAATAGGTTTTTTCTGATAAAATACACTTTCAATAGACATACCTCCTGATAAAAACGCACCATCTCCACTAATCAGAACTACATTTGAATCTGGATTGTGGTTTTTAGCAGATAAAGCGAATGAAACTCCAACACCTAACATGCTAAAAGTTCCAGGATGTAATATTCCTTTTAATTTTTTCCCTTTAGCACCTGCGATATTGATTGCAATTTCTGACCAAAAATGAGTGTTTCCTCCATCGATAACAAGCCAATCATTTTCACCCATTGCATCTTGAACATCCAATGAAAGTTGTAAAGGGTGAATTTTTCCTCCATTTTTTTTAGATGCCTCAGCTTCAATTTCTAAATCTTTTAATGATTTATCAACCCATTCTTTCTTCTTTTTTTTATTCTCTTCAAACCACTTTGTATCCAAAGACCATTTATTATTTTTTTTTAAGTTGGATAATGTATCTAAAAAAACACCAGGGTCACTTAGTAAACTAAAATCTGCAGCTCTATTAAGTTCTAATTCTTCATGTGAACCATTCACACAAACTAATTTTGTTGATTCTGGTATAAAAGGTGGATTTCCAAAATTCAATTGATTATCTAATCGTGCTCCAACTACAAGAACTAGATCTGAATTTTGTAATGCAAATTCTGAAGGAGGATATTGATGTATATCAGCCAAGCCCATATAAGCGTTAGCTTCTTCTCCTAATAATTTTTGATGATATGGGACATTAAAAATTGGTATATTTAAATTATTACCGGCTGCCTCAAGATTTTTTTCTGAATGTGACCACCAAACACCGTGTCCACCAATAATAACTGGTTTTTTTGAATTACAAGCAAGCTCTAAAATTTCCGAAAGTGAATTTGGATCTGGCCAAGCTTTGGCTAAAGGTTTTGCTTTTTGAGAATATGGTCTTTCTTCTAAACCAACTTCCTCCACAAAAGATGAAAACATTATATCAACAGGAAGACTAAGATGTACGGCCCCAGGATACCCGTTAGTTGCAATATGATATGCTTTGTCTACAAATTCTCTTATTCTAGTTCCATCTGTAATACTCGCGCTATATTTGGTTAAAGGGGCTGCAATTGAAACATCGTCAATTTCTTTAAAACCACCTGAACCTTGTCTTTTAAGACTGCTAGATCCGGTAATATAAATAATTGGACTTCTCTCGCCCCAAGCCTCCATCATTGAAGGGACTGCATTTGTAAATCCTTCGGGTCCAACTAAACATACTGATGGTTTACGTGTAATTCTTGTATTACCATCCGCTAAGTGCCCTGCAATCTGCTCATGAGGAGTGTTTATAACTTCAATTTGGCATTCAGCAAAACCTTCAATAGCTGGATTACAAAAACCTCCCGAAAGAGTAAAAACTTTACTAATTCCTTTGTCTTTTAGAGCCCTCGCAAGTAAAGCCCCACCTCTAATTTTGTTTTCGCTCATTTAGTAATTTACCTTATTTACAGCACTATCTATTACTATATTAGAAGTTACATCATTAATATCGTTTAATCCCACTAACCCAAGTGTCGTGCTGGCTTCTTCTTTGATTATTTCCACAATTCTCCTTAATCCTTTTCTTCCATCAGCACCCATTGCATACATTACGGGCCTACCAATCATTGCATAATCAGCACCAAATGCAAGTGCTCTTACAATATCACTTCCACTTCTTATTCCACTATCAAAAATTAAAGGGAAATCACTACCTACTGACTTTCTTATTAATGGAAGCATATTTATTGCTGCTGTAGCGCTATCTAATTGTCTGCCTCCATGATTTGAAACTTGTATTGCATCAGCGCCAGCCTCCTTAATTTGTTTTGCATCGTCAGGAGACATTACTCCTTTAATTATAAGTTTACCTTTCCATTGATCTCTTACTCTCTTAAGTGTATCCCAATCAGTAGAACCTCTACTTTCTTTTCTTTTAAAAATACCATCTCCACTTTTAGATGTTACGTAATTCATTGGTTTAGGAATGCCGCTTAGCAAAGTCGATAAAGACCAAGTAGGATGAGTTGCAAAATCAAAAAATTGTTTTGGACCAATCTTGAAAGGGTAGGAGAAACCATTTTTATCATCTCTAGTTCGTCTGGATAGTACTGGGACATCCACAGTTAATATTGCAACTTCGTATCCAGTATTTTTAGCTCTATCTAAAAGTTCCATAACAAAATTTTCATCCTGAAATATATATAGCTGCATCCATGAGTGACCTTCTGAAAGTTCATACATTTTTTCTAAAGTTGTTGTAGAAGCCATAGAAACACACGTAGGAATATTATTTCTCGCACTTTCAGCTGCTAACATAGAGTCTGCTCCAGGCCATGATAAATTAGTCATTCCCATTGGAGCAAAACCAAATGGAAAATCAAATTCATAACCTAATACTTTCTTTTTAAGAGATCTTTTTTCAACATTTCTTAAAACTTTAGGTTCAAGTCTAATTTGATCTAAAGCTCTACTATTTATTTCTGCTAATTTTTCATCTCCTGATGCACCATCAATAAAATCAAAAACTAATTTCGGAAGACGTTTTCGTGACAGTTCTCTTGCATCTTTAATACTAAAAATTTTTTGACTTGGTAAAATATTATCACTCATTATTAACTTTAATATATTCTTTTAAATTAAGTTGTTTATTTTGATCAACAAAATAAGCATTATGACTTTCTCTGGAAGAATAAACCTCAGTTGGTTTTCCGTCAATAAAAAGTACTGCAACTCCATCATCTACAGCTATACCGCTAGGTAAAGTTTTATTTTTTATATTTTCTCTGTATTTATCAGCTCTTTTTGCATTTGAGTAATGTGGGGTAAAACTTCCAGATATAAGCCCTATGCCACGTAATGGTTTGAAGCCAGGCCCATCTGAGTCTGTCAGAAAATAATCAAACCAACATGCAGCCCCAGCACTTACACCAGAAAGAATTATTCCTGAGCTATAAATTTCTTTAAAAATTTCAAATAAATTATTTTTTCTCCATAAATCGAGCATGAATTTAGTATTTCCTCCACCAACATAAATAGCATCTAAATTTGAAATCCAGTTTTCAAAACCCTTAATTTTGGAAACAAGATTGAAATGAGAAACTTTAAAGTTAGTATTTTTAAATCTTTTGTAGAATAACTCAGTTTTTCTGGAATCATCATTACTAGCGGTTGGTAAAAATCCTATAGAGCAGTTTTCTTTACTTATTTGATCTAAAAAAAACTGATCTAAATCGCTATCTTCATTATGAGTGAGTCCACCACCTCCAACTGCTATTATTTGTTTTTTAGCCTTCACTAAATAAATTTTTTAATTTGTGGTTTTAATACCAGCCCAAGGATTAGGCACTTTAGGAATATTTCTATTTAGACCTCTAACAATTTCTCCTTTTGCATCATACATTGGCAATTTACAGATTTCTCCTTTATGTACTTTTCCATCAGTGCATTTAACATCGACAACATCTCCTGGTCCATTTTCACTATTATCGAGGTGTACAATACCAACTCCACAAATTTGATATGGCGACCAAGTACTAGAAGTTATTTTACCAATATTTTTTTCATTTATTTTAATACTTTCACCTTTAATAGCAGTTCCCTCTGTAACTCTAATTCCCCATGTCTTGCATTTTTTATCTGATGTCATGAGAGCTTCTTTCCCAATAAAATCTTCTTTATCAAAATTTATAAAACGCCCAAGACCAACTGAAAAAGGATTTGTTTTTTTTGAAAAGTCTTGTCCTGCAGATAGTAGACCCGCCTCAATTCTTCTACATCTAAAACCAGGAGTGGCTACTAAAATCATACCTAATTTTTTTCCCTCCTCAAGAATGTAATCTCCAACTTTTTCAGTTTCATTTTCAGGTCGAAAATAAATTTCCCAACCTAGTTCATTTGTAAAACCACTTCGACTTACAATTACTTTTTGATCTAAGATTTGTAATTCTTTCCAATCAAAATATTTC
Organism: uncultured Pelagibacteraceae bacterium; assembly: GCA_902517495.1. Taxonomy (GTDB): domain Bacteria; phylum Pseudomonadota; class Alphaproteobacteria; order Pelagibacterales; family Pelagibacteraceae; genus Pelagibacter. The sequence continues at coordinate 13,403 of CABYCO010000005.1, read as the reverse complement.
CAGTCATTTTCAGAAAATCCGTCTGCTATATTTTCTAAAAGTTTCATTGATAAAGGGCCTTGAATCTGACTTACCCATACTTCAGGATCTTTTATTTGAACATCCATATTTTTAGAATGAGCTTTGTACCAAGAAAAAAGATCCCCATCTGCTTGAGCAAACCAATATTTATCTTCCTCAATTTTTAATAGAACTCCATCTGTAATCATTCCCCCATCATGATAACAAGCAAACTGGTAAGAACATCTTCCTTTTGATATTTTTGATACATCTCTTGGAAATATTTTTTGTAATAACTTTAACGAATCTGGACCAGATATTTCAAATGGATGTTCACCAGTATGTCTAAAAATTATTTCTTGTCTTCCTTTCCAATACATTTCCTCGGAACTAACATTTGACAATTTCTCAAGTGTTAGTCTTCCAGCATAATTAGAATATTCAGGGTCATAAGGCAGCTCTTGATAAGTTAGCGGATGAACTTGAATTGACCTTGCAAGCTCCAAAGAGTTAGAATTTTCAAGGCTAACAGGCTTAACTGTAAACCTATATTTATTGATTAAATCTTTCATTACTTTTTTTTAAATAATCAAAATACATCAATAAAACAAATAAAAAAGAACCATTTTCACTGTTGCTATATAAGTTGCTAATTGTTACCTTTTATTTTTTTAAAGAGAGGAAATTATGAAAAACATTTTTAAATTGATATCAGTTTCATTGGTATCACTATTTGTAACGTTTTCTTTTGCCAATGCATCAAGTGGAGTTTTTAAATTATCTCATGATGTTGGTTTTGGAAAAGATACAAATTTAGACGCAATTACTAAAGGACGACTGTTTCAGGTAGTAATAATGACACAGAACCGTCTTGTTAGAAAAGATCTTAAAGGGGTTACATCTCCTGAGCTTGCAACTGACTGGTCAGGAAATGCAGATGCAACAGAATGGACTTTTAACTTAAGAAAAGGTGTTAAATTCCACGATGGATCTGATTTTGACGCAGAGGATGTAAAATATTCTTTGATGAGAGTTAAAGATCCTGAAATAGGTTCTCCCGCAAAGAAAAGTATGAGTGCAGTAACAGATATCGAGATTGTAGACTCACACACAGTTAAAATGAAGTTGAATACATCTTTTGCAGATTTTCCACTTTTATTAACTGATTATAGACTACGAATGATACCTAGTGGATCAGGTGATACTATTGGAAAAACTGGTATTGGAACTGGACCTTTTATAGTCGAAAAGTTTGATGCTGAGGGAACAACAATTCTTAAAGCAAACCCAGACTATTGGGAAGGAGCACCTAAACTTGCTGAAGTACATGTAATAGCTATCCCAGATGGTCAAGCTAGAATTCAAGCTCTACTTACTGGTCAAATTGATATGAATAGATATGTTCCATTCAATCAGAAAAAAATATTTGATGGTAATTCAAAGTTTAATGTTTCAGTTATACCTACAGGAAATTGGAGAGGTATGGTAATGAGAACTGACGTTGCACCATTTGATGATGTAAGAGTAAGAAAAGCTGTCAGAATAGCTGTAGATAGACAAGAATTAGTTGATCTAGTTATGGCTGGAGCAGCAACAGTATCTTGCGATACTCCTGTTGCACCTTCAGACCAATATAGAATGAAAAAGAGTTGTCCACCTCAACCAGCAACTGCAAAAAAATTACTTGCTGAGGCAGGTTATCCAGATGGAATAGATATGACAATTCACGTCTCTACAAAAGAACCAACTTGGCCAACTATTGCTGAGGTTTTACAACAACAATTTGCAAAAGCTAACATCAGAGCTGACATCCAAATGACACCTTCAAAAAGTTATTGGAATGAAACTTGGATGAAAAAGGCTGTAGCAATGACACGTTGGAATGAAAGACCTGCAGACAGTATTTTGCACGAAGCTTATCATAGCGGAGCAAAATGGAACGAGTCTTTCTATAAAAGTGCATCTTTTGACAAAAATTTAGCTGAAGCCAGAGGAGAGTTAAAATTTAGCAAAAGAAAAGCAGCATATATCAATGCTCAGAAAACACTATGGGAAGAGTCTGGAACTATGATTCCTTACCATGTATCTAGACTGGTTGTCACATCTTCTAAAGTGAAAAATCTCGATGAAGTTGAGTATTTTTCAATTAGATGGCACACAGTTAGCGTTCAATAATAATTTTGTTTTACAGGCCTTTAAGTAGGCCTGTAAAACCTCTTTCATTTCTATATAAATAATTTAAAATTTAAGTATTCTTATGCTTTTTTTAATTATAAAGAGAATTCTATTAGGTCTAATAACTTTATTTATCGTATCTCTAATCACTTTTGTTGGAACAGAAATTTTACCTGGTGACGCTTGTACGACATATCTTGAAAGACAAGCTTTTGGAGAACAATTAGAGGCTTGTTATAGAAGATTAGGTTTGAATGTTCCTGCATATGAGAGATATGTATCCTGGGCAGTAAATGCTATTCAAGGAGACTTTGGTTATTCATTGAGTGGAGAAATGCCGATCAAAGAGGTTCTAGGGCCACGTATTAAAAATTCATTAGTTCTAGCCTCAGCTGCTATTTTTATTGGTATACCAATTGCTTTAATACTTGGAATTGTAACTGCTCTTTGGAGAGATAAATTACCTGATGTTGCAATTTCAACAGTAACTATATTTGCTATGACTATTCCAGAGTTTATCAGTGCTACTTTATTAATATTAATAATCGCAATATGGTTAGAGTGGTTACCGGGAATTGTAATTGTTCCAACTGATGTTTCATTATTAGAACTATTACCAAATATTATTTTACCAGTAATCGCTATTGCAATGATTATGACAGCGCATATGGCTAGGATGGTGAGATCAAGCGTCATTCAAGTTATGGCAAGCGAATACGTCCAAATGGCAATTTTAAAAGGTGTTCCGTATTGGAAAATGGTTTTTAAACATGTTTTACCAAATGCGTTGTTACCCGCTATTAATGTTGTAGCTTTAACAATTGCATGGCTTTTAGGTGGTGTTGTTGTAACTGAGGTTGTATTTAATTATCCTGGTCTTGGAAGGTTAGTTATTGAGTCTATTTCAAATAGAGATTTACCTACAGTTCAAGCATTAGCAATAATTCTTGCATCTATATATGTTAGTATAAATTTACTGGCGGATTTAATGACATTGATGCTCAACCCAAGATTAAAGACGTTACAGATAAGAAAATAATATGAAATTAGATAATATTTATCAGGAAGAAAAGAAAAGTAATTTCGCAAAGGTCTCTGAGATAATAATTACAATGGCCTCAAGACCATCAGGATTTATTGGTTTAAGTATACTGATTTTCCATGTAATTCTTGCATTTATTAGTCCTTATGTTGCGCCATATGATTTTAAAGCAATAAACCCAACTTTAATGCTACAGGCTCCTTCTGCTGAGTATTGGTTTGGAACTGATGATCTTGGAAGAGATGTTTTTACTAGAACAATTTTAGGTGGAAGAACAGCTTTAACAATTACCTTCTTTGGATCTTTGATAGCGCTACTTTGGGGTGGTCTATTAGGAATTTTTTGTGGACTAGTTGGTGGAAAAACTGACGATATAGTTATGAGAATTGTTGATGCATTTTTATCTATACCGTGGATATTAGCAATGTTATTAATTGTTTCATTGTTAGGAACATCAACTGAAGTACTAATACCGGCTTTGGGTTTCTTTTATGGTAAAGGAATTGTAAGAGTAGCAAGAGCTGCAACCCATGATGTTATTGCAAAAGACTTTATTGTATCCGCTAGAGCAAGGGGTCACAGTAATTTTTCAATTATATGGAATGAGATAATTCCAAATGTAAGAGATGCAATTTTAGTGGAAGGTGCAATGAGATGGTCATGGATGCTACTTGGCTTTAGTTCGTTGTCATTTTTAGGTTTTGGTGTCAGTCCCCCAACTCCAGATTGGGGATTGATGATATCAAACGCCAGAGGTCTAATGTCTTTTGCTTATTGGTCAGTGATAGCTCCAATAGTTGGTTTAAGCAGCTTAATAATTGGTATCAATTTGACAGCCGATGCTTTTGCTAAAGCATTAGGTATAGATAGATCAACAAAAGCTCCAGTTTAAAAATGACTGAAATAATTCAAAAAGTAAAAAATTTATCCATTGGATTTAAAAGTAAAAAAGGTGAAGAGATTTTAATACTAAGAAACATAAGTACAAATATTAAAAAAGGTGAAACCGTTGGTATTGTTGGAGAGTCTGGATCTGGAAAAAGTACTCTAGCATTAGCAATGATGGGGTATGTCAAGCATGGTCTCTATACAATTGGTGGAGAATGTGAATTCAATTCCTCAAATCTTTTAAAAATGAAAAATAGAGATTTGGAAAAAATCAGAGGTAGAAAAATAGCGATGATACCACAAAATGCTGGGCAGGCATTGACACCAAATTTAAAAATAGGTTATCAAATTGATGAGGCATTACAGTTGCATTCTGATTTAAAAGAGGAAGAAAGAGAAAAAAAAATTTCTGAATTATTAAATAAAGTGAGACTTCCTTCACCAGAAACAATTGCCCTTCGATATCCTCATGAACTTTCAGGAGGACAACAACAAAGAGTTGCGGTTGCAATGGCATTAGCTGGAACTCCTGATTTACTTCTTTTAGATGAGCCCACTACTGGCTTAGATGTAACAACACAAGCTCACGTTTTAGAACTACTTAATTTCATTGCTAAAGATACAGGAACATCAATGGTTTATGTAAGCCATGACCTGGGAGCAATAGCTCAAGTAAGTGATCGTATTATCGTAATGTATTCTGGTGAAATAGTATTAGAAGGGCCCTCAAGAGATATTCTTAAAAAACCAATTCATCCGTATACCTATGGTTTGCTCAAATCTATCCCAAAATTATCACTAGCAGGACTTCCACAATCAATGCCTGGTAGCCAACCTCAACCTGGAACAATACATAGGGGCTGCAGTTTCTTTGATAGGTGTGATTTTTCAGAAGAAAAATGTAAAAATAACTCACCTCAACTTGAGTACTTAGAGGAATTAAACACTAGTGTTAGATGTTTTAATCATAAGAGTTTAATGAATGACAGTCAGGTTAATCAAACTGTAAATGAAATTAAGACAAGTACACAGGATAAAGAAATATTAAACCTTTCAGAAGTTTCAATAAGTTACGCTAAACAAAAACTTTTAGACCAAGTATTAAATAGAATTTCTGATGACAACCCAACTGTTAAAGATATCAATATTAATATTAAGAAGGGTGAAACTATAGCTCTTGTTGGAGAGTCAGGTAGTGGAAAGTCAACAATTCTTAAATCTATTGCTGGGTTGCTCAGAACCAAAGGTGGAATAATAAAATTTGATCAAAATAGAAATTTATCATCTGACCTTAAAGAGAGAGATCCCAATGATTTAAGAATTATTCAATTAATTTTTCAAAATCCAGATGAGTCTTTAAACCCAAACCATACTGTTGAAGAAATAATAGCACAACCATTGAAGTTATATTTTGGTTTAAAGGGCGAAGAATTAAAAAAAAATATTATAGACCTATTACAAAAAGTAAGACTTGGAGAATTTTATATGTCTAGGTACCCTAGACAATTATCTGGTGGTGAAAAACAGAGAGTTGCAGTTGCAAGAGCTTTTGCAGCTAAACCAGATATTATATTATGTGATGAGGTAACATCTGCATTAGACGTATCAGTTCAGGCGGCCGTATTAAATTTGTTACAACAACTTAAAGAAGATTTTGGAACTACATATATATTTGTATCTCATGATTTAGCTGTCGTAAGAGCTATAAGTGATAGAGTTGCTGTTCTTTATCAAGGAAGATTGTGTGAAGTGGGACCATCAAAAGATGTTTATCAATTTCCATCACACCCTTATACTGAGGTTTTATTAGGAGCAGTGTTGGAACCAGATCCAGATATCAAACCAAAATTAGTTGCCGAAGATATTGTAGAAGAAAAACCACCTCAAAAAGGATGTAGTTTTCAAGGGAGATGTTCAAGAATATTAGGAGATATTTGTAAAAATGAGGTACCAACATGGCAAATAACTAACAGTGGAAACTCCATCAGATGCCACATACCACTAAAAGAATTACAAAAAGACCAGATTAATTAAAGTTTTATATTTATTATTTTAAATTTGTATTTAAGTATGTTTAAATACGTTCTAAGATGAAAAACAACTCTACATTGATTAAAAATTTATTATCTGATTTTAGAATAAATATTTATTTTCAAAATATTTCTTTGATGTTAATAGGTACACTTATCCTAGCTTTTTCGTCAAAAGTTCAAGTTCCATTTTGGCCAGTTCCAATGACGATGCAAACTTTTGCAGTTTTTATAATTGGAATGACATTTGGGTCAAAGTTAGCGTTTTTTACACTCTTATTATATCTCTTCGAAGGAGCTATTGGGCTTCCAGTTTTTGCAAAAGGTGGTGGATTACTCTATTTAACAGGTCCAACAGCTGGCTATCTTTATGGAATGACCATTGCAGCGGGTGTTGTGGGTTATTTAGCAGAAAGAAATTTTAACGATTCTTATATCAAAAGTTTATTTTCTCTTTTGCTAGCAACCTCTATTATTTTTATTGTTGGGGTGGGTTATTTGGGTTCAGTTATCGGTTATGAAAAGGCTTTAGCTGGTGGTCTATATCCTTTTTTACCAAGTGAATTATTCAAAATCGCTCTTGCAGTGGCAATAATTCCATCAATTACAAAAATAATTAAATAATAATAATATAATATTTGATGCCTTTAAGTTGCTCTTGAATAAGATATTCATTATAAACTTTTATTCTCATTATGAAAATTAATAAAGTAGTAGTCATAGGATCAGGTACAATGGGTAGTGGAATAGCTGCTCAATTATGTAATGCAAATGTTCCAGTAACACTCCTAGACTTAACCACTGAAATTTCTGAAAAAGCTAGAGAAAGAATTTTTAAGTCTAGACCTCCTTTATTAATAGATAAGTCAAAAATAAATAATATTAATGTTGGAAATATAAATGATAATTTTAATGAAGTCGGTGAAGCAGACTGGATAGTTGAAGCTGTCGTTGAGAGAATTGATATTAAACATAATATTTATGAAAAAATTTTTAAAGAAAGAAAAAAAGGATCAATAGTTTCTTCAAATACATCTTCTATTCCAATTAAAGTTCTTTCAGAGAAACTTTCAGATGATGAAAAAAAAGATTTTTGTATAACTCACTTCTTTAATCCAGTTAGATATATGGATTTGTTAGAAATTGTAAAAAATGAAAATAATGATTTAGATCAAATAAACTCACTTAAAAGTTTTTGTGAAAAAGATTTAGGAAAAGGAGCATTAATTTGTAATGATACTCCAGGATTTTTAGGAAATAGAATTGGTGTCTATGCTATGCAAGTGGCTATGACTGAAGCTTTTAAAATGAAATTAACCATTGAAGAAGCTGATGCTGTTTTTGGAAGACCAATGGGAATACCAAAAACAGGTGTTTTCGGTCTCTATGATTTAATAGGAATTGATTTGATGGCTGATGTTTTAAAAAGTTTTATAAAAGAGCTTCCAGAAACTGATGACTTTCAAGTTGTAGCGAAAGAAATACCATTAGTTAAAAAACTTATAGAAACTGGGTACACTGGGAGAAAAGGAAAGGGTGGTTTCTATAGAATGAATAAGTCCGATAATAAAAAAATTCTAGAGGGTATAAGCTTAGAAACAGGTGAATATTCGCTATCTAAAAAGTTCAATTTAGGATCAGAAAAAATGGATATTGTTGGTCTTATAAACAGAAAAGATAAATATGGTGAATACGCTTGGTCTGTAATTTCAAAAATTATTAAATATGCTTCATCTTTAGTTCCAGGCATTACAGATAAATTTAATGATATCGACGAAGCAATGAGACTAGGGTTTAACTGGTCTAAGGGACCTTTTGAAATGTTAAAAGTAATCGGTGTTAAGGATTTTTTTGAAAGAATAGATACATTTGAAAACAATGAGTTTCTTGAAAACTTATCACAAAGTAAAGACGAAAACTTTTATGGTGAAAGACAACAATACACAGATTTAGAAACTTTAGGAAAAATAAAACCTAGAGCAACTAAATTAGATAAAAATAACTCTGCTGAGACCTATAGATTTGATGATTTTAATATTGTTGAATTCACAACTAAGGCTAATGCTTTAGATTACGACTCGATGGATAGCTTAAAAAATGCAACTGACAAACCTTTAATAATAATAAATGAGGCAATGCAATTTTCAGCAGGCGTAAATTTGTCTTACACAATGAATTTTGCAGACAAAAGAGATTTTAAATCTATTGAAAAGTTTGTTAAATATTTTCAAGAGACCTGTAAACATTTAAAATATTCTAAATATCCAGTTGTATCAGCGCCATCAGGATTGGCATTGGGTGGTGGTTTTGAGGTTTTATGTCAAAGTAACTTCGTTGCATCCCATACAAACATTGTAGTTGGCTTAGTTGAGACTATGGTTGGATTAATTCCAGCAGGTGGAGGATGTAAAGAAATGCTTTGGAGATGGTCTCAAACTGAAGAAGCTAAAAATGATCCTGATTATGCTTCTTTAAAAGTATTTGATATTATTGGATATGCTAAAACTGCTACATCACCAATTGAAGCTGAGCCTTTAAAATATTTAAGACCAGAGGATAAAAAAATAATGAGTAGAAATAGTTTATTACAGGTTTCTAAAGAGATAATTCAAAATAATAAAGATTTTTCTCCCCCAAAGGAATGTACATTTAAACTGTCAGGAAAAAGCGTTTATGACAAAATGGTAAAAATGTTAGAAAAATTATACAATGAAAAAATTATTCTTGATCATGGCATGGAAGTTGGAAAAGAACTAGCAAAAGTTTTAAGTGGTGGAAATACTACTTTAGAAAAAACTTTATCGGAGGATGATTTATATAAATTAGAGTTAGATGCATTTATGAAGCTAATTGAGACAGAAAAAACTCAAGAAAGAATTAAACATACATTGAAAACTGGTAAACCTCTGGTAAACTAATATTATGGCAAATAGACCAACAAAAAAACAAGCAGACAATGCAACAAAAATTCTAATATCTTGGAAGAAAAAAATGCCATTTTATTATGCTGCAGCTATTATAATTGCTTTAATAATAATTCTAGTTTCTTCAAATTCGAATAAAGAGGTTTCTATGTATCAAAAAAATATCAATGATTTTAAAAAAGCAGCTGAATTTATTCATAGAAATAGCTCTAAAAATTGAAAGATAAAAATAAAAAACCAATCCAACCATTAAGTGGAACAAAAGTACCAAGATATGCGGGACCATCAACCTTCGCTAGATTACCGGAATTAAGAGACGTTGAAAGTTGTGATGTTGCAATTGTTGGAGTTCCTTTTGATTCAGGAACTAGTTACAGACCTGGAGCACGATTTGGACCACAAAGTATAAGACAAGCTTCAAGACATTTGAGAACAAATTATCACCCAAGTTACGATGTTGAACCATTTAAAGTACAACAAGTTGCTGATGCAGGAGATATTGCATGTAATCCATTTAATATTGATGAAGCTATAAAACAAATAGAAGTTGGTGCTACAGATCTTTTAAATAAAGTAGGAGGGATTATTAGTCTTGGCGGCGATCATACAATAGCTGTTCCATTGCTTAGAGCAATTAATAAAAAAAATAAAGGTCCAGTTTCATTAGTCCATTTCGATGCTCACCTAGATACTTGGGATACTTATTTTGGAGCACCTTACACACACGGTACACCATTTAGGAGAGCCAGAGAGGAAAATTTATTTTTAGATGATGCATCAATGCACGTTGGAATTAGAGGCCCACTCTATAGCAGGGAAGATATTAAGAATGATGAAAGTTTTGGTTTTAAAATAATTCATTGTGATGAATTTCAAACAGAGGGTATAGACAAAATAGTTGATAGAATTAGAAACAGAGTAGGAGACAATGCCTTATATTTATCGATAGACATTGACGTCTTAGATCCAGCTTTTGCTCCTGGAACTGGTACACCTGAGATAGCAGGTATGACTACAAGAGAAATTGTAAATGTTATAAGGGGATTGTCAGGGCTAAACCTAGTTTCAGCAGATGTAGTTGAGGTAGCACCAGCATATGATCATGCAGAAGTAACTTCTTTAGCCGCCGCAACAATTGTTTATGAATTGACAAATTTGTTTGCAAAAGCCTAAAGAATAGATAGCTTAATATATGTTAGAAAAAAGAAATTTTTATATAAATGGTCAATGGGTAGAACCAAAAAATTTTAAAGACATTCAAGTAATAAATCCTGCCACAGAAAAAAGTTGTGCAGTTATTTCACTGGGTGGAAAAGAAGATGTTGATGATGCGGTAACAGCTGCAAAAACTGCATTCCAAACTTGGGGCTTCACAAAAAAAGAGGAGAGGATTAAGCTATTAGAAAAGTTTTATGAGCTATATAAAAAAAGATGGAATGACACTACAGAAGCAATAATGATGGAAATGGGTGCTCCAAAAGATTTTGCATCCAAACTACAAACTGGCACAGGAGCCAGTCATACAAAATCATTTATAAAGTATCTTAAAGCTTTTGATTTTGAAAAACCTTTAGGAGATCACGCACAAGATCAGAGAATTATTTATGAACCCAAAGGAGTTTGTGTGTTAATAACACCTTGGAATTGGCCAATGAATCAAGTTTGTTTAAAAGTAATCCCAGCTTTAGCAGCAGGGTGTACTATGATTTTAAAACCTTCTGAGCTAGCACCTTTATCATCAATAATACTTGCAGAACTTATTGATGAGGCAGGTTTTCCAAAAGGTGTGTTTAATTTAGTTAATGGAGACGGAGAAACTACTGGTAATGCACTGACCAGTCACAAAGATGTAAATATGATATCATTCACAGGCTCAACAAGAGCAGGAGCTTTAATTTCTCAAAATGCAGCAAAAGACTTTAAAAGGGTAAGTCTTGAATTAGGCGGAAAAGGAGCAAATATTATTTTTAAAGACGCAGATTCCGAGGCAATTGAAAGAGGAGCTGCAAGATGTTTTAGAAATTCAGGTCAATCGTGTAATGCACCTACAAGAATGCTTATAGAAAAATCAATTTATGATGATGCAGTTAATAGATTAAAAAAATTTGCTAACGAATATAAAGTTGATATTCCTCAAAAAGAAGGGGATCATATAGGTCCAGTGATATCAGAAACACAATATAATAAAATTCAAGGTTTAATTAAAAAGGGTATAGATGAAGGTGCTAATTTAATAGCAGGGGGACCTGGAAAACCTAATGGTTTAGAAGATGGTTATTACGTAAAGCCAACTGTTTTTGCTGATGTAAATAATAATATGGAAATTGCCAGAACTGAAATTTTTGGTCCAGTATTATCTGTAATTCCGTTTGAAACAGAGCAAGAAGCAATAGAAATTGCAAATGATACTCCATATGGTTTGACAAACTATATTCAAACTGAAGATCAAGAAAAAGTTAAAAGAGTTGCAAGAAAACTTAGATCTGGGATGATAGTTGCAAATACGGCTTCACTTGCAGTAGATGCTCCATTTGGAGGATTTAAACACTCCGGAATAGGAAGAGAAGGTGGGAAAGAAGGATTATTAGAATTTTTAGAAGTAAAATCTATAGGTGGTTGGAATTAATTCAAAGATTTATTTTTAACACCATCTAAAAAACTAATACATTTTTTAATTTCTGATAATTTTATAAACTCATCAATCTTATGAGCTTGCTTTATAGATCCAGGTCCACATACAACTGTACTTATTCCAATTTCTTGAAATAGTCCTGCTTCTGTTCCAAATGAAACTACTTCTCTAGAGTTATCACCTGTTATACTTGAAACAAATTCACACGCCTCTGAGTTAGAAATTCTATCGAAACCCGTTATTTCACCAATAATATGTTTTTTAATTGAAGACTCGGGATAAATTTTTTTCATTTCGGGTAAAAGAATTTCTTTTGTAAATTTATCTATTTCGTCATTTAAAAAAATTCCATCTTCTTTAACAACTGGTCTTGTTTCCCAGTTCACATGACATTTATCAGCAATTACATTATGTGCTATGCCACCAAAAATCCCACCAACTTGTAAAGTTGAGTATGGAGGATCAAAAATAGAGTCTTTAAGCTGTCTTTCTTTAAGTTTTTCTTTTAATTCTAAGAGTTTATTTACATATCTTGCTGCAAATTCAACCGCACTTACACCTTTATCTGGTTGAGAACTATGACCTGCAAGACCTTCAAAGTAAGTAGTATATTCATAACATCCTTTGTGTGCATCTATTATTTTCATATTAGTTGGTTCACCCACAATACAAATACAATCATGTATTTCCCTTTTTTTTAATTCTTTAATTAAAATAGGCGCGCCTTTACAAGCAGTTTCCTCATCGAAAGTAAATGAGAAGTGAATATCTCGATCCAAATTTGAAGAGGAGAAAATAGGAGCATATGCCAATGCACATGCTATAAATCCTTTCATATCACATGAGCCTCTACCAAATAGTTTATCTTCTTTAATTGTTGCAACAAAAGGATCTGTTGCCCATCCTTTAGAAACTGGAACCACATCAGTATGACCAGATAGAATTATTGGTTTTTTGTTACTTTCTTTTTTAGCTTTTATAGTTGAAAATAGATTTACTCTTTTTTCTTCTTCATCGTATGTTCTAAAGGATACCGCACCCAATGAATTTAAAATGTTATCGCAATAGTCAATTAGTTGAGTATTGTTTTCACCAGATACAGTTTTAAATGCAATTAAATCTTTTAGTATCTTAATAGAATTAATATATATCTCTTCTAAATTATTTCCTGTACTCATTTGTTTTTAATTATATATTAAATCTATGAAAGAACAAATAACCTACGACATTTATGACAAAGTAGATATCAGAGTAGGAACAGTAATATCGGTAAAAAAAAATGAAAAAGCAAGAAAACCATCTCTTGTTGTTGAAGTTGACTTTGGGAAAGATATAGGAATTAAGCAATCATCAGCACAGATAACCCATTATTATAATGAGGAAAATTTAGTTGGAAAACAAGTAATTGGCATATGTAACTTTCCTGAAAAAAATATAGCAGGTATTGTGTCTCAAGTTTTAATACTTGGTTCTATAGATGAGGAAGGAAAGGTTGTTCTTGTTCACCCATCCCAAAAAGTAGAAAATGGTTTGCCTGTAGCATAAACATGCATCCTGAATTACTGTCTCTGTGTTTGTTTATGTTTGTTACGAGCTGTTCTCCCGGACCAAATAATATTGTTGCCTCTCACTCTGGATTTAATCACGGTTTTAAAAAAACCATCCCTTTAATGTTGGGAGTAATTTTTGGATTTAGAAATTGATATAGAAAT
>CABYCO010000004.1 GCA_902517495.1 uncultured Pelagibacteraceae bacterium | reverse complement strand
AGAACCTAATGCCAGGAAAACAAAATTAACTTGATTTTCTAATATATCTTGCTTTTTCACGGTTCCAGTCTCTTGTTTTCTTTGTCAGTCTTTTATCAAATTGTTTTTTACCTTTGGCTACTGCAATCTCTAATTTTGCCTTGCCTTTTTTGAAATACATTTTTGTTGGTACAATAGTCAAACCATCTTCATGAATTCTACCGATAATTTTATTAATTTCTCTTTTATTTAATAAAAGTTTTCTTTCAGAGTATGGGTTATGATTTGAATAACTAGCTTGTTTATAAATAGGTATATGAGAATTAATCAAATAAATTTCTCCATCTTTATCTACAGCATATGAGTCTGCTATGTTAATTTTACCCGATCTTACTGATTTTATTTCAGAGCCCTTTAAAACTATACCTGCTTCAAATATCTCTTTAAAAAAATAATTAAAAGATGCTTTTCTATTAATTGTAATAATTTTTAAACCAGGAATGGTTTTTTTATTCATTAATTAATTCGGCAGATATAAGTGCTTTTTTTACCTCAGCTTTGGTTTCATCTAAAACTGTTACTAAAGGTAATCTCACATTATCATCACAGAGACCGATCAATTTAGCTGCGTATTTAACTGGTGATGGATTGCTCTCAATAAATAATGATTTATGAACAGGTTGAAGTTTTATATCTATCTGTTCAGCTTTTTTTTGTTCATCGGTATCCTGTGATTTTGAAAATTTTTGCATATCAGAACACATTTTAGGAGCTATGTTGGCTGTAACAGAAATACACCCTACGCCACCTCTTTTGTTATATTCATAAGCAAGGCCGTCCTCTCCTGTTAGTTGGATAAATTCATTGCCAATTTTTTTGAAAGTCTCATCTACTCTGTTCAAATCACCAGTTGCATCTTTAACGCCAACAATGTTCTTAAGCTCAAATAATCTTGCCATAGTATCTACTGTCATATCAATAACTGATCTGCCTGGAATATTATAAATTATGATTGGTATGCCGCATTTGTCATTTATTGCCTTGTAATGCTGATATAAGCCCTCCTGAGTGGGTTTGTTATAATAAGGTGTCACTATCAAGGCGCCATCAGCTCCAGCCTTTTCAGCGTGCTGTGTGAGTGATATGGCTTCTGTAGTAGAGTTTGATCCTGTACCAGCAATTACTGGAATTTTTCCTTTAGCTTCTTGAATACATAACTCTATAACTTTTTCATGCTCTTTATGAGAAAGAGTTGGTGACTCGCCAGTTGTACCTGCTGGCACAAGTCCATTTGTTCCATTTTCTAAATGAAAATTAATAATTTTTATATAAGTTTCCTCATCAAGACTATTGCCTTTAAATGGTGTTACTAAAGCTACATTTGAACCTTTAAACATAAATATTTATATCATAAGTTACTAAAAATGATTTTTAGAAAATCTAAATTACTACTAACAACTATATTTTTTTTTAGCTTTTTTCAATCATCATATTCGAATGAAATAATAATACCAAAGAAAAAACCTGCGTTTAAAAGTCAGGTAGTGGTTCCTCCCATTAAACCTGGAACATTTAATGAAAAACAAAGTTTAAAGGGTGATAAAGATTTGCCTAAAGAGATCTTTGGAATTTTGTTACCACCAAAAAAACCACTTATAGTAAAAAAACAATCGTTAAGAACTGTTAAAAAAACTAGATATTACAGTGAAAGAGATTTCGAATTCGCAAAACAAGCAATTAGATTTATGGAAAAATCTAATTGGAAAGATGCAAAAAATACTGCAAAAAAAGCGAGAGCTCAATCAATATATGATTTTATAGAGTGGAGGCACTTTCTTACTTCGGGAAATAAAGCAACATTTTCTGAATATAAAAGGTTTATCGAAAGAGTTAAAGATTATCCAAGATTTGATAGAATTAAATATCTTGCTGAACACAAAATAAACTTACAAAACCAATCTCCTACAGAAATAATTAATTGGTTTCAAAGTAATAAGCCATTAAGTGGATATGGTAAAATGATGTTAGGAGAGAGTTTAATTAAGACTGGAAAGTCTGGTGATGGAATAAGATTAATTAAAGAAGGATTTATAAATGCAGATCTAAATACAAATAATTTAAAATATTTCAGAAAAAAATTTAAAAATATTCTAGATACCTCTGATTATATAAATAGAGCTGATTATTATGCTTGGGAGGGTAAACACTGGGATCTTAAAAGGGTTATTAGATACCTTCCTAGTGAGTATCAATTACTTTATACAGCAAGACAAATATTAATAAGCAGAGGATATGGGGTTGATGAAGCGATAAAAAAAGTACCAAAAAACTTTAAGAATGATGCTGGTTTAAATTATGATAGATTAAAATGGAGAAGAAAAAAAGGACGCGTAGATAGCTCGCTAGAAATTCTTAATAAAGTAAAAAACACCGAAGAATATTTAGTAAGACCAGATAAATGGTGGAAAGAAAGATCAATAATTGGAAGATCCTTAATTTATAAAAAAAAATATAAAACTGCATATAAAATTGTTTCAAATCATGCAATGACAGAGGGTGCAGACTATGCAGAAGCTGAGTGGATGAGTGGCTGGATAGCACTCAGTTTTTTAAAAAATGCACAACAAGCAGAAAATCATTTTTTAAATTTTTACAGGAATGTTAGCTATCCAATCAGCTTATCTAGAGGTTCGTATTGGTTGGGAAAAACATATGAAAAAATTGGTGATATAGAAAGCTCAAATAAATGGTTCTTGGAGGGATCAAAATATTTAACAACCTACTATGGTCAACTCTCACATATGAAAGTAAAACCTCAAGAAAAATTTGAACTAGATAAATTAATGTTTGTAGATGATGATTATGAACAAGAGTTTTACTCAAAAAAACTTGTCGCAATTGTTGATTTACTTGATTATTTAAATAAAGACAAATACACAAAACATATCTTAAGGTTTTTAGCAAATGATAATGTAGAAAAAGGCAGTGAGGCTTTAGCTGCTAAATTAGCTTCTGATATATCACGTTTTGATTTTGCTATTCAAGTCTCTAAAATTGCCTCATATCAAAAAAGATTTCACAACCAATTTAATTATCCAATAATGAGTGTACCAAAATTTGTTGGTGGAAGAAAAATTCCTGATCCAGCATTAATATTATCTATTATCAGACAAGAAAGTGAATTTGATACCTCTGCTAGGAGTAGAGTTGGAGCTCAAGGATTAATGCAACTTATGCCTTATACGGCTAAGACTGTATCGAAACAAGCTAAGTTAGGATACTCGAAGGATAAATTAATTACTGACCCCGAATATAATATTAATTTAGGGTCTCATTATATTGCTGGTTTAATCAATCAGTATAAAGGATCCTACCCTTTTGCTACAGCCGCTTACAATGCTGGTCCTAAGAGAGTAAAGTATTGGAAAAAAATTAATAAGGATCCTCAAAAAAAACAGATTGACTATGTTGATTGGGTTGAGCTTATTAAATTTAAAGAAACAAGAAATTACGTACAAAGAGTTTTAGAAAATTACAATGTTTACAGGTACATTTTGTCTCAAAAGCCAATATATCTAAAAGATTTCTTTAAAAATCAGAGCATGTATTAATGGCGGAAGAGAAGGGATTCGAACCCTTGGAAGGATTGCTCCTTCGGCAATTTAGCAAACTGCTGGTTTAAGCCAACTCACCCACTCTTCCGTTGATACATGTGTAACTTGAAATCATTGAATATTCAATATTAATCAAGTAATTTCTTGCAAATATGAAAAACAAATATTCAATTTTTTCACTGATAAAAAATGCTTTTTCGCAGCATGAAAACTGGAAACAAGCCTGGGGCAATCCTGAGCCTAAAAAAGAATATGAAGCAGTAATTGTTGGAGGTGGCGGGCATGGATTAGCAACAGCTTACTATCTTGCAAAAAAACATAAAATGAAAAATATTGCGGTTTTAGAAAAAGGTTGGATTGGTGGAGGTAATACCGGGAGAAATACAACAATCATAAGATCAAATTATTTATGGGATGCTAGTGCTGGATTGTATGACCATGCTTTAAAAATTTGGGAAAATTTATCTCAAGAGTTAAATTATAATATAATGTTTAGTCAACGCGGAGTTATGAACTTAGCTCATAACCTTCAAGACGTTAGAGATTTAAAAAGAAGAACTCATGCAAATAGGTTAAATGATATTGATGCTGTTTGGTTAAACACAAAACAAGTTAAAGAATTTTGTCCAATAATAAATATTTCTCAAGATATTAGATATCCTGTACTTGGTGGAACTTTACAAAGAAGAGCTGGAACTGCAAGACATGATGCCGTTGCATGGGGTTATGCAAGAGGTGCAGATGCAATGGGTGTAGATATAATTCAAAATTGTGAAGTTAAAGGAATAAAAAGAAATGGAGACCAAGTTAAAGGACTTGATACTACAAAAGGATTTATCAAAACAAAAAAAATTGGTGTAGTAGCTGCAGGTCATTCAAGTGTAATTGCTAATATGGCAGGCTTAAAATTACCACTTGAAAGTAAACCATTACAAGCATTAGTCTCAGAACCAGTCAAACCAATAATAGATACAGTTGTAATGTCTAATGCTGTCCATGCATATGTTAGTCAATCTGATAAAGGTGAATTAGTAATTGGTGCTGGAACAGATGCTTACATATCTTATACACAAAGAGGAAGTCATGATGTAGTAGAGGGTACCTTAAAAGCTATATTAGAGCTGTACCCTATTTTTAGTAGAATGAAGATGTTAAGACAATGGGGTGGTATTGTTGATATTTGCCCAGATGCAAGTCCGATCATTAGCAAAACAAATATAAAAGGTCTTTATTTTAACTGTGGATGGGGAACAGGAGGTTTTAAAGCAACGCCTGGATCTGGTGATTTATTTGCTCACACAATTGCTAATGATGAGCCACATAAATTAAATGCAGCATTTAATCTTAACAGATTTGTAAGTGGAGATCTTGTTGATGAACATGGTGCAGCTGCTGTAGCACACTAATGTTTGTAATAAATTGCCCATATTGTGGAGAAAGAGACCAAAGTGAGTTTTCATGTGGTGGTGAAGCACACATTGTGAGACCAAAACAACCTACAGAGCTAAGTGATGATGAATGGGCAGAATATTTATTTATGAGAAAGAATATTAAAGGTGTTCAGTTTGAAAGATGGAACCATGCTCATGGATGTAGAAAATGGTTTAATATGGTTAGGGATACATCAAATGACAAAATACATGCAGTTTACAAAATGGGTGAAAAACCTCCTGTAATTTAAATGACCAAATATAGAATTAATAAAACAAGATTTGTTGATCAAACAAAAACTGTTTCATTTACATTTGACGGTAAAAAATATCATGGTTTTGAGGGTGATACTTTAGCCTCAGCACTTCTTTCAAATGGCATTCATTTAGTTGGCAGAAGTTTTAAGTATCATCGTCCAAGAGGTATAATGTCATGTGGATCTGAAGAGCCAAACGCAATATGCCAAATAAATGATAATACTGATTTAACAGAGCCTAATGCAAGAGCTACAGAAATAGAACTTTATGAAGGATTGAAAGCATCTAGTCAAAATTGTTGGCCAAGTCTTAACTTTGATATAGGTGGAATTAATAACTTAATAGCAACATTTATACCAGCAGGTTTTTATTATAAGACTTTTATGTGGCCTAAAAGTTTTTGGAAAAAAATTTATGAACCATTAATAAGATTGTCTGCAGGCCTAGGCAAATCACCTACACAACCAGATCCAGACATTTATGACCATAAACATGAACATTGTGATGTATTAGTTATTGGAGGTGGGATTTCAGGTATTATATCTGCTAAAATAGCAGCAAAAAATAATTTAAAGACAATATTAATCGAAGATAAAAATATACTTGGTGGATCCACAATTTATCAAAATAATAAAAATTTTATAATAGATAATCAAAAATCAAATGAATGGTTAATGAATGAAATATCAGAATTAGAAAAATTAGATAATTTAATAATAAAAACTAGAACAAGTTTGGCAGCTTTTCATAGTTATAACTACCTTTTGGCCAAAGAAAATATATCAGATCATTTACCATTAGATAAAAAAAATGGCAGTATAAGACAGAGATTATGGAAAATAAGAGCAGATAAAGTAATTGTTGCTGCAGGTGCAATAGAAAGACCTCTTATATTCAACAACAATGATAGACCAGGAATTATACTTGCTAACTCTGTCAAAAAATATTTAGATTTTTATGGTGTATCCACTGGATTAAATAATATTATTTTTACTAACAACGATAGTGCTTATGAAACTGCAGTGTCGTTATTTGAAAAGGGAATATCAGTAAAGATTGTTGATATTAGAAAAAAATCTTCATCAAATATTGTTAAAAATGCTGATGACCTAGGAATTAAAATATATTGGAACTCTACAGTGGTTAATACTTTTGGCTACAAAAAGATAAAATCAATAGAAATTATGAATTTATCAGAAGATGGATCGAATGTTACTGGAAATAAACATAAAATTCAGTGTGATTGTTTGTCAATAAGTGGAGGTTGGACACCTATGGTACATATGCATACTCAATCAGGAGGAAAATTAGATTTTAGAGAAATAGATCAAGTATTTGTTCCAACTGAAAAAAGTGAAAATCATATAAATGTTGGATCATGTAATGGTGATTTTGAACTAGAAGAAATAGTTAAAAATACAAATAATAAAGTTAAAAAATTTTTAAACATTAATGAAGGTGGTTTTGATAAAATTTCAGTTTTTTGTTCAAAAGAGTCAGAGAAGAAAAACATATGGCTGTTACCAAATACTATTTCAGAGAGTAAGACTAAATCTTTTATAGATTTTCAAAATGACTCGACTGCGAAAGATATAAAGTTAGCACTTAGAGAAGGTTTTAAATCGATAGAACATGTAAAGAGATATACAACAACTGGAATGGCTACAGATCAAGGTAAATTATCAAATATGCATGCCTTGGGGATTATTGCTGACACAGCTGGAGTAAAAATGGGTTCTTTAGGTACAACTACTTTTAGACCACCATTTACACCATTAACTTTTGGGGCAATTGTAGGAAGAAGTGTTGGAAAATTTTTTGACATTGTTAGAAAAACCTCAATTCATGAATGGCACGTTCAAAATAATGCAAAATTTGAAAATGTTGGGCAATGGAAAAGACCATGGTACTACCCTATTAATAATGAAAATCTTCATGAAGCAGTTCAAAGAGAAAGTAAAGCTGCAAGAGATAGTGCTGGAATTTTGGATGCCTCTACATTAGGAAAAATAGATATACAGGGATCTGATGCTTCTGAATTTTTAAACAGAGTTTATACAAATGCTTGGTTAAAATTAGGAATTGGGAAATGCCGATATGGTTTAATGTTAAATGAAGATGGTATGGTTTATGATGATGGTGTAACCACAAGATTGGGTGAAAATCATTATTTAATGACCACAACAACTGGTGGCGCAGCAAATGTGCTTTCTAAACTTGAAGACTATTTACAAACAGAATGGCCAGAATTAGATGTTTACTTAACCTCTGTCACTGATCACTATTCTACAGCAAGTATTTGTGGTCCAAATTCAAAAAAAATATTAAAAAAATTATTTCCTAATAAAGATTTTAGTGATGAAGCGTTTCCTCATATGTCTTACCAAGATGCAATAATTGACAAAATTGAATGTAGAATAATGAGAATAAGTTTCACAGGAGAGCTTAGTTATGAAATTAATGTAGAGTCAAAATATGGTAAATCATTATGGGAAAACTGCATTGCAGCTGGAGAAGAATACAAAATTACTCCTTATGGAACAGAGACAATGCATTTATTAAGAGCTGAAAAGGGATTTATTATTGTTGGCCAGGATACAGATGGAACCATGACACCTATTGATCTTCAGATGGATTGGATAGTTAGTAAAAAAAAATATGACTTTATAGGTAAAAGATCACTTTATAGAAGTGATACAATGAGAGAAGACAGAAAACAGCTTGTTGGATTGCTTACGGATGACCCTAATGAAATATTAGAAGAAGGTGCTCAGATAGTCTCTGAATTAGATAAGAAACCTGTTGAAATGATTGGACATGTAACATCAAGCTATTTTAGCCCTAATTTAAATAAATCGATTGCACTAGCAGTTGTTAAAGGTGGAAAAAAGATGAATGGTCAAAAACTTTTTGTACCTATGGAAAATAAAAATATCAATGTAACAGTTTCAGATTTTATTTTTTTAGATAAAGAAAACAAGAGGATCAATGCTTAATTTAGAATATCCTAACTTTGAAAAAAAATCATTAGATGAACTAGAATTAAAGTTATCTGAACCAATTAAAAAAATAAATATTCGAGGGAAAAAAAAGGAATTTTTTACAAAAGCAGGAAAGATTTTATCAATCATCTTACCAATTGAACCAAATACGAGTTCCTCAAATCAACAATTTAATGCTCTATGGCTAAGTCCAGATGAATGGTTAGTATATTTTAATGAAGATAACATTAATGTTTATAATGATCTTTATAACGAAATTTCTAAATTAAATTTTGGCTCAATAGTTGATGTTTCTAATCAATGGTTGTGTATTAATATAAAGGGTAAAAAGACTTTTGATCTACTTTCATCGGGATCTCCTTTTAACTTTAATAATTTTAAAAATACTAAAAATTCTGTAACGCAAACATTGCTCAATCATACAGATGTAATTATTCATCATAATGAAATAAACGAAATAAATCTTTTTGTGAGAAGATCATTCTCAGAAGATTTATGGTTGTGGATTAAGGATAGCGCTAGATTTATCTAATTTTTTTTTTATATAATAACTCACATAACTAAATAATAGTATCGAAAGTGACCATTGAAAAATAAACCACAACCAGAAAAAACTATCAAAATCTGCAGATAGATATTTGGCTAAGTAAAAAACACAAATAGGAACAAGAACATTTCGCAACATATTATTTATCATTGCATAATTAGATTTTTTTAAACCCATAAAAAAACCGTTTGATAAAAAGAAAATTGGATATGCAGGTAAAATAAATGCTGCAATTTTTAAATATCTACGTCCATATTCTAAAACAGTTTCATCATTAGAGAAAAGTCTTGGTATTATATCTGCTGTGAAATAAACAAATATTCCAGAGAAAAACATTAATAAAAAACCATATTTGACAGATATAAAATAAGTCTCTTTCACTCTATCAAAATGATTTGCACCATAATTTTGAGCTATAATTGAGATAATTGCAGTATTTATTCCTAATATAGGAAGTAAAACAACTTGCTCAATTCTCGTAGCTGCACCATACCCAGCTACAGCCAATTCACTAGTTTGACCAACATAAGTAAATATAAACGTGGCAGCAACTGCATATCCACATATAGCAATTGATATTGGCATTGATTGAAAAAAAATATTTTTTAAAAATGTTAATTTAATTTTAAAAAATTCCTTGGTAATTTTTTTTACCCTTGGATTTTGCAAGACCTTATATAAAATAATCGCAAAAGCTATAAATTGAGCTATAATGGTTGATAGACCTATACCCATCATACCTAAAGCAGGTATGAATAGAAAACCAAATATTAGAATAGGATTTAAAATTATATTTAGTAGAAAACTTAAAACCAAAACATTTCTGTATGTTTTTGTATCTCCTTCTGCATGTAATAAAGAGTTAAGTGATACAACAAGGAAAAAAAGAAATGATCCATAAAACATAATATTTGTATATTGAAGTCCTAAATTTGTAATTTCTTCAGTTGAACCCATTACATTAAAAACTTTTTCAGCAAAATATAAACCTATAAATGTAATAAAAACTGATATGATGAGTCCATAGATAATAATATGGGTAAAATAATAAGAGACATTTTTTTCATTTTTTTCTCCAATACTATTCCCTATCAAGGAAGTTCCCGCAACTGTTACACCAATTGAGGTTGCAACAATAATAAAATATATTGGAAATGATTTACTGAGCGCAGAAAGTGCTTCAGGCGAGATTAATCCTGAATAAAAAGTATCAACAATATTGTATAAAGTTTGAAAAAGCGTACCAACACTTGCTGGTATTGCAAGTTTTCTAACAAGTAAAGGTATATTTTCTTTAAGTAAATCCATAAAAATTATAATTTAATTAATATTTTTTTTTAAAGATATGTCTCTTGCCAGTTTTTTTTGCAAGTATTATTTGCTTTTGTCTCATTGCAAATCTTGATTTTTGATCATCTGTTAAATAATCGTGACATTTTGGACAATGAATGCCTTCTAAATATTTAGAAGATTTTTTTTCTTTGATAGAAAGAGGTTTTCTGCAACCACTGCAAATTGAATAACTGCCCTGCTTCAAGCCATGTTTTATTGAAACTCTATTATCAAAAACGAAACATTCACCGTTCCATT
The DNA here is from genome assembly GCA_902517495.1 of uncultured Pelagibacteraceae bacterium. GTDB lineage: Bacteria > Pseudomonadota > Alphaproteobacteria > Pelagibacterales > Pelagibacteraceae > Pelagibacter. Next base: position 55,322 of record CABYCO010000004.1, on the reverse strand, counting down.
GGCTATTTTTTTTATCAATATTATTCAGATAATTAATAATTCCACCTTTTAAAACATATACATTTTTAAATCCTTTTTTTTTCAAATAAATATTTGCTTTTTCACATCTAATGCCACCTGTACAAAACATTGCTATATTTTCACTATTTTTAAATTGATTTAAATATTTAGGAAATTGACGAAAGTTTTCTATATTTGGATTTAAAGATTTTTTAAAAGTACCCACATCATACTCAAAAGATTTCCGTGCATCTATCAAAACTGTATCCTTTTTTTTAATTATTTTATTCCATTGCCTTGGATTGAGGTTGTTGCTGGGATAGTTGTAGTTTCTAACTTTAAAACCCATTGGAACAACTTCTTTTTTAATTTTTACTTTAGGTTTATGAAATGGATTAAATTTACTATTTGAATTATTTTCTGAATTAAATTTTTTTATAGATAATATTTTTTTTAAAAGTTTGTTAAATCTTAAAAGATTATCTTTTTTAGCTGAAATCGTTCCATTAACACCCTCTGATGAAATTATTATTGTTCCACAAATTTCATATTCTTTAAGATTATTCTCTAAAGTTTTTTTTAATTTTTTTAAATTACTAAGTTTTTTAAATTTATAAAAACCAAAGATATTAAACATTACAAAACTCTACAAACAGTCATTCCATCTCCTAATGGGATAATTATTTGTTCTACCCTTTCATCACGTGAAATATACTCGTTTAATTCTCTTATATTTAAAGTATATTTATCCATTTTATCTTCATCTACGACTTCACCATGCCATAAAACATTATCTATTATGATCAAACCACCTTTATTTATCATCTGAAATGATTTTTCATAATATTCTTTATAATTAAGCTTATCAGCATCAATAAAAATCATATCAAATTTTTGATTTTTTAATTCATCTAAACTATTTAGTGCAGGTTTTACAATCGTTTGAATTTTTTTATCTTGATAAGCTTTCTTAAAAAAACTTACTGCAATCTTGTTTGTCTCTTGATCTTTATCAAGAGCTGTAAGTTTTCCATCTTCAGGAAGTGCAAGAGCAATAGAAAGTGCACTTAAACCAGTAAAAGTTCCAATCTCAAGCACTTTTTTTATATTAGATATTTTTATTATTAAATGCAGAAAATGACATTGAGATATTGCAGTTTGCATTCTCTTTTCATTTCCAAGTGTATTATTATAATCTATGATTTCTTCTTGGACCGGGTTTAGTTTAAAACTAAAATTATTAATATATTTTTCAATTTTTTTAGAAATTTCAATGTTATTACCCATCTATTTTAATTATAAAATGACTATATGTTTCGTTAAAATTAAAGTTTCTTCTTTAATATTTCATTAATTAATTGAGGGTTGGCTTTTCCAGCAGAAGCTTTCATTGCTTGTCCCACAAAAAAACCAAATAGCTTTTCTTTTCCTTGTTTATATTCAATGGCTTTTTCTCTGTTATCGTTGATTATTTTATCAATTAATGCTTCTAGTGCTTTTGGATCACTTTCTTGCTTTAACCCTTTTTCTTCAACAATTATTTGAGGGTCTATGTCACCATCCAACATTAATTCAAATATTGTCTTAGCAATTTTGCCTGAAATAGTTCCGTTTTTAATTAAATTAATCAATTTTGCTAAATTTTTTGCACTTATTGGAGTTTGGGCAATCTCAATATTTTTATTATTTAAAGCAGCAAATAATTCTCCTGTAATCCAATTTACGGCTAGTTTCATATCACGATTTTTGCCCATTTTAGCAACAACTTCTTCAAAATATTTAGCTGTATCAATATCAGAGACTAATATTGTTGCTTCATAAGGTGACACTTTAAACTCATCAATAAACCTTTTCTTTTTATCATCTGGTAATTCAGGGATTTCAGATTTTACTTGATTAATAAATTCATCCGTAACTTCTAATGGAAGTAGATCTGGATCTGGAAAGTATCTGTAATCATGAGCGTCTTCTTTCGACCTCATTGACCTTGTTTCATTTTTTTTTGTATCAAAAAGCCTTGTTTCTTGATCTATTTCCTCACCTTCTTCTATTAGATCAACCTGTCTATTTGCTTCAAAAATAATTGCCATTTGCATGAACTTTATAGAATTGACATTTTTTATTTCACATCTTGTTCCTAAATCTGTTGAGCCTTTTATTCTTACAGACACATTAACATCAGCTCTTAATGATCCCTCTTGCATGTTCCCATCGCAAGTTCCTAAATATCTCATAATTGATCTTAGTTTTTTTATATAAGCATTCACTTCATCTGGTGATCTTAGATCAGGCTTACTAACAATCTCCATTAAAGCTACACCCGATCTATTTAGATCAACTAGTGTGTTGCTCGAATCAACATCATGAATACTTTTTCCTGCATCCTGTTCTAAATGTAATCTTTCTATTCCAACTTGTTTCTGACCTTCAGGCATATCCAAAATAACATTGCCCTCACCCACAATTGGGTATTTATATTGTGAAATTTGATACCCCTGAGGTAAATCAGCATAAAAATAATTCTTTCTATCAAAAACAGACTTATTATTGATCTTAGCTTTTAAACCAATACCAGTTTTTATAGCTTGTTTAACACAATATTCATTAATTACTGGAAGCATTCCTGGAAATGCTGCATCAACTAAACTTACTTGAGTGTTAGGTTCGGCGCCAAATTTTGTAGAAGAAGGTGAGAAAAGTTTTGAATTTGATGTTACTTGAGCATGTACTTCAAGTCCTATAACAACTTCATAAATATTATCATTTCTTTCTATTAAATATTCAGAATTATTTTTAGACATTATTCCATCCACCAATCAGTTATATTATTTTTATAATTGATTTTTTCCTCCATTGAATAAGCAACATTTAAAACTGTTTGTTCATCAAACGGTTTACCTATTATTTGTAAACCTAGTGGATAATTATTCTTATCTGTACCTGCTGGTATTGAAATTCCAGGCAAACCCGCAAGGTTTACTGGAACAGTAAATATATCGTTTAAATACATTGAAACTGGATCATTAGATTTTTCTCCAATTTTAAATGCAGAACTAGGTGTTGAAGGTGTCAAAATAGCATCGACTTTATTATAAGCTTGATCAAAATCTTGTTTGATTAATTGTCTAACCTTTTGAGCTTTAAGATAGTAAGCATCATAATATCCAGAGGATAAAACATAAGTGCCTATCATTATCCTTCTCTTTACTTCTTCACCAAAACCTTCTGATCTAGTTTTTTCATACATATCAATTAAACTTTCTCCAGAAGATCTTAGACCATATTTAACGCCATCATATCTTGCTAAATTAGATGATGCTTCAGCTGGCGCTACAATATAATAAGTAGGCAAAGCATAACTTGTGTGAGGTAAAGAAATATCAATTATTTCAGCACCACAATCTTTTGCATACTCAATTCCTTTTTTCCAAAGTTTCTCAATTTCGTCTGGCATCCCATCAACTCTGTATTCTTTTGGGATTCCAATTTTTATACCTTTGATATTTCTGGTTAGCTCTGATGAATAATTATTTCTTTTAAAATCAATTGAGGTTGAATCTTTTTTATCAAATGATGATATTACTTCTAAAAGAATGGAGCTGTCTTTGACATCTTTGCTCATCGGACCTGCTTGATCTAGAGATGATGCGAAAGCAACAATTCCATATCTTGAACAGCTTCCATAAGTAGGTTTTAGACCTACAGTTCCAGTAAAGGAGGCTGGCTGCCTGATAGATCCACCAGTGTCAGTGCCTATTGTTACAGGTGTTAAATTAGCTGCTAAAGCAGATGAGGAACCACCTGATGATCCGCCTGGAACTAAATCTTTTGCAATTGGGTTTTGAACATTGCCAAAAAAACTTGTTTCATTGGATGAGCCCATTGCAAATTCATCACAATTAAGTTTGCCGAGCAAAATACCGCCTTCATTCCATATATTTTGTGTTACAGTAGATTCATAACTGGGAACAAAATTATTTAAGATATTGCTTCCTGCTGTTGTTCTTACTTCATTTGTACAAAATAGATCTTTTACAGCAATTGGAATACCTGGAAGTTTTAAATCAAAATTTGGTTTGTTATCAAACTCTTTTGAAAGTTTAAGACAATTTTCAAAATTTTCAGTCACATATGCATTCAGTTTTTTTGACTTTTCAGATCTGTCTACAAAAGATTTTGCAACTTCATTTGATGATATTTTTTTTTCTTTTATATTTTCAATTAATTCAAAAAGGCTTAAAGATGTTATTTCTGTCATTACTCAACTACTTTCGGTACAACAAAAAAATCATCGTTTTTTTCAGGAGAATTTTTAAGAATCTTTTCTCTTATATTATCACTAGTTATTTTGTCTTCTCTGAGTCTTAAAGTTGTTTCAGCTATAGAGGTTAATGGCTCAACATTCTCAGTTTTTAGCTCGCTTAATTTTTCAATAAATTCAAATATAGAATTCATATCATTTGCCAATTTCTCAGCTTTTTTCTCTTCAAGTGAGATCCTTGCTAATTTTGATATGTGTTTTACAGTTTTAAGATCTATCGTCATATGGTAAAAAATAATGTCGCAAAGTACCACTTAAGTTAAAAATATACAATATGATCACAATTAATGAATTCAAAAACAAATTATCAAGTGGTTCAAGATTATTGGGTATAGATTTAGGTACGAAAAGGATTGGGATTGCAATAAGTGATTATAATCAAAAAATTGCCACTCCCCTTCAAACCTTGGAAAAATCTAAACAAGGTAAATTAATTGATGAATTAGAAAGTATTATTGCAGAATATGACATCAAAGGGATTATTATAGGTAATCCAATAAATATGGATGGCACCTACGGAAAATCTTCTCAATCAGCAAATGATATAGCAAACAATATTTCAAATAAAATTGATATTCCTGTGTCTTTGTGGGATGAAAGATTATCTACTGTTGGTGCTTTCAATTTATCAAGTGAATTAGATATAAATGTCAGTAAAAGAGAGAAAGATATTGATAAGTTTGCAGCTGCTTTTATTTTACAAGGTGCTTTAGATTTTATTCAAAATTAATGGTTGCATAGTTAACACTATATAGTTATAGAGTTAATTTTAATGGCAACTAAATCCAAAAAAGCTATTAAAATATCTCAAAAACATCTATTAGGTATCCAAGATTTATCTGTTAGTGATGTTACCACTATCCTGAAGGAAGCCTCTAAATTCATAGAATTAAATAAAAGTAAAAATAAAAAAATTGATATTTTAAAAGGTAAAACTCAAATAAACTTATTTTTTGAACCATCAACAAGAACACAGAGCTCATTCGAATTAGCAGGAAAAAGATTAGGTGCAGATGTAATGTCAATGAATATTACAAATTCTGCTATTAAAAAAGGTGAAACGTTAATTGATACAGCAATGACATTAAATGCCATGCACCCAGATATTATTGTAATAAGACATCAAGACTCAGGAGCATGTAACCTTCTATCTCAAAAAGTTAATTGTGCGGTACTAAATGCAGGTGATGGTAGAAGAGAACATCCAACACAAGCATTATTGGACGCTTTAACAATTATAAATAGAAGAAAAAAAATAGAAGGTCTTAAAATTGCAATATGTGGAGATATACTACATTCAAGAGTAGCAAGATCAAATATTTATCTTCTAAACATGTTAGGTGCAGAAGTAAATATCGTGGCCCCTACAAATTTGATGCCAAATGAAATTGAAAAATTTGGTGTAAATATTTTTTCTGACATGAAAAAGGGAGTTAAAGATTGTGACATAGTAATGATGTTAAGACTACAGAATGAGAGAATGACAAGTTCATTTCTATCATCTAACAGAGAATACTATGAATATTATGGCTTAACACCTGATAAAATTCAATATGCTAAAGAGGATGCTTTAATAATGCATCCAGGGCCAATGAATAGAGGAATTGAAATTGATACAAACTTAGCGGACGATATAAACAAAAGTGTAATAAAAGAACAAGTTGAATTAGGCGTAGCAGTAAGGATGGCCTGCTTAAAGATTTTTTGTGAATAAATGAAAAAAAAATACTTTATAAATGCAAATATAATTGATCCTCATAATTCCTTGAATGAAATTGGAGGAATAATAATTGGAGAAAATGGAAAGATCGAAGCTGTCGGAAAAAAAGTAAATACAATTAACATACCATCTAGAGAAAAAGTAATCGATTTAAATGGAAAATACATATTTCCTGGCATTGTTGATATGAGAGTTTTTGTTGGTGAACCAGGATATGAATATAAGGAGAATTTTAGAACCCTTAGTGAAGCTGCTTTATCAGGCGGTGTAACATCGGTTGTCACAATGCCTAATACCAACCCAGTGATTGACAATGTATCAATAGTTGATTTCCTAAAAAGAAGAGGAAGAGATAAATCAAAAATTAATATTTACCCAACAGCTGCATTAACAGTCAAAGCTGAGGGAGAAAATATGACCGAATTTGGATTATTACAGAGTAAAGGAATAATTGGCTTCACAGATGGAGTAAAAACAATTCAAAATCCGAGGATTATGAATAGGATTATGAATTCAGCAGCAGATTTAAAATCCTTAATAATACAACATGCAGAAGACGCAGAATTATCAAAAGATGGAATGATTAATGATGGCATCATAGCAACAAAACTCGGTCTCCAAGGAATTCCTATAAGCGCTGAATTGTTAATTATAGAAAGAGACTTAACATTGTTAGAATATAATAGTTGTAGATATCATATTGCTCAGATTTCATCTGCAAATTCTGTAGATATAATTAGAGAAAGAAAAAATAAAGTAAACTTCAGCTGTGGTGTTTCGATAAACAATTTATCATTAAATGAAAATGACATTGGTGATTTCAAAACTTTTTTAAAATTATCACCTCCTTTAAGAACAGAAACTGATAGAAACGCTTTAGTTCAAGGATTAAATGATGAAACAATTGATGTTATTGTTTCTGATCATAAACCAGAAGATGAAGAAAATAAAAGATTAACTTTTGCTCAAGCAGAAACTGGTGCATCTGGAATTGAAACTTTATTACCATTGAGCTTAGAATTATATCACAATGGATCTGTAGAGTTGAAAACTATAATAAAAGCTTTAACATCAAAACCAGCAGAAATACTTAAAATAAATAAAGGTAACTTATCGACAGGAAATGATGCTGATTTTTGTATTGTAGATATAAATAAACCTTGGGTTGTTAGAAAAGAGAAATTAATATCAAAATCAAAAAATACACCTATTGAAGACAAAAAACTTCAAGGTAAAGTAATAAGTACATTTGTTAAGGGTGAAGAATTATTTAAATCTGAATAATGGATTATATAATAACAGCTTTGATATCTTATCTATTTGGCTCTATTCCTTTCGGATATCTATTCACAAAAATTTTACTTAAAAAAGATATTAGAAATGTAGGATCAGGAAATATTGGCGCTACAAATGTTTTAAGAACTGGCAATAAGTCATTAGGTTATCTAACTCTTATTTTAGATATAGCAAAAGCTGTTGTGCCTGTTATTTTTATAAAGTTCAATTATCCTGATTTAGTTTATATATCAGCACTTTGTGCATTTTTAGGACATTTGTTTCCAATTTGGCTAAAATTTAAAGGTGGCAAAGGTGTAGCAACTTTTGTTGGGATTTTGATTTCTATAAATATTTATTATGCAGTAGTTTTTGGCATTGTTTGGACTTTAACTTTTTTGATATCAAGATATTCTTCTCTATCATCATTATTTGCTTCAATTTCAATACCAATATACTTATTAATCATTAATCAAGGTAACATAATTTTTTTCATCATTATGTTTGTTTTAATTTTTTATACACATAGGGAAAATATAAAAAGATTAATAAACAAAGAAGAAACTAAGAGTAAAATTTATTAATTTGACAGATTAATAGTTATAAGTAGTTTGACTTATTATGAATCTTGTAATTGTTGAAAGTCCTGCAAAAGCTAAAACTATTAATAAATATCTTGGTTCAGACTACACAGTGTTGGCAAGTTATGGTCATATTAGAGACCTGCCTTCAAAAAACGGTTCAGTTGATCCAGAAAATTCTTTTAAAATGATCTGGGAAATAGATAGTTTTTCAAAAAAATATTTAAAAAATATTACCGACACAGCTAAAAATTCAGAAAAGATTATTTTAGCTACTGACCCAGATCGAGAAGGTGAAGCAATAGCTTGGCATGTCAAAGAGTTTTTAAATGAAAAAAAACTTCTTAAAGATAAAAAAGTAGAACGTGTAGTTTTTAATGAAATAACAAAAACAGCTGTAACAAACGGTATAGATAATCCAAGAAATATAGAAAATGAACTTGTTGATGCCTATATGGCAAGAAGAGCGCTAGACTATTTAGTAGGTTTTAATATATCACCAATTTTATGGACAAAATTACCAGGATCTAAATCAGCCGGAAGAGTTCAGTCTGTTGCTCTTAGATTATTAACAGAAAGAGAACATGAAATTGAAGTTTTTAAACCAGAAGAATTTTGGACACTTAACTTAAATTTCTTAACGAAGGAAAATCTAAATATAAATACATCTATTAATCAATTAAATGGTAAAAAAATTGAAAAATTCTCATTTAAAAATAAAGAAGATATTAATAATGCTTTAGATTTAATTAAAAATAAAAAATATAATATTACAGATATAATATCTAAAATTTATACACGAAACCCATCTGGTCCTTTTACTACTTCTACTTTACAGCAAACTTCATCAAGTAAACTGGGTTTTGGAGCCTCTAGAACAATGCAAATCGCCCAAAGACTTTATCAAGGTATTGATATTGATGGAGAAACTGTTGGATTAATTACTTATATGCGTACAGATGGAACAAATATATCAAAGGACGCTGTAAATTCTTTTAGAGATTTCATTACTCAAAATTATGGTAAAGCATATTTGCCACCTGCCCCTTTAAATTATTCAGGCAAAAAGGCCAAAAATGCACAAGAAGCTCATGAAGCTATCAGACCAACAGAAATTGGTAGAGTTCCTGAAGATATGAAAAAATATCTAAGCACAGACCAATACAAACTTTACAACTTAATATGGTCAAGATCATTATCCTCACAAATGGAGTCAGCGAAATTTGATAGAAAAACTATAACAATTACATCTGAAGATAATAAAAATATATGTAAAGCTAGTGGTTCAACTTTAAAATTTGACGGTTTTTTAAAGGTTTCAAGATTAGATGAAAATAAAGATGATGAAAACATATTGCCAGAAGTTGGCAAAGGTGAAGTAGAGTTTAAAGACTTTGTAGATGAACAACATTTCACTCAGCCACCACCAAGATATTCGGAAGCAAGTCTTGTTAAAAAATTAGAAGAATTAGGAATTGGACGACCTTCAACATATGCAAGTATTATTTCAGTTATTTCAAATAGAGGTTATGCAGATATAGAAAACAAAAGATTTTTTCCAACTGATAGGGGTAAGTTGCTTTCCGCTTTTCTTGAAAAATTATTTTCAAAATATGTGGATTATGATTTCACTGCAAAATTGGAAGATCAATTAGATGATATAACAGCAGGTAAAGAAAATTGGATTAAGGTTTTGGAGGAATTTTGGAGAGATTTTAATTTGAATGTAACAGAAGTTAAAGAAAAACGTACTAGAGAAGTCTTAGATATGCTTAACGAAAGCTTAGGCTCATTAATCTTTGAAGTTGATAAAGATGGAAAAATAAACAGAAAATGTAAACTATGTGATAGCGGTCAATTAAGTTTAAAAAATAGTTTTCGTGGAGGTGCTTTCATTGGATGTTCAAATTATCCAGATTGTAAATTTACAAGACCACTTTCTAAGTCTAAGGCCGCTCAACAATTGACTTTAGCCGAACCAAAATTAATTGGTCAAAATGATAGTGGTAAAGACATATATTTGAAAAATGGTAGATTTGGCCCTTATCTTCAATTTGAAAAAGAAATTGAGGATGTTGAAGAAACTAAAAAGAAAAAGAAAAAATTAAAAAAAGAGGAAAATAATCTTAAAAATGTATCAATACCCAAAGGCATTGATATTAAAAGTATAGATTTAGATAGAGCTAAATATTTATGCTCTCTTCCAGCTATACTGGGTAAAAATCCTGAAAATGATAAAGATATTACAGTTAATGTTGGTCGTTTTGGACCATATTTAAAGTGTGAAAATAAATCGGCACGTTTAGAAAACGTTGAAGAAATATTTAGTATTGGCCTTAATAGAGCTGTAACTCTAATAGCCGAGGCAAAACCTGGAAGAATTTCATCATCTTTGATTAAAGATCTTGGTGAACACCCTGAAGATAAAAAACCTGTAAGAATTATGAAAGGTCAATATGGGCCTTATATTAAATACAAATCGTTAAATGCTACAATACCTGAAGAAAAAGACCCAATTGAATTAACAATGGAAGAAGCTCTTATTTTAATTGAGAAAAGAAAAGAATACGATAGGAATAAAAAGAAAAAGAGAGGTAGATAATGTCAATTGATGAAAGATTAAATGAAATGGGTTTAGTTTTACCAAAAGCAACTGATCCAGTTGGTTCATATGTTGCAACAAAAATCTCTGGAAAATTACTTTATATTTCTGGACAAATATCAATAGATGCTAATGGCAAATTGATTAAAGGAAAAGTTGGAAAAGACTTTAATACGGAGGAAGCTTACAATGCTGCTCAAAGATGTGCTTTAAATATAATTGCTCAAGCTAAAAAAGCTTGTTCAAATGATTTATCAAAAATTAAATCATGTATTAAATTAACAGGTTTTGTTAATTCTACTGATGACTTTAGCGAACAACCGAAAGTAATTAATGGAGCATCTGACTTGATCAAAGATATCTTTGGTGATGAAGGCACACATACACGTGCTGCTGTAAGTACTAATAGTTTGCCTTTAGGTGTTGCAGTTGAAGTTGACGCAATATTTGAAATTAATTAATTATCTTCCTATACTATAGTATTCGATGTTTTTATTTTTCATTTTTGTGGGTGAATATAGATTTCTTAAATCATAAATCTTAAATTTCTTTTTATTATTTAGCCTATTAAAGTTTAGCTGCTTAAACTCATTCCACTCTGTATGAATAATTAAAAGGTCACTATTTTTACATGCATCTTTGATATTATTAAAATAGTATACCTTCTTTTTATCAAAATTATTTTTAATTCCTGTAGGTTCATAATAAGAAACTTTTGAACCTTTTTTGATTAAATATGGAATTAATTTTAAAGATACTGAGTCTCTCATATCGTCTGTGCCAGCCTTAAAAGTAACACCTAAAAATGTAATTTTCTTATTTTTAATCTTATTATTTAATATTTTCTTAATTTTAGTTAATAAATATTTATACCTATTGTCATTAGAATAAATTGTTGATTTAACAATAGACAGATTAGTTTTAAATTTTTTTGAAGTAGAAACTAAAGAACGTGTGTCTTTAGGAAAACAAGAGCCTCCATAACCTGGTCCTGCTCTTAAAAATCTTGCTCCAATTCTTTCATCAGCGCCAATTCCTACCGAAACATCACTAACGTCAACGTTAAGTTTTTCACATAAATTTGAAATTTCATTAATAAATGTAATTTTTGTTGCTAAAAATGCATTAGCTGCATATTTTATAAATTCGGCGGCTCTTCTTGATGTATTTAAATATCTGCCTTTTTTTTTAATTATTGGAGAATATAAGTTCTTTAAAACGTTATTGGCCTTTTTACTATTTGTTCCAACTACTACTCGATCAGGAAACATAAAATCTCTGATAGCCTCACCTTCTCTCAGAAATTCTGGATTGGAAATAACATCAAATAATTTTTTATTACTTTTAGTTGTTAGTATTTTTTGGATTTTGTCACCAGTAGTTACTGGAACTGTTGATTTTGTAACTATAATTTTATATTTGTTTAAGTTCTTTTTTATATTCTTTATGACTTGAAATACATATTTTAAATCTGCTTCGTTAGATTTTGTTTTAGTCGGAGTGCCAACACATATAAATATAAGATCTGATTTTTTAATTGACTCTGATACATTTGATGAAAATTTTAACCTTTTTTGCTTTAAGTTTCTTATAATTAATTCTTCTAAACCTGGTTCATAAATTGGAATTATACCTTTATTTAAATTGGATATTTTATTTGTGTTATTATCGACACAAATAACATTATTTCCAAGTTCAGCAAAACAAGTTCCGCTAACTAATCCAACATAGCCTGAACCAATCATACATATTTTCATAATTTTGCAATCTCCAATGTTGAATTTATGTAACCACTCATAGAACCACAATCTAAATATTTTCCTGAAAACTTATGGCCAATAAACAAAGATTTATTATCAATCATTGTTTTAATTGAGTCAGTAATATGTATCTCTCCTCCTTTTCCTTTTTTCTGTTTTTTAAGAATTTTAAATATATTCTTGTTTAATATATATCTTCCAATTACTGCATTATTTGATGGAGCTTCTTTAGTATTTGGTTTTTCAATAACATCTGAAATAATAAAATTCTGATTACCAAGTTTTTTGGATAAAGAATATATTCCCCAGCGATTTACATTATTTTTTTTAACTGTCATGCTAGCCATCACTGAAGCTTTATATTTTTTATGTAATTTTATCATATCCTTCGAACAGTTTCTTTTCATTATTAAATCATCTGGAAGGAGCATTAAAAAATATTTATTTTTAATATATTTTTTAGTTTTTAAAACAGCATCACCAGTACCTAATGGTCTATTTTGATAAACAAATTTAATTTTTTTTTTATATTTTATAATTTTTTTGTATTCTTTAATTATACGTGGATCTTTTTTTTTTTTAATTAATGATTTGTAAAATTTATCATTATAGAAATAATTCTTTATCATCTCTTTTTTTTTGGAAATAATAAAAATGATTTCTGTAATTCCAGCCTCAATGCATTCATCAAGAATATACTCAATTCCAGGCTTTCCATTTATAGGTAAAAGCTCTTTAGCAAAAACACTAGTTAATGGCAAAAGTCTTGTACCTAAACCAGCAAGTGGAATAATGGCTTGTTTAATCATAAAGATAATTTATTTATAAACATATATTTAAAATATGAAAATAATTACAAGTATTTTTGATTTAAATAAAGAGATTAAAGACTATAAAAATATTGGATTTGTACCTACCATGGGTGGGATACATGCTGGTCATATATCTTTAATAAAAGCTTCACAAAATAAAAAAGCTAAGACAATTGTCAGTATTTTTGTAAATCCTACTCAATTTAATAAAGGGGATGATTTTAAAAAATATCCAAGAAATATTCATAAAGATATTGCTATACTAGAAAAATTAAATGTAGAATATTTATTCACACCTAATACCAAAGATATATACAAATTTAAGGCTAAGAAATTTAATTTAAAAAAAAAAGACAAAATTTTGTGTGCGAAATATAGAATTGGTCATTTTGAAGGTGTTTTAAATGTTATGAACAGACTTATGTCCATGATAAAATCAAAAGATTTATATATGGGTGAAAAAGACTATCAACAGTTATATCTAGTAAAAAAATTCCTATCAAAAAAGTTTAAGGTTCGTATTAATTCATGTCCTACTATCAGAATAAATAATATTGCGTTATCTACACGAAACAAATTATTAAAAAAGAGATCCATTAAAAAAGCTTCAGAAATTGGATTGTTTTTAAAAAAAGTTAAATATAAATCAAAATTCGAAAGTACTAAATTAGCCTCCGATTTACATAATTATAAAATAAAATTAGAAAAAAAATATAATATAAAAGTAGATTATTTAGAATTTAGAGATGAAAAAAATTTAAAGCTTAGCAATTTCAATAATAAATATCGGCTTTTTGTGGCTTATGAAATAGACGGTGTTAGATTGATTGATAATTATTAGTTATAAAAAATAAGCACCTACGCCTAAGAAGGAAACAAAACCTATAACATCAGTTATTGTAGTAACAAAAACACTTGATGAAATAGCTGGATCTATATTCATTTTTTTTAAAGTTACAGGTATTAAAATTCCAAAGAGCCCAGCAACTATCATTGTTAAAACCATTGATATTGATATTATCAATGCAAGTTGAATGTCATTAAACCAGAAATAAACAATTACAGAACTTATAATTGCAAAGATAATTCCATTTAAAACACCTATGTTAAATTCTTTTATTATATTATTGGTAAAATTATTTTTTGTTAAATCTTGTGTAGCTAAAGATCTTACAGTTACGGCTAGTGTTTGCATACCAGCATTACCACCCATTGATGCAACAATAGGCATTAAAAAAGCTAAAACAACCATTTGCTCAATAGTGGCACCAAATAAACTAATGCAATAAGTAGCTAAGAATGCGGTAAATAAATTTAATAATAGCCAATTAAATCTTCGCTTGGTTTTTGTAATTACACCATCTGTTATTTCTTCATCTCCTACTCCGGCAAGTCTTAATGCATCCTCCTCGGCTTCTTCTTTAAGTACAGTTAAAACGTCATCATAAGCTATCATGCCCACCAATTTATCATTTTTATCAGTTACTGCAGCCGAGCTTAAATTATAATTTTCAAATAGATTTCCAACTTCTTCTTTATCCATATCTACTGGTATTAAAAGCTGGGACTCCGACATTATTGACATCATTTTTGCATCTCTTGAAGTTCTTAGTACTTTTGAGGAAGGTACAGTTCCAATTGGTGTAAAATTTTCATCTACTATAAAAATTTCAAGAAACTCTTCTGGTAAATCTTTATTTTCTCTTAAATAGTCTATTGTCTGACCAACTGACCAATTGCTAGGTATGGCAGTAAATTCTCTTTGCATTATTCGTGCAGCTGAATCTTCTGGGTAACTTAAACTTTCTAATAAAGCGAACCGGTCTTTTGGTGGAAGAGATCCTAAAATAGTATTTTTATCTTTTTCATCAACATTTTCTAAAATTTTAATTGCATCATCAGACTCTAAGTTTTTTAATATATTAACAATGGACTCTGATGATAAATATGCAATCAATTCAGATTGTATTGACTCGTTGAGTTCAACAAACACTTCAGGATCAACTTTAAAATTATTTAATTTAATTAAACTTTCTCTATCATTTTCATTTAAATGTTCAATAATATCAGCTGCATCCGCAGGGTGCATATCATTAAATGAATTAGTGATAAATTCTGCATCATTTGAGGAAATCTTATCTGTCACTACTTTAATAAACTCTTTATTGAATTCAAAGTTAACTTTTTTATCTTTAATTTTTTTTACTAAAGTCATAATTTTATCTATAATTTAGTTGGCACTATTAATACAAAATATTAATATTACAATTTTATAATGATGATAGAGATCAAAAAGTCAATAAAACCAATAAAATATGAAAATGCTATTTCATTATTAGAAAAAAGATTGGATGAAATTCATAAAAAAAAAAGAAATGAGCTGATATGGATTTTAGAACATGAAGAGGTTTATACTGCTGGAACTAATTATAAGGATGATGAATTATTAGATAAATCAATAAATTTAATCAAAACAAATAGAGGTGGAAAAATTACATATCATGGACCTGGTCAATTGGTTTTTTATTTTGTTATTGATTTAAATAAAAGAGAAAAAAATATTAGAAAACTTATTTCCACAATAGAAAATACTATTATAAAAACTTTAAAAGAATTTAATATTAATGTTTTTGCTGATAGAAAGAATGTAGGTATCTGGCATAAAAGAAAATTTGATAATAAAATTAAAATTGAAAAGGTAGCGGCTATAGGGATTAAAGTTAAAAAATGGATAGCATACCACGGTTTTTCATTGAATGTTTCGAATAAATTAGATGCTTATTCAAAAATAATTCCTTGTGGTATCAAAGATAAAGAAATTACAAATCTTAATAAAATTAAAAAACAAAGATATAATTATATATCAGACGTACTAATTCAAAAATTTTTAAAAGAAATTAAAAATTAAGTCTTTTTGCTTTAAGCATATTTCTAAAGTACTCAGGTGGTGTAGCTCTAAATATATATTTTTTTTCATTCATTTTAAATTTAATTTCATAAGAATGAAGCATAAGGTTTTTATTATTTTTTTGTATTTTGTAAGAGTTATACTTTTTATCACCTATAATTGAGTGACCTAAATTGTATAATTGTTTTCTTAACTGATGTTTTCTTCCAGTGATAGGCTTCAGCTGAATAAAAGTAGAATTATTATTTTTATCTAATATTTCATAATATGTCTCAGCACTCTCTACTATTTTTTTTGTTTCATCATATCTTATAAGATTATTTTTTATAGAACCTTTGTCATTAATAGATAGCTCTCCATGACAAATTGCGATGTAAGTCTTATAAACTTTTCTTAATCTGAACAATGTTGTAAGTAATTGCGCTGTTGGTCTATTTTTTGCAATTAAAAATACTCCAGAAGTTTCTTTATCCAATCTATGAACCGAATATGGTTTGTCGTCCTTAAAAATTTCACTATTAGAAAATATATCTATAAGGTTTTTTTTGGATTTTGTTCCACCCTGAACAGAAATACCTGCTTGTTTATTAAGAACAATAAAATCATCGTTATTTTCAATAATGAAATCTTCATTTTCCTTAATTATTGTATCTGAAGGCTTGAATTTTAATTTTTTAGTTATTATTTCATTTTTAATTTCAAGGTTGTGAAATTCAATTAAATCATTATTTTGTAGTTTAGCTGAACTTTTGATTTTTTTTTTATTAAGTTTAATTTTACCATTCCTTAGATTTTTCTCTATTAAACTTTGAGGTATAGTTTCAAATTTTCTACGTAGAAATCTATCAATACGCATACCAGCGTACGTAGAATCTACGTTGATGGTTTTTTTCATAAAAAATGTTATTTAGACTGTAGCTTCTTTGGGCGCTTCTACTTTTTTATCTACTTCTTTAGATTTTTCTTTTTTCTTTTTGTCTATTTTTTTTGCATCTATATCTCTATCTACAAATTCTATTACTGCCATGGGTGCATTGTCACCGTATCTAAAACCTGCTTTAATTATTCTTGTATATCCGCCTTTTCTATTCTCATATCTTTTAGACAATATTTTTCTTATTTTACTTGCAGATGCTTCATCTTGGAGCTTAGAAACCAAAGTCTTAGTATTTTGTAGAGTGTCTTTCTTGCCTAAAGTAATTAGCTTATCTGCCTGTGGTTTCAAAACTTTTGCTTTTGGAAGTGTTGTAGTAATCTGTTCATACTTCACCAGTGAATTTAGCATATTTTTTATTAATGCTTTTCTATGCTCTGAAGTTCTATTGAGCTTTTTATAGCCCATCTTATGTCTCATTAGATAGCTTCCTCAAGTTTTTTGGATAATTCTGCGATATTATCTGGTGGCCAATTAGGTATCTCCATACCTAAATAAAGTGACATGCCAGTTAAAACTTCTTTTATTTCATTAAGTGATTTTCTTCCAAAATTAGGAGTTCTCAACATTTCACCCTCTGATTTTTGAACTAAATCTCCAATATAAATTATATTATCATTTTTTAGGCAATTCATTGATCTAACTGAAAGTTCAAGTTCGTCTACTTTTCGAAGAAGATTTTTATTAAATTCTGGTTCAGTTGGTTGTTCCCTTACAATTACTTCTTGTGGCTCATCAAAATTTACAAACATACCTAATTGGTCTTGAAATATTCTTGCGGAATATGCAACAGCATCTTCTGCAGATATCGATCCATTAGTTTCAACTTCCATAGTT
Source organism: uncultured Pelagibacteraceae bacterium (assembly GCA_902517495.1). Lineage (GTDB taxonomy): Bacteria > Pseudomonadota > Alphaproteobacteria > Pelagibacterales > Pelagibacteraceae > Pelagibacter. The sequence goes on along the minus strand of CABYCO010000004.1, from coordinate 37,572 downwards.
AATTTATCATAATCTAGCGCCTTTCCCTCTCTTGCAGTACTGATAGAGTATGAAACTTTTTTAACAGGGCTAAATAATGAATCAATTGGTATTAGGCCTAATGGTGGCTCATCTGGTTTGTTCATTTCCGCGGAAACATAACCTTTTCCATTGCTTACTGTCATTTCCATATGGAAATTTGTATTCTCATCTAAATTACAGATTACAAGGTCCGGATTTAAAATTTCAACATCTGCAGATGTTGTTATATTAGATGCTTTAATTTCACCTGGGCCTTTTGCATCTAATACTAATTTGCTAGCATTTTCTGAATTACCTTTTAATGCAAGCGATTTAACATTTAATACAATATCAGTTACATCTTCTCTAACGCCTTTAATAGAAGTAAACTCATGTAGCACTCCATCAATTTGTATTGCCGTAACTGCTGTTCCTCTAATTGATGACAAAAGTATTCTTCTAAGAGAGTTTCCTAAAGTGAGTCCATAACCTTTTTCTAATGGTTCAGCAATTATTTTTGCATATGTTTTATCATCATTAATATTGACATCTAGTTTAGGTGGCTTAATTAGTGATTTCCAATTTTTAATATTTACTTCAGCTGTATCCATTATACTCTCCTTTTTTTTGGCGGTCGTGAACCATTGTGTGGCATTGGTGTTGTATCTTTTATTGAAATAATTTTAAAACCTCTGGCTTGTAAGGCTCTTAGAGCTGTTTCTCTTCCTGAGCCAGGACCTTTTACCTCAACTGATAAAATTTTCATTCCTACTTCTAAGGCTTTAGCAGCAGCAGAATCTGCAGCAACTTGGGCTGCATATGGTGTTGATTTTCTTGAACCTTTAAATCCTTTTTGGCCAGCTGAGGCCCAAGATATTACATTACCATTTGTATCAGCTATTGAAACAATAGTATTGTTAAAAGTTGATTGAACATATGCAATACCATTCAAAATATTTTTCTTATTTTTTTTTTTCTTTGAGTAAGAACTTTTTTTTGATTTGGGAGCATTTTCTTTAACTTGATCTTTGTTATCTATATTATCTTTTGACATATTATTTTTTAAGTGGAGTTAATTTTTTACCTGCTATAGCAATTGCTTTACCTTTTCGTGTACGAGCATTGCATCTTGTTCGTTGACCTCTGACTGGCAATTTTTTTCTATGTCTAGATCCACGATAAGATGCTAAGTCTATCAATCTTTTTATATTCAATGAAGTATCTCTTCTTAGATCACCTTCAACTGTAAATTTTTGATCTATAAATTCTCTAATTTTTAAGATTTCTTCATCTGTTAATTCATTAACTCTTTTATTATTTGGTATTTCTAATGATTTGCAAATGTCATTAGAGTTCTTTTCACCAATACCATATATATATGTTAGTCCAATCCGAACTAACTTATTCTGTGGTATGTTTACACCTGCTATACGAGCCATAATAATGAGATTAAAATTTAGCCTTTTATATAAGAAGTTATTTCAAAGTCAATGTCTTAAACAGATAGGATTTGCTCTATTTTGCTTGAAATTTCAGCTATTTTTTGATCTCCGTCAATTTCATGAAAATTAGTTTTTTTTGAATAAAAATCTAGGACTAGTTTAGTTGTATCCATGTAAGTATCATATCTTTTTAATATAGTTACATGATTGTCATCTGATCTATTTTCTAAAATTTTTCTTTTTTCAATCCTTTTAATAATTGTCTCTTTTTTTACATTTAAAAAAAAAATAAAATCTATTTTTTGACCAGACTCATTTAATAATTGGTCTAAATTTTCAGCTTGATTAAGTGACCTTGGATATCCATCAAATATTAACTTATTTTTTTTACTTGGATCAATAATTATTTTTTTAATCAATTCATTAACAATTTCATCGGTTGCAAAATCACCCTTTGAAATTATATTTTCAATATCTTTTCCTATATCAGTTTGGTTTTTAACTTCATTTCTTAAAAGATCGCCTGTAGAAACTTGACAAAGTTTGAATTTTTTTACAATAAAGTTGGCTTGTGTTCCCTTACCTGCTCCTGGTGGTCCAAATATAACAACATTCACTTGGATTATCTACCAAATTTAGTTTTCTTAATTAATTGTTCATATTGTGAACTCATTAATCTAGTTTGAACTTGTGTTACTGTGTCAATTGCTACTACAACAACAATTAGTACTGATGCTCCACCTAAATAGAAAGGAATTGGATAATTTGCTATCAAAAATTCTGGCATCAAACATACTAGAGTTAGATATATTGCTCCTATTGTTGTTAATCTTGTGAGGATAGTATCAATATACAGTGCTGTGCTTTCACCAGGTCTTATTCCTGGAATAAATCCACCATATTTTCTCAAATTTTCTGCAGTTTCATTAGGATTAAATGTAATTGATGTATAGAAAAAGGTAAAAAATATAATTCCTGATGCATACAATATCATGTATAGAGGCTGCCCTTGTGAAAAATATGATGAAATATTTAAAAAAGTTTCATTTTGAGAAACATTGAAATTTGAAAAAGTAACCGGTAATAATAATAATGCCGAAGCAAAAATTGCAGGTATTACTCCAGCTGAATTTATTTTAAGAGGTAAGTGTGATGACTCACCACCGTACATTTTATTTCCCATTTGTCTTTTTGGATAATTTATTAAAATTTTTCTTAAAGCTCTTTCCATGAATACAATAAACAATATTGTTAATACTAATAAGATAAATATAAATATAATCATTAAAGTAGAAATAGCACCAGTTCTTCCAAGTTCAAAAGTGGTGACCAATGCCCTTGGAATTTCAGCAACAATTCCTGAAAATATAATTAATGAAATTCCATTGCCAATACCTCTCTGAGTAATTTGTTCTCCTAGCCACATTAAAAATACTGTTCCTGCAACAATTGTAGTTACAGTTGAAATCTTAAAAAATGCGCCTGGATTTATTACTAGATCTGCTGAAGATTCAAGTCCAACTGCTAAACCATAACCTTGAACAGTCGCTAACAAAACAGTTCCATATCTGGTGATTTGTGTGATTTTTTGTCTTCCAATTTCGCCCTGAGCTTTTAAATTTTTGAAGTAATCTGTAACTCCAGTTAATAATTGAACGATAATTGAAGATGATATGTATGGCATAATACCAAGAGCAAATATCGCCATTCTACTTACAGCTCCACCTGCAAAGACATTAAACATACCCAACAATCCTTTCTGATTGCTATCCATCATTATCTGTAATTGTTCTGGGTCTATACCAGGCAGAGGTACAAATGTGCCTAATCTGTAGATTGCGAGAATGAATATTGTAAATAAGATTCTATTTCTTAAATCATTTGATTGAGATAACTCACTCATTTTATTATTTATTTTTTAGCTTTAAAATACCACCAATTTTTTCAATTTTTTCTCTCGCAGAAATCGATGAAAAATCAGCTTCTATATCTATTTTAGATTTTAAACTACCATTACCAAGAATTTTATATTTATAATATGTGCTATTAATAATATTATTTTTCTTTAAACTTTCTAAATTTATTTGCGTATCAACTTTAATTTTTTTAGCATCAATAAAGCTTTGTATTTGATCTAAATTTATTTTTGCAATTTTTTCTTTATTTATTGGATTGAAACCTCTTTTGGGTAATCTTCTATAAAGTGGCATTTGTCCACCTTCAAAACTTTTAATAGCAACTCCAGATCTTGATTTTTGTCCCTTGATACCTCTGCCTGAGGTTTTTCCTCTACCAGATCCAATTCCTCTGCCGAGCCTTTTCTTTGAAATTTTAACTTTTTCACTGTTATTTAAAATATTCATTATCCTCTTTTCTCAATAATTTCTGAAATTTTCTTATTTCTAATTAATGAAATATTTTTTGGTGAATTTTGGTTTGATAAAGCTTTCATACATGCTCTTATAACATTGTGTGGATTAGCTGTTCCTAAGGATTTAGCGACAATATCTTTAATACCAAGTACTTCACAAACTGCTCTTACTGCACCACCCGCAATTATTCCTGTTCCTTTGGGAGCAGCTCTTAATTTAATTTTCCCTGCACCATCTTTTCCAAAGATATCATGATGTATGGTTCTACCTTCTCTTAGTGGAATCTGAACAAGATTTCTTCTAGCTAATTCATTAGCTTTTTTTATTGCGTCAGGAACTTGTTTAGCTTTTGCATGAGCAACACCAATTTTTCCATTTTGATTTCCCACTACAACAAGTGCTGAGAAACCAAATCTTCTGCCACCTTTAACAACTTTTGTAATTCTGTTTATATGTACTAATTTTTCAACAAATTCTGTGTTTTTTTCCATAATTTAAAATTCCATTCCATTTTTTCTAAGCTCGTCTGCCAAAAGTTTTACTCTTCCATGATACTTATAAATTCCTCTGTCAAAATATACTTTAGTTATTTTTATATCTTTTGCTTTTTTTGCTAAATTTTCAGCAACTATTGTAGATAATTCTTTTTTATTTTTTTTTTGTGATTTTATTTCTTTTGTGTTTGAGCTTGCACTTACTAAAGTTATTTTTCTTACATCATCAATTATTTGCGCACTAATATTCTTTGCTGATCGACTTACGCACAGTCTATATCTGTCGTTTGAAGAAACTTTTTTAATTTTATTTCTTACTCTAAATTTCTTTCTTTGCATTTTTGATATACTCATTATTTCTTTTTTCCCTCTTTTCTTAAAATATACTGACCTTGTTCTTTTATCCCTTTACCTTTATATGGTTCTGGAGGTCTAATACTTTTTATTTCCGCAGAAACCATTCCGACTTGTTGCTTATCTGTGCCAGAAATAATTAAAGTATTTTGTTTTTCTACTTTTATGCTTACACCATCGGGTATTTTGAAGTTGATATCGTGACTAAAACCTAATTGTAGGTTTAATATATTTCCTTTAATCGCTGCTCTATATCCTACACCTGATAATTCAAGAATTTTCTCATATCCTTTGCTTGCTCCAATTATTGCATTATTTATTAAACTTCTATTCATACCCCATAATCTTTTTGTATTTTGATTTTTGTTTTTAGGTTCAATTTTTACATTTTTACCTTCGATTATTTTTAAATCGAAAATTTCTAAATCAATGGTCAATGATTTTTTTCCTAAAGGACCTTCTATATTCATGATATTATTACTCATCAATATTTTAACTTTATCAGGAATTGAAATATTTATTTTACCAATTTTTGACATTAAAATACCTTACAAATTATTTCTCCACCAACTTTTTGCTTTCTTGCATCTATATCTGTCATAACTCCTTTTGGAGTCGAAATTATAGCTATGCCTAAACCATTATTAACCTTTGGTAAACTTTGGGCACTTGAGAAAATTCTTCGGCCTGGTTTTGATACTCTTTCAATTGAGCTTATTACTGGATTTCCTGAGCTATATTTTAAACTTATATGTAGATTTGGTTTGTTTTGTTCAGATTTTATCTCATAATCAATTATATATCCCTCAGATTTTAAAATTTCTGCAATTTTTGCTTTAAATTTTGATGACGGAAGTTCAATTTTCTTATGATTTCTCAGTTGAGAATTTTTCAATCTAGCTATCATATCACCAATTGGATCACTTAAACTCATAATATCCTTTCTACCAACTTGATTTTACCATACCAGGAATCTTGCCTTGCAATCCTAATTGTCTTAACGCAATTCTTGATATTTTTAATTTACGATAAACACCATGAGGTCTACCTGTTATTTGACATCTGTTTCTTACTCTAATTTTAGCTGAATTTCTTGGTAATTTAGAAAGTTTCTGTTGAGCTTTAAACCTTTCTTCGAATGTTAATTTTTTGTTCATTATTATTTTTTTTAGACTTTCTCTTTTTTTGTAATATTTATCTGATAACTTAATTCTTTTATTGTTCTTATTTATTGCTGACATTTTTGCCATTAGTTGCTCCTTGTTTCTTTAAATGGAAAGTTCAATTTTTTTAATAATTCAAAGCTGTGCTTTTTATCGATTGATTTTATTACAACTGTAATGTCTAATCCTCTTATTTTATCTACTTTATCAAAGTTAACCTCTGGAAAAACTATTTGTTCTTTTATACCAAATGTATAATTTCCAAATTTGTCAAAAGCTTTTGGATCAAGTCCTCTGAAATCTTTTATTCTTGGTAATGCTATATTCACAAGTCTATCAATGAACTCATACATTTTATTTTTCCTTAATGTTACCTTCAAGCCAGAATTTGTATTTTTTCTTGTTTTAAAATTTGCGATTGATTTTCTAAATTTTGTTATCACTGGTTTCTGGCCAGTAATATTAGCAAGATCATCTTGACAAGAATTTACTATTTTTGAGTCATTACCATCTAATCCTAGGCCCATATTCAATACAACTTTTTCAATTTTTGGGCCCATATATAAATTTTTATAACCAAACATTTCCTTTAAGCTCGGGTTTATTTCTTTTTGTATTTTTTCTTTAATTCTTGGTTCCATTATTTTTTAGCCTCTTCTTTTTTTCCAGCATCAATTATTTTTAAGTTTGACATGTGTATAAAGTTCTCTTTCGATATAATTCCACCTTTTTTTTCTTTTGTGGTTTTTACGTGTTTTTTAACAATATTTATACCTTTTACTTTTGCTCTTTTTTTCTTTCTATCTATCTCTATGATTTCACCATCTTTACTTTTATCTTTTCCTGTTAAAATTTTAACTTTCATGCCTTTTTTAATCATCATAAAACCTCTGGTGCTAATGAAATAATTTTCATTTGCCCTCTATTTCTAAGTTCTCTTGTAACAGGTCCAAAAATTCTTGTACCAATAGGCTCTCCTTTATCGTCAGTTAGTACAGCAGCGTTATTGTCAAATTTTACTTTTGATCCGTCATTTCTATGAATTCCTTTTTTAACTCTAACAACTACGGCTTTGTGAACAGCACCTTTTTTAACCTTTCCCTTGGGTATAGCTTCTTTTACTGCAACAACTATTGTATCTCCAATACTTGCGTATCTTCTTTTTGACCCTCCTAAAACTTTAATACATTCGATTCTTTTAGCTCCAGTATTATCGGCTACCAATAATTCTGTCTGTACTTGGATCATTTGATTTCTCCAATAACTTCAAATTTTTTATTTTTTGAAAAAGGTCTACTTTCTCTTATCGAAACTTTATCTCCTATTTTAAACTTATTATCTTCATCATGTGCATTATATTTCTTTCTTGCTTTCATAACTTTTTTTAGAAGTGGATGTTGATATTTTCTTTCTACCAATACAGTTATAGTTTTATTTGGTTTATCGCTAACTACTATTCCATTTAAAATTTTTTTAGGCATTTTTAACCTCTATCATTGTTTTTAATCTTGCTATATTTTTTTTCGTTTCAGCTATTTGTGCTGTACTTTTTATTTGACCGTTAACTTTTTGAAAACGGAAATTAAATAGGTCTTTTTTTAATTTTTCTAAATTTTCTAACATTTGATCTTTTGTAAGTTTTTTTAAATCTTTTTTTTTCATCTTATATTCTTTTTATAAATTTACATTTTATTGGCAATTTAGCTGATGCTTTATATAGCGCTTCTTTTGCAATTTCTTCACTAACGCCATCAACTTCAAAAAGTATTCTTCCTGGTTTAACTCTACAAGCCCAAAATTCAGGTGAACCTTTCCCCTTACCCATCCTAACTTCAGTGGGCTTTTTCGAGACTGGTATATTTGGAAACATTCTAGTCCATACTCTTCCTTGTCTTTTCATGTGTCTTGTTAAAGCTACTCTCGCTGCTTCTATTTGTCTTGAAATAATTCTCTCTGGTTGAACAGCTTTCAGACCAAATGAACCATAATTCATTATATTACATCTTGATGCAGTACCATGAATTCTTCCTTTATGTGCTTTTCTGAATTTTGTTCTGGTAGGTTGTAACATTTTTATCCTTTATTTCTTTCTTGACTAAACTCTTTGGTAAATATTTCTCCCTTATATATCCATATTTTTATACCAATAATTCCATATGTCGTTAGAGCCTCTGCTTCTGAATAGTCAATATCTGCTCTTAATGTATGTGAAGGTATGCTTCCTTCTCTTAGCCATTCTGTTCTAGCAATCTCATTACCACCAAGTCTACCGCTAATTGAAACCTTAATACCTTTAGCGCCTAACCTTAAGGCTGATTGCATAGCTCTTTTCATTGCTCTTCGATATGACACCCTTTTTACTAATTGCTGAGCAATATTCTCAGCAACTAGATAACTATTAGTTTCTGGTTTTTTTACTTCTTTTATATTTAGTACAACTTCATTAGCTGTTAATTTTGATAATTTTCCTTTAATTTTTTCAATATCTGAACCTTTCTTACCTATTACAAAGCCAGGTCTAGATGTATAGATTGTTACAAAGCACTTTTGAGTAGTTCTCTCAATCATCACTTTTGATACACCTGAATTTACTACATTTTTCTTTATGTAATCTCTAATTCTAAAGTCTTCTATAAGATTGTTGCCAAAATCTTTTTTTTTGGCATACCAAACAGAGTCCCATCCTCTGTTAATGCCTAATCTTAAACCAACAGGGTTAACTTTTTGTCCCATGTTTCTCCATTTTTTTTGTTTGCTCAGTTAATATAATAGTTAGATTTGAATAAGGTTTCATTATTTCTGCTGCTCTACCTTTCGCTCTTGCTCTAAATCTTTTCATAACTACTTGTTTTCCGCAGTAAGCTTCTTTAACAATTAATTTGTCAATGTCGTATTGGTAATTATTTTCTGCATTTGCAATTGCAGATGAAATTGTCTTCTTAATATCATTAGATATTCTTTTGTCTGAAAACATTAAATTTCTTATTGCAATATCTACTTTTTTTCCAACAATTGATTTAAGTATTGGATTAAGTTTTTTTGTGCTAGATCGAACGTTTTTATTTACTGATTTGACAATTTTTGAATCTACTTGTTTTTTTAATTTTGACATTATTTTTTCGCTCCACCTTCAACTTTTGCTTTTTTATCTGCAGGAGTATGTCCAAAAAACTGTCTTGTTGGTGCAAACTCACCAAATTTATGCCCAACCATATCCTCTGATATTGTTATTGGTATAAATTTTTTACCATTATAAATTAAAAAACTTATTCCCACAAAATCAGGAATAATTGTTGATTTTCTTGACCATGTTTTAATAGGTTTTTTTATTGGGTCATTTTTTAATTTTTCAACTTTTTTTATTAAACTTTCCTCAACAAATGGTCCTTTCCAAACTGATCTTGCCATGATTATGCTCTTTTCTTCTTTCTTCTTCTTATTATAAACTTATCTGTTCTCTTGTTATCTCTAGTTTTTAAACCTTTGGCAGATTGACCGGTAGGAGACACTGGGTGTCTGCCTCCTGCTGATTTACCTTCACCACCACCATGTGGGTGATCAACAGGATTTTTCACAACACCACGAGTATGTGGTCTAATTCCTAACCATCTTGATCTGCCAGCTTTACCAATTTTTATATTTTTTTGGTCCGGATTTGACAAAACTCCAATTGTTGCCATAGAATTAGAGTTAATTTTTCTTACTTCACCAGAAGTCATTTTTATGATTGTATAATTACCATCTATGCCAGATATTGAGACTGAAGTTCCTGCAGATCTAGCGATTTTACCACCTCCACCAGGATTAATTTCAACGTTATGTATGTCAATACCGACTGGAATATCTTTTAGAGGAAGACAATTTCCTGATTTTATTTCTGCATCAGATCCATTTTGAATTTTGTCACCAACTTTAATGTCTTTTGGAGCCAGATAGTAAAATCTCTCTCCATCATCGAATTTTACTAGCATTATATGACAAGATCTATTTGGATCGTACTCAATTCTTTCAACTATCGCTTGTACATTAATTTTTTTTCTATGAAAATCTATATTTCTATATTTATGTTTATGTCCACCACCGTGGTTTCTTGATGTAATTCTTCCATAATTATTTCGTCCCTTTGAAGAATTATTGGGAGATGTTAATGGCTTATAAGGTTTACCTTTCCACAACCCTTCTCTACTTACAAGAATTGTTCCTCTAGTTGACTTTGTGTATGGTTTAAATGTTTTTAATGCCATTATCTTAAATTCCAGTTGTAAGATCTATATTTTGACCTTTTTTTAGAGTTATTATTGCTTTTTTATATCCTTTTACTTTAACTTTTTTACCTCTAGTTGTTTTAATTCTAGTTTTTTTATTAATAATATTAACTTTTGTAACATTCACTTTAAAAATTTTTTCTATATTACTTTTTAAATTTTTCTTATTAGCTTTAGAATTTACTTTGAATATAATCTTATTTTGTTCTGAAAGATTTGTTGATTTTTCAGTAACTAATGGGGATATAATTTTGTCATATAAATGGATTTTGTTCATAATTAATACTTTTTTTCCAATTCTTTTATTGATGTTTCGGTAAATATAATTTTTTTAAATTTCGCTAAATCATAAGCGCTAAAGTGATTAATGTCGGTAACTTTTACGTTTGGTATATTTCTTGCTGATTTATAAATATTATTTTTAGACTCTTTATCAACAATTATAATAGAATTTTTTGCTTGAATCTTAATTAGTAAATCGTTCATTTCTTTTGTTTTAATAATTTCTTTTTTAAAATCATCTAATATTAATAGAGCTTTAACTTTATTTTTTTGTGTGATTAGGGAAGCTATGCTCAATTTTTTTTCACTTTTATTGAGTTTTCTTTTTTTATAATTTAGTTGACCTTTTGGTCCATGTGCAACTCCACCACCTACAAATATTGGGGCTTTTTTACTCGCATGTCTTGCATTACCTGTACCCTTTTGAGCATAAATTTTAGCAGTCGAGCCAGTAATTTCATTTTTTTGTTTAGTTTTTGCCTTTCTTCCTTTGTAATTTGCATTAGTTTTATACAAAACGTTACTTACTAATTTATGGTTTATTTTAGCTGATACAATTTTGTCTGAAACCTCAATAGGATTTGTTTTTCCATCAATATTAATCTTATCAATTTTCATTTTTTATTTTTTTTTGTCTTTTGATTTTTTTGATTTTTCTAAAATTTGTATTTTTTCATGTATAGTCAATCTTTTAATATTTTTAATCGCTTTTTTTAGTAAAACTTGACTATTTTTTGAGCCAGGTATTGATCCTTTTAAATAAATTAATTCATTATCTACGTCAGTTTTAATTACCTCAAGGTTTTGCATTGATCTTAATTTATTACCCATATGACCTGCCATTTTTTTTCCTTTGAAAACTTTTCCTGGGTCTTGATTTTGACCTGTTGATCCATGAGCTCTATGAGATACAGAAACTCCATGTGAGGCCCTTAGTCCACCAAAATTGTGTCTTTTCATAGCTCCTGCAAAACCCTTACCTATTGTTCTTGATCTTACATCAATAAATTTTATATCTTTGAATATCTCAATACCGAATTCATTTCCTTCTTTATATTTTTCAAGATCTTTAACTCTAAATTCTTTTAAAATTTTTTTAGCCTCGGTATTTTTTTTTGAATAATATCCTTTCATTGATTTTGAAAGTTTTGAATTTTTGATCTTACCGAACCCAAGTTGGATAGCATTGTAACCTCTTTTCTGCTTGTCTATTAACTGTATAACTCTTGCTTTTTCTACCTTTAAAACAGTTACCGGAACAGATAAGCCAGTTTTATAGAATTCTCTTGTCATACCAATTTTTTTCCCAATTAATCCAATTTCACTCATTATATCTTAATCTCCACATCAACTCCTGATGCTAGGTCTAATTTCATTAGCGCTTCAACTGTTGCTGGTGTTGGTTCAATAATATCTATTAATCTCTTGTGAGTTCTTGTTTCAAATTGTTCTCTACTTTTTTTATCAATATGTGGTGATCTTAATACTGTGTATCTTTCTTTTTTTGTAGGTAGTGGTATTGGGCCCTTTATATTTGCTCCAGTTCTTTTGACTGTGTTTACAATTTCCTCTGTGGACTGGTCTAATACTTTATTATCGTATGCTCTAAGTTTAATTCTTATATTTTGCTTTTCCATATTTAACCTGTTTTTTTAGTTACTTCGTCTTGTACATTTTGTGGAACTTTATCGTAGTGATCAAAGAACATTGAATATTGGGCTCTACCTTGAGACATTGATCTCAAATTATTAATATACCCAAACATATTAGCCAACGGTACCATCGCTGTTATTACTGTTGCATTGCCTCTTTGTTCTTGTGTACTTATCTGTCCTCTTCTACTATTTAAATCACCTATCACATCACCCATATAATCTTCTGGTGTAACTACTTCTACTCTCATAATTGGTTCTAAAAGTTTTAATGTGGCTTTGGTGCATGCCTCTTTAAAACACTGCCTTGATGCTAATTCAAATGCTAGCACGCTAGAGTCTACATCATGATGAAGACCATCTATAATTGTGACTTTATAATCTATTAAAGGAAATCCTGCTAATATCCCTCCGTCTGCAACTGTTTCTACACCTTTTTCTACCCCTGGAATAAATTCTTTAGGTATGGCTCCACCTTTAATTTTACTTTCTATTTCTCTCCCCTTACCTGGTTCTAATGGTTCAACCAATAATTTCACTCTAGCGAACTGTCCTGCTCCACCACTTTGTTTTTTATGAGTATAATCATTTTCAGCGTTTGATAAGATTGTTTCTCTATAAGCTACCTGGGGTGCTCCAACATTTGCCTCCACTTTAAATTCTCTTTTCATTCTATCTACAATTATATCTAAGTGTAATTCACCCATACCTTTTATAATTGTTTGGCCTGACTCTTCATCTGATGTTACTCTAAATGATGGATCTTCTTTAGCCAATCTTCCAAGGGCTTCACCCATTTTTTCTTGGTCTGCTTTTGTTTTAGGTTCTACTGCAATTTCTATAACAGGATCAGGAAATTCCATAGGCTCGAGCAAAACAGGATTATCTTTGTCTGATAATGTATGACCAGTAATTGTATTCTTTAACCCTGCCAAAGCAACGATATCACCAGCATTTGCTTCTTTTATATCCTCTCTCGAATTGGCATGCATTAAAAGCATCCTACCAACTCTCTCCTCTTTGTCTTTAGAGGTATTATATATTCCAGTACCTGATTTAACAGTACCAGAGTAAACTCTTATAAATGTTAAACTTCCTACAAATGGATCATTCGCAACTTTAAATGCTAAAGCTGAAAATGGAGCGGTATCATCAAATTTCATCAAAACTTCATCATCAGAACCTGGTTTTGTGCCTTTGATTGAACCTATATCATTTGGACTTGGTAAAAAATTAACTACTGCATCTAAGAGTGGTTGAACTCCCTTATTTTTAAATGCTGAGCCTGTTAACACGGGAACAAATTCAAAACCTAAACATCCTTTTCGAACGCATTTAATTAAATCTTCCTCTGAAATCTCCTTACCACCAAGATAATCTTCCATTAATTTTTCGTCTTGTTCAACTGCTGTTTCAACTAGTTCTTGTCTATATTTTGCAGAAATATCTTTTAAATCATCTGGTATATCTTTTAATTCCCATTCTGCACCAAGGTCTTCATTTTTCCATACTATTGCTTTCATCTTAATCAAGTCAACAACGCCTCTTAATGCTGCTTCTATACCTATAGGAACTTGCATAACCAAAGGTTTTGCACCAAGGCGGTCCTTAATCATTTCTACACATCTAAAGAAATCAGCACCAGTTCTGTCTAACTTATTTACAAAACAAATCCTTGGAACTTTATACTTATCTGCTTGCCTCCATACGGTTTCTGATTGCGGCTCTACACCTGCAACTCCGTCAAATACAGCAACTGCACCATCTAAAACTTTTAAAGATCTCTCAACTTCAATAGTAAAATCAACATGTCCGGGAGTATCAATTATATTAATTCTGTGGTCATTCCAAAAACATGTAGTGGCTGCAGATGTTATAGTAATTCCTCGTTCTTGCTCCTGCTCCATCCAATCCATAGTTGCAGCACCATCGTGTACTTCACCAATCTTATGACTTTTACCAGTGTAATAAAGAATTCTTTCAGTAGTGGTTGTTTTACCAGCATCAATATGAGCCATGATACCAATATTTCTATATTTATCTAAAGTATGAGTTCTTGACATAATTATTTACCACCTAAAATGAGCAAAAGCTTTATTTGACTCAGCCATTTTATGAGTGTCTTCTTTTTTTTTAATTGCTGATCCTCTATTTTGATATGCATCAAATATTTCATTGAAAATTTTATCAGACATATTTTTGTCTTTACGTTTTCTTGATGCGTCAACTAACCATCTTAATGCCAATGCTTGTGATCTTTTAGATTTTACTTCAACTGGTACTTGATAAGTAGCACCACCAACTCTTCTTGATCTAACTTCAACTGTAGGTCTTATGTTATTAATTGCATCATTAAAAACGTTTAATGGTTCATCTTTTGATTTTGTTTTTATTTTATCAATTGCATCATAAATTATTTTTTCAGCGATAGTTTTTTTACCATCGTACATAATTGAATTTATTAATTTTGGAATTATCGTTGATTTATATTTTGGATCTATTACAGGTATTTTTTTTGGAGCTTTTCGTTTTCTAGACATTTATTATTTACCTTTTTTTGTACCGTACAAAGAACGTCTTTGTTTTCTATTTGCAACACCTTGAGTGTCTAAATTTCCTCTTAATATATGATACCTTACACCTGGTAAATCTTTAACCCTTCCTCCTCTTATTAGAACTACCGAGTGTTCTTGTAAGTTATGGCCTTCACCTGGTATATAAGCAGTTACTTCAAAACCATTGGACAATCTTACACGTGCAACTTTACGTAATGCTGAGTTTGGTTTTTTTGGTGTTGTTGTATAAACTTTAACGCACACACCTCTTTTCAAAGGCTGTTTTTGCAAAGCTGGAACTTTGTTTCTTGTAATTTGTTTGTCTCTACTTTTTCTTACTAACTGGTTAATAGTTGGCATAATAAATTTTTTTAATAATTTTTATTTTTGATGAAAATAACTGACGTGTTATTTGTGGCAGCGTTTAGTGATCTAGTCACTACATTCCAACCAAAAACATGGCCAAATTACATCAGAAATTGTAATTGTCAAACTAAATAAAAGCTTAAAAGTGACTAAAATTATTGGTTTATTTGTGCTTCTGAAGCTTCAGTGCTCTCTTGTTCCGATAAAAATTTTTGGTCATCATTAATTGCTTTTTTGTTCCAAGAATTTTTAATAGCACCAGTTCCTGCTGGTACTAATCTACCTACTATAACATTCTCTTTTAGACCTGTAAGTTTATCAACTTTACCTTTTATTGCAGCATCTGTTAATACTCTTGTTGTTTCTTGGAATGAAGCTGCAGATATAAATGACTCCGTTTGTAATGACGCTTTTGTTATACCCATTAGAACTCTTTCACCAACAGCAGGTTTTTTTCCATTAGCAACCAATTCCTCATTCATTGTTTCAAATTTAATTCTATCTATAATCTCTCCAGGCAATAATTTGCTATCTCCAGTTTCCTTTACTTCTATTTTTTTCAACATTTGTCTTAATATAGTTTCAATATGTTTATCGTTAATTATTACACCTTGAAGTCTATATACATCTTGAACCTGATTAACAAAATATTCAGTTAATTCTTCTATTCCTAATATTCTTAAAATATCATGAGGCAAAGGTTGGCCATCCAATAAATATTCACCTTTTTTAATTTTTTCACCTTGGTTAAAGTTTATATGCTTTCCTTTTGGAATTAAGTAACTTGATGTATCACCATTTTCCGCTTCAATTGTTACTCTTTGTTTTCCTCTTACTTCTTTTCCAAAAATAACACTACCATCATTTTCTGCAATAATTGCACTATCTTTAGCTTTTCTAGCTTCAAATAATTCTGCAACTCTTGGTAATCCCCCGGTAATATCTTTGGTTTTAGTTGTTTCTTTAGGTAGTCTCGCAATTACATCACCAGCTGAAATTTTTGCACCATCTTTAACTGATAAAATTGAGTCTGGAACTAAATAGTATCTTGCTTCATTGTCATCTGCTTTTTTAATTACATTTCCTTTTGAATCCCTTAGAGTAATTCTTGGTTTTAGATCAGTATTTTTAGATTGTGTTTTCCAATCAACTACAGCTTTTGTTGAAATACCAGTAGCGTCATCGACTGTTTCTGCAATTGAAACACCATCAATTAAATCAACATAATTTGCTATACCATCTTTTTCGGCTATAACTGGTGTTGTGTATGGATCCCATTCACAAATTTTTGCACCTTTTTTAATCTTTTGGTCATTTTCAAAAAATAGTTTTGAACCGTAAGGAACTTTGTATGATGCAACTTGGAGTCCATTATCATCCTCAATTGATATCTCAGTATTTCTGCCCATTACAATTTGATTATTTTTAGAGTCTTTAATTAAGTTAGTATTAACAATTTTAAGAGTACCTTCAGAATTTGATACAATTTGAGACTCTTGTTTAACAGAAGCTGTTCCACCAACGTGAAAGGTTCTCATAGTTAACTGGGTTCCTGGTTCACCAATTGATTGTGCAGATATCATACCAATTGCCTCCCCTACGTGGACCATTTTACCTCTAGATAAGTCTCTTCCATAACACGTCGCACATACTCCTTCTTTAGAACTACATGTCATTACAGAGTATACTTTCAATAATTTAACCCCAGCTGCATCTATCTTCTCACATGCAGCTTCATCTATCATTTCTTCTTTTTTAATTATTACATCCCCTGTTAATGGATTTTTAACATCTTGCGCTGTAATTCTTCCAAGGGATCGTTCTGATAAACTTACCATAATATTTCCACCTTCTAAAACTTCTGAAAGCTCTATTGATCCAGGATTATCACATTTTACTTTTGTTACTGTCAAATCCTGTGCAACATCACATAATCTTCTCGTCAAATATCCTGAACTAGCTGTTTTAAGAGCTGTATCAGCTAAACCTTTTCTGGCACCGTGAGTTGAATTAAAATATTCTAATGCTGTTAGACCTTCTTTAAAATTCGATGTGATTGGTGTTTCAATAATTTCTCCTGATGGTTTGGCTATTAAACCTCTCATTCCTGCTAATTGTTTCATTTGTGCCGCTGATCCTCTAGCACCACTGTCAGCCATCATAAATACAGAATTAATCTTTAATCCTTCATCTGTAACTTCTGTTGCAGAAATTCTTTTCATCATTTCTGATGCAACTCTATCTGTACATTTAGACCAGGCGTCAATAACTTTGTTATACTTTTCACCTCTTGTTATAAGTCCTTCTGCATATTGCCCTTCATAATCGGCAATAAGTTTTTTAGTTTCATCAATTAATTGTTCTTTATTATTTGGTATTAAGAGATCGTCTTTTCCAAATGAAATTCCAGCCTTAAACGCATGTTTAAATCCAATATCCTTTAATTTGTCACAAAATATTACAGTGCTTTTCTGACCAGAAAATCTAAAGACGTGATCTATTACTTCTGAAACTACTTTTTTAGGCAACAATCTATCGATCAATGAAAATTTATTATTTTCATTTTTAGGAATAATATTTGATAATAAAAATCTTCCGGCTGTACTTATATGCTTTTCAAATTTAGTATTTCCTTTTTCATCAACAGTTTCAAACCTAGAAACTATTCTTGAATGTACTTTAATTTGTCCTGTTTCTAATGCATGTTCTATTTCAGAGGTATTTACAAAATATCCCTCAACTCTTTCCTCTTGTACAGGTGGTTGTGACAAATAATAAATACCAAGTATCATATCCTGACTCGGAACTATAATGGGTTTACCGTTAGATGGACTTAAAATATTGTTTGTAGACATCATTAAAACTCTTGCTTCCAATTGCGCTTCTAGACTCAATGGTACGTGGACTGCCATCTGATCGCCATCAAAATCAGCATTAAATGCTGCACAAGTTAGTGGATGAAGTTCTATTGCATTGCCTTCAATTAGTTTTGGTTCAAAAGCTTGTACACCTAGTCTATGAAGTGTCGGTGCTCTATTCAATATTACAGGATGTTCTCTTACTATAAGTTCTAAAGCATCCCAAACTTCTGTTCTTTCCCTCTCTACTAATTTTTTTGCTTGTTTAATAGTAGATGCTAAACCTAGTTTATTTAAACGTGCGTATAAAAATGGTTTAAATAATTCTAAAGCCATTTTTTTTGGTAATCCACACTCATGTAATTTTAAATCTGGACCAACAACAATTACTGATCTTCCTGAATAATCAACTCTTTTCCCTAATAGATTTTGCCTAAATCTTCCTTGTTTTCCTTTAAGCATTTCTGCCAAAGATTTAAGTGGTCTTTTACCAGTTCCAGTGATTACTCGACCTCTTCTTCCATTATCAAACAATGCATCTACTGACTCCTGAAGCATTCTCTTTTCATTTCTTACAATGATGTCGGGTGCTTTCAAATCTATTAGTCTTTTTAACCTGTTATTTCTATTAATAACTCTTCTGTATAAATCATTTAAATCAGATGTTGCAAAACGACCACCATCTAAAGGAACTAAAGGTCTTAATTCAGGAGGTATGACTGGAACTGTAGTAAGAATCATCCATTCTGGTTTATTTCCTGTTTCTATAAATGATTCTATTAATTTTAATCTTTTTATAGATCTTTCTTCATTAACCTTAGATTTTGTTTCTTTAATATTTTTAATAAGAAGCTCTCTTTCTTCCTCTAAATTTATTGATTTAAGAATTTCCAGTATTGCCTCAGCACCTATGCCAGCTGTAAATGCTTCTTCGCCATAATCATCCTGGTATTTGATAAGCTCTTCCTCACCCAACAATTGGTTTTTCTTTAAACCTGTTAATCCAGGCTCAATTACAATGAAGTTTTCAAAATAAAGAACTCTTTCAACTTCTTTCAATTTCATATCTACAACTAAAGAAATTCTGCTAGGTAGAGATTTTAAAAACCAAATATGAGCTACAGGTGTTGCTAAATTTATATGTCCCATCCTCTCTCTACGGACGTTTGACTTCGTAACTTCTACACCACATTTTTCGCAGATTATTCCTCTGAATTTCATTCTTTTATATTTACCGCACAAACATTCATAATCTTTGATTGGTCCAAAAATTCTCGCACAAAAAAGTCCATCTTTTTCTGGTCTGAAAGTTCTGTAATTAATAGTTTCTGGCTTTTTAATTTCTCCAAAGGTCCATGACTTTATTTTTTCAGGACTTGCCAATGTAATTTTTATACTATTAAAATTTTGTGCTTCAGAAATTTCTGAAGATTTAAATAGATCTGATAATTCTTTACTCATATTTAATTTAACTCCACGTTTAAAGCTAATGATTTTATTTCTTTTACTAACACATTAAATGACTCTGGTATTCCAGATTCAAAGTTTTCTTCACCTTTTACAATTGTTTCATAAACTTTAACCCTACCAGCAACATCGTCTGATTTAACAGTAAGTATTTCCTGAAGTGTGTATGATGCACCATAAGCTTCAAGGGCCCATACCTCCATTTCTCCAAATCTTTGTCCACCTAACTGTGCCTTACCACCAAGAGGTTGTTGAGTAACTAAACTGTACGGACCTGTTGATCTAGCGTGTATCTTATCCTCAACCAGATGGTGTAATTTAAGCATATAAATTATTCCAACAGTAACTGGTCTATCGAATTTTTCACCTGTTCTTCCATCCCATAATGTGGTCTGCCCTGAGCTAGGTAAATTTGCTAAATCTAACATCTTTGTTACATCTTTTTCTTTTGCGCCATCAAATACTGGTGTTGAAATTGGTACACCATTTTGAATATTATGACATAAATCCTTAAATTCTGTATTTGATAAGCTATCAATATTTTCTTTATAGACTTCATCACCATAAACAGATTTTAAAAATTTTGATATCTTTTCATCTTTTTCTATTTTCTTTTGATTCTGGTTTATTAAATCAGTTAATTGCTCGCCAAGTTCTTTACATGACCATCCTAAGTGAGTTTCTAATATTTGGCCAACATTCATTCTACTAGGTACTCCCAGAGGGTTTAATACTATATCAACTGGTTTTCCATTCTCTCTATAAGGCATATCTTCAACGGGTACTATTTTGCTAACTACACCCTTGTTGCCATGTCTACCTGACATTTTATCACCAGGTCTTAGCCTTCTTTTAATTGCAACAAATACTTTTACCATTTTCATTACACTTGGCAAAAGATCATCTCCTTGTCTTATTTTAAGAACTTTATCTTCAAATCTTTCTTGAATATCTTTTTTGGCATTTTCATATTGAGATCTTAATTGTAGTAAAGTTTCATTTTTTTTTTCGTCACCAACGTTAATTTTAAATAAATCGGATACCAATAAATCAAAAATAATATTTTCGTTTAAATTTGTTCCTATATCGTGATTTTTAATTTTTTTATCTAGCTTAGTGTTTGTTAATATTGATGTTGCTCTTTGTTTAATACTTCTCTCCAAGATATCTTCCTCTACAATTTTATCTTGTTGAACACTTTCTATTTCAGCCCTTTCAATTGTAATAGATCTTTCATCTTTCTCAATGCCGTGTCTGTTAAAGACTCTTACATCAACGACAATTCCACCACTACCACTAGGCATCTTGAGTGAAGTGTCTGTTACATCAATAGCCTTTTCACCAAATATTGACCTCAATAACTTTTCTTCTGGCCCTGAAGCTGAATCTCCCTTTGGTGTTACCTTACCAACTAATATATCTCCAGGTTTAACTTCAGCTCCAATATAAACAATTCCTGACTCATCTAAGTTTTTTAACGACTCTTCATTAACATTTGGTATATCTCTAGTTATATCTTCTTCACCTAATTTCGTATCTCTTGCCATTACCTCATATTCTTCAATATGAATTGATGTAAACACATCATCAGTTACACATCTTTCTGAAATTAGTATAGAATCTTCAAAATTGTACCCCTGCCAAGGCATAAATGCGACAGTAACGTTTTTGCCTAAAGCCAATTCACCAGTTTTAGTTGAAGGACCATCTGCTATTATATCTCCTGACTTCACTAAATCACCAACTCTTACTAAGGGTTTTTGATTAATGCATGTATTTTGGTTTGATCTTTTAAACTTTTGTAAATTATATATATCAACGCCAGACTCTGAATAATCTTTTTCATTTGAAGCTTTAATTACAATTCTTTTACCGTCTATTTTATCTACGACTCCGTCCCTTTTTGCTACAATTGTTACACCTGAATCTAATGCAACGTCACTTTCAATTCCTGTACCTACAAGAGGTGCCTCTGGTTTAAGGAGAGGAACAGCTTGTCTCATCATATTAGAGCCCATTAACGCTCTATTAGCATCATCATTTTCTAAAAAAGGAATTAGTGAAGCTGCAACAGAAACTAGTTGCTTAGGAGATACATCGATATAGTCTATGTTTTCTGGTTTTGATAGGATAAAATCTAAGTTTGCTCTACTTGATATTAGATCCTCTACAAATTTACCATTTTTATCCAATACAGAATTTGCCTGGGCAATTGTAAATTTAGTTTCCTCCATAGCAGATAAATACTCAATTTTGTCTTGAACGACTCCATTCTCAACTTTCTTGTATGGACTTTCTATAAAGCCATACTTATTAATTTTAGAGTATGTTGAGAGACTGTTTATTAAACCAATATTTGGTCCTTCTGGAGTCTCTATAGGACAAATTCGCCCATAATGGGTTGGATGAACATCTCTTACCTCAAATCCAGCTCTTTCTCTTGTGAGTCCGCCTGGTCCTAAAGCTGAAACTCTTCTTTTATGTGTAATTTCAGACAATGGATTAGTTTGATCCATGAATTGCGAAAGTTGTGAAGTTGCAAAAAAATCTTTTAAAGAAATTGTTAATGGTTTTGCGTTAATTAAATCCTGTGGCATAGCAGATTCAACATCTAAAGTTGTCATTTTTTCTTTTATAGCTCTTTCCATTCTATAAACACCAATTCTTGCTTGATTTTCGACTAGTTCTCCAACTGATCTAACTCTTCTGTTGCCTAAATGATCAATATCATCCACTTCATCTTTACCATCTCTCAAATCAAGCATTTTTTTGATTATCGCCATTATGTCATCGTTTCTCAAAATTGTAATTTTATCTGAACATTTAAGATCTAATCTAGAATTCATCTTTACCCTGCCGACGTCTGATAAATCATATCGATCTGAACTAAAGAATAAGTTATTAAAAATTTGTGTTGCTATTTCTATAGTGGGTGGTTCTCCTGGCCTTAAAATTTTATAAATTTCTGTTATAGCGTCGTTTTTATTTTCATTTTTATCATTTAAAATTGTTTGAAGTAAATAAGGACCTTTTGATATTGAATTAGTTTTTGAAACATTGATTAATTTAATGCCCGCTTCAAGTATTTTTATTATAATAGTTTCATTTAATTCTGTTCCTATTTTAAAAGTATCATCTCCAACAATTAAGTCTTCGTGCAAAAATTTTCCATACAATGAAATATCGGACACTAAAATTTCCTTTAAACCATCATTTTGAAGTTTTTTAGCTGTTAAAAAGTTTATTTGTTCACCAGTTTTTATTAAAATCTTATTATTTTTAGCATCAATTATTTCCTCTGAGAAATTTTTAGCCTTATAATTGTCAGGATCAAAACTAGTTTTCCATTTTTTTGATTTTTCATCATAGGAAAAAGTCTCCTTATCATAGAATTCATTTACTATATCTGATTTACTATACCCTAAAGCTTGCAGCAAAGTAGTTACAAAAATTTTCTTCTTACGATCTATTCTGAAGTAAAGAAAATCTTTAACATCAAATTCAAAATCTAACCATGAGCCTCTATTTGGAATAACTCTACAATTAAATAAAAGTTTTCCACTTGCGTGTGATTTACCTTTGTCATGGTCAAAAAATACACCAGGACTTCTGTGCATTTGATTTACAACAACTCTTTGAACACCATTTGTGATAAAGGTTCCACTGTTAGTCATCATAGGAACTTCACCCATATAAACTTCTTGTTCTTTTGCAGATAAAATATCTTTTGTATTATTCTCTTGATCTATTTCATAGACAACCAGTCTTAATGTACACTTTAGTGCCGCTGAATAAGTAAGACCTCTTGTAATACATTCATCTACATCAAATTTTGGTTTTTCGAGTCTGTAAGAAATGTATTCAAGTGTAGCTTTATCGTTCAAATCTTCAATAGGAAATATACTTTTGAAAACTCTATGAAAGCCTTTAACTAGATGTTGTTCAACATCATTTTTGAATTCTGTAAGTTCCTTATATGAATTTTTTTGAACTTCTATTAAGTTTGGTATCGATAAGCTCTCTTTAAGCTTACCAAAACTTTTTCTAATATTCTTTTTTTCAGTAAAAGATAATTGCATATATATGTCATTACTGAATTATTAAATTCAGTAATTTATTTCTTTCTTTTTATATTTACTTAAGTTCTACTGTTGCGCCTGCAGCTTCTAACTTGCCTTTAATTTCTTCAGCTTCTTTTTTGTTAACACCTGATTTGACCTCTTTAGGTGCTCCTTCGACTAAGTCTTTTGCCTCTTTTAATCCTAGTTCCGTAACTGCTCTAACTTCTTTTATTACATTAATTTTTTTATCACCTGCAGCGGTTAACATTATTGTGAAATCATCTTTTTCTTCTGCAGGAGCCTCGCTACCAGCAGCAGCTGGTGCAGCAGCAACAGCAGCGGCAGCTGTTACTCCCCATTTTTCTTCTAATTGTTTTGAAAGCTCAGCTGCTTCTACAACAGTCAAGCTGGATAAATCTTCAATAATTTTATTTAAGTCAGCCATATTAATTTTTTTTGTCCCTGGTTATTTTTTTGATTTTTCGAGCGCTAAAATAGCGATTTTTGACGCTGGTGCAAGTAAAATACTTACAATTTTTTGTGCTGGAGACCTCAAAATACCAACGATTTTGGCTCTAGCTTCATCTAAAGATGGAAGTGTTGCTACATTTTTAACTCCAGCTACGTCTAAAATGTCTGTACCCATGATTCCACCTAATATTTTTAAGTTTTCATTTTCTTTTGAAAATTTAGTTAAAATCTTTGCCGAGGTTATGGCATCCTCTGATAATGCAACTGCAGTTGGTCCTGTAAATAAATTTGTTAATTCTTTACATTTAGTTTTTTCTAGTGCCAATTTTGTAATTCTATTATTTGTTATCTTAAATTTTATACCATGCTGACGCATTTTATTTCTAAGGTCATCTAATTGAGTAACGGTTAGTCCCTGATAATGAGTTACAATTACAGCTTCTGATTTATCGAATTGAGATGTCATATCGTCTATATATTGTTTCTTTTGTTCTTTATTCATCATAATTAAAAACTCTTATTCATTTTTAATTTATAAGATACACCCATACTTGAAGTTATCAAAATCTGCTTTATTAAATCGCCTTTGATTGTTAGGTTGGATTTTTCTTTTTCTAAAGCATTTATAACAGCATTGTAATTTTGAATTAATTTTTTATCATCAAAGGATTTTTTTCCAATACTTAGTCCAATATTTCCATCTTTATCATTTCTGATTTCAGCTTGTCCTGCTTTAGCATCATTTATTGCTTTAACAATATCGTTAGTTACAGTTCCTAATTTTGGATTTGGCATTAATCCCTTAGGACCTAAAACCTTTCCTAATTTTGATAATTTAATCATCATTGATGGAGTACAAATAAGTTTTTCAAAATCTAATTGACCATTTTTAATTTTCTCAATCAAATCATCTCCTCCTACCACATCTGCTTTAGCTTCAGAGGCCTCATTTAACTTGGTATCTTCACATACTACAGCTACCTTAACAGATTTACCCGTTCCACCTGGTAGGTTTACAACTGTTCTTATGTTAATTTCATTTTTTTTTTGTTTGTTATTAATTCTTAAATTTAAATCGATTGACTCATCAAATTTAGTTGTACAATTTTCTTTAACTGAATTTAATATTTTATCTATTGTCTCAGAGTTTAAATCTTTTGTGTTAATGGGTAGTTTTTTATATCTTTTTGATTTCATTAATCTTTTACCTCTATCCCCATTGATCTAGCAGATCCTGCTATTATTTTTGCTGCTTCATCTAAGTCATGAGCATTTAAATCATCCATTTTTTTTTCAGCTATATCTTTCAGTTGTTTCTTCGATATTGATCCAATTATATTTCTTCCAGGCTCTTTTGATCCACTCTTTAATTTCATTGCTTCTTTAATAAAATGTGATGCTGGTGGTGATTTTATAACAAAATCAAATTTTTTATCTTTATACACCGTAATTATCACAGGTACAGGTTTGCCTGCAAATGATTTTGTTTTGTCGTTAAAAGCTTTACAAAATTCCATAATATTTATTCCTCTTTGACCCAAAGCAGGACCAACAGGCGGAGCTGGATTAGCTTGGCCTCCTTTAATTTGTAATTTTACATATCCACTAATTTCTTTCTTTGCCATTAACTTACCTTTTCTACTTGGTTATATTCTAAATCAACAGGTGTTGGTCGACCAAAAATTGAAACTGAAACTTTTAATCTTAATTTATCCTCATCAATATCCTCGACTAGGCCATTAAATGATGCAAAAGGTCCATCTATTACTTGTACTTTTTCTCCAACATTATATTCAACTCCAGATTTGGGTTGTGCAACTCCATCTTTAATTTGGCCTAATATTTTTTCAATTTCTTTGTCGGATACAGGTATTGGTGTACCTTTTGATCCTAAAAAACCACTAACTTTTTTTAGGTTTTTTATCATATGGTAAATATTATTATCCATCTCACTTTTTATAAGCACATATCCTGGAAAATATTTTTTTTTCCTTTGTACTCTTTTTCCTCTTTTTACTTCCGTAATATCATGTGTTGGAACGATTATTTCTTCAATCTTTTCCATTATTTTTGCTTTTTCGGCCTCTTCTTTTATCAGTTGAGCAACTTTATTTTCAAAACTTGAATGGGACTGCACTATATACCAGTTTTTCATTATATGCTTACCTTGAGTACAATCTCTAAGAAAAATTTTAAAATTTGATCTAATAATAAAAAAAATATCGAAGCTATAACAGCCATTGCAAAAACCATTAGAGCACCTTGAACTGTTTCTTTTGCTGTTGGCCAAGTAACTTTGAAAGCTTCTTGCTTAACATCCTGTATAAATTTTAAGGGATTTTTCATAATATAAGTAGTGCTTGATTGGCAGGAGCGAAGGGAATCGAACCCCCAACCTCCGGTTTTGGAGACCGGCGCTCTACCAATTGAGCTACACTCCTATTGAGTTTACTCTAAAATTTTAGTTACTACTCCAGCTCCTACTGTTCTACCACCTTCTCTAATTGCAAAGTTTAATTTTTCATCCATAGCAATAGGTGTGATAAGTTTTACTGTAAATTTAGCATCATCGCCAGGCATCACCATTTCTGTACCAGATGGTAATTCTACTTCACCTGTTACATCCGTTGTTCTAAAGTAAAATTGTGGTCTGTATTTAGTAAAGAAAGGTGTATGTCTTCCACCTTCTTCTTTTTTTAATACATATGCTTGTGCTTCAAATTTAGTATGCGGTTTGATAGATCCAGGTTTGCATAAAACTTGTCCTCTTTCTACGTCAGTTCTCTCGACACCTCTTAAAAGAGCACCAATGTTATCACCAGCTTCTCCTGAATCTAAGAGTTTTCTAAACATTTCTACTCCTGTGCAAACTGATTTTTTTGTATCTCTAATACCAACAATTTCTATTTCTTCTCCAGTTTTAATTACTCCTGACTCTACTCTTCCTGTTACAACTGTACCTCTTCCAGAAATTGAAAATACATCTTCAACTGGCATCAGAAAATCTTTATCTTTTGGTCTATCTGGTTGTGGAATAAACTCATCAACGGCTTTCATTAATTCCATGATAGAATTTTTTCCTATTTCATCATCTTTTCCTTCTACAGCAGCTAAAGCTGAACCTTTTACGATTGGAGTTTTGTCTCCTGGAAATTTATAAGATGTTAATAAATCTTTAATTTCTTCTTCAACTAAATCTATCATTTCTTTATCATCAACTTGATCTACTTTATTCAAATATACTACAATCGCTGGAACTCCAACTTGACGAGCAAGAAGAATATGTTCCCTTGTTTGTGGCATTGGACCATCTGCGGCATTCACTACTAAAATTGCACCATCCATTTGCGCAGCACCTGTTATCATATTTTTTACATAGTCTGCATGGCCTGGACAATCAACGTGAGCATAATGTCTGTTTGCAGTTTCGTATTCTACATGAGCTGTTGAAATTGTTATACCTCTCTCCTTTTCTTCTGGAGCCTTATCAATTTGGTCATATGCCGTAAATTGTGCACCACCTGACTCTGCTAAAACTTTTGTTATCGCAGCAGTTAATGTTGTTTTACCATGATCCACGTGACCAATAGTTCCAATATTACAGTGCGGTTTATTTCTTACAAACTTTTCTTTTGACATTACTTTTTTACCTCTTTTTTTTTTTACTTTTTTTAATTTTTGGAGCGGGTAAAGGGAATCGAACCCTTACATCCAGCTTGGAAGGCTAGCGTTCTACCATTGAACTACACCCGCATCACCCAAGTATACTCCTAAAATTATTTAAATAATTATTGAATGGTGGAGGGGGAAGGATTCGAACCTTCGAAGACCGAAGTCAACGGGTTTACAGCCCGCCCCATTTGACCGCTTTGGTACCCCTCCTAATAGTAGGGGAAGCGTCCCCTTGTTCAATAAAGCTTTAAACAACATGCGTTTTATATATTTTTATTGTACAAATGCAATACGTGAATTTCAGAAAAAATAGTGTAAAAACCCTATAAATTCATAAAATATGACTCAAATATCATCCTTTTTTATAGCAGGTCGTCATGCTGTTATTGGAGCACTAAAGAACCCAGAAAGAAGAGTGATTAAAATATTCTTAACAGAGGAAAGTAAAAAAACTATTCATAAAGAAAACCCAGATAAAAACTTATTAAAAGATCTTAAAGTTTTTTTCAAAACCAAAAAAGAATTGGATAAGTACTGTAGAAGAGAAGATATTTTACATCAAGGTTTTGTTGCAGAAATTGAACATTTAGAAAATCCTGAATTAAAAGAATTTATTAAAGGCAAAAATAATTTAACATTTGTCTGTTTGGATGAAGTTACTGATCCAAGAAATATAGGCTCCTTAATTAGAAGTGCTGCTTCATTCAATATAGATGGCTTGATTGTTAAAGAAAGACATTTTCCGAGTGAGAGTAAATTATTATATAAATCTGCAAGTGGTTGTGTTGAATACTTAAATATATTTAAAGTATCAAATATAAATACTACTTTAAAATATTTAAGAGATAAAAATTTTTGGGTTTATGGTTTTGCAGCCAATAGCAATAAGAACTTTACAGAAGTAAATTGGAATGGAAACAATGTATTGCTGTTTGGATCAGAAGGACACGGTCTTAATCAACATACAGAAAAATATATAGATTTTTCTGTAAAAATTAATATTAACAAAAATATTGAGAGTTTAAATATATCTAATAGTGCAGCAATAGTCTTTCATCATATAAATCAACAAAAATAATTTCTTGATAATATATAAAATGCTATTAAAAAATGCCTCATGCCCTTGTAGCTCAGTTGGTAGAGCAATTGATTTGTAATCAATAGGTCCGCGGTTCGAATCCGTGCGGGGGCACCACTTCTTTAAATTAAAAACATATTGATATTAAACATTTGTATTAGTTCAATAATTATTAGATAAATTATAAAATATGATTATGTTTAAATTTTAATATTATTATAAAAATTATGAGCTCACTTAAAATTATAATTTCAAATCTAATTAATAAATTTTTAAATAATTTTAGTTTAAGAATAATTTATAGTAAGGATTATATTTTTAATCATAGTAAATACGAAATGGAAGCTATCAATTTGTGCAAACAATATTCTATGACTGGTGGTAAAAGAATGTCAAATTTAACGAAATGTATAAAATTTATAAGTGAAAATAAAATTAATGGTGATTTTGTTGAGTGTGGTGTTTGGAAAGGTGGAAATTTAATTTTAATGCAAAGATTAGTTGATCATTACGGATTAAATAAAAAAATTTATGGTTACGACACTTTTAATGGAATGACTGAACCTAATGAATTTGACGTTAATATAAATGATCAAAAAGCTTCAAAATTACTAATGAATGAAAGAAAGATTGAGAATAATGATGATATGAATATTTGGTGCTATTCTGGTTTACAAACTGTAAAGGATAATTTCTCTAAAAATACTAAAAATAATAATTTAACTCTCGTAAAAGGAGATGTAAAAAATACTTTGAATAATAAATCAAATTTACCTAAAGAAATTTCTCTTTTAAGACTGGACACTGATTTTTATGAATCTACGAAAATAGAATTAGAAATATTATATCCATTAGTTGTTAAAAATGGAATTATTATAATTGATGATTATGGACACTGGAAAGGCCAAAGAAAGGCCTTAGATGAATATTTTTTAAAACAAAATATTACAAATTACCTATTTGAGGTTGATTACTCATGTAGAGTTTTTATTAAAAACTAGTTTACAATTTGTTTTTTTAATAGTTTTTTGATGTAATTTTTTTTTTAGGATCAAAAAAAGGTTTTTCAATTACTTGACATTTGAATATCTTTTCATTGATAAAAATATCAATTTCTAAACCAAGTTTTGAGAAATTAATATCAACCATAGCTAAAGCAATATTTTTTTTTAAGCGTGGAGAATAAACAGCTGAAGTTACTTTTCCTATAATCTTATTATTGGCTGCTAAAGGCCAAAATTTAGTATTTGGTCCACTTAACTTTTTACATTTAATTTCTAAACCAACTTGTAGTTTTTTAATCCCATCAGTTTTAATTTTTTTAAGCGCTTTTTTTCCAATAAAATTTATGTCACCATCTAAGTTTACAAGTCTACCTAAGCCTAATTCATATGGATTTGTATTTATATCAGCATCAGCATGGTAAGAAAGCATCCCGCCTTCTATTCTTCTAATAGATGAAGTGTGACCTGGTTTAAGTCCAAATTCTTTTCCAGTTGACATAATTTTTTCATAAAGTTCATTTCCTTTTGAACCATCTCTTAAAAATAATTCATAACCAAATTCACTTGACCATCCAGTTCTTGATACAATTAGTGGGATACCATCTAGTTCTAATTCTCTAAACCAATAATATTTTAAATCCTTAATACTCTCTCCAAATAATTTTATCATTATATCAAAGGACTTTGGTCCTTGTAATTGCAATGGAGAAACGTCTGGTTCTGTTATTTTTACATTGAATCCTGAGTTAACCGCAACTCCTTGAGCCCATAATAAAATGTCACTATCACTTAAAGATAACCAAAAATGGTTTTCTCCTAATCTTAAAAGAACTGGATCATTCAATACACCACCCTCTACATTTGTAATTAGAACGTATTTACACTGTCCAACGGATAGTTTTGATAAATCTCTAGGGGTTAATAGTTTAATAAATTTAAATGCATCTGGGCCTGTAATTTCAACTTGTCTTTCAACTGCTACATCACAAAGTATTGCAGTTTCAATTAAATTCCAAAAATTTTGCTCAGGATCTCCAAAATCACGAGGAATATACATATGATTATATACTGAAAAACCAGTAGCACCCCATTTAACAGTAGAATCGAAATAAGGGGATTTCCTAATTTGAGTTCCAAACCCAAAATTCTTATTACTCATTAATTGGTTTCTTTTCTGATTTGTTCTATTTTAATTTTTTTTTGAAGACTTCTATTTGAATCATAAAGAAGATTAAACTTAATTTTTTTATTTATTTTAATAGAAATAATTTTTGCATTTCTTACCTCATAGTTATCAGCCACCGCACTGATAGGTCTTTTTTGAATGTTCAAATTTTTAATTACGATTTTTGATTTGTCGCTAACCACCCTTCCCTTCCATCTTCTTGGCCTAAAAGCACTAATTGGTCTAATGGATAACTTTTTTGAATCTAAGTTTAATATAGGACCATAAACTGACATATTATACGCAGTACTTCCTGCAGGTGTTGAAATTAATATACCATCAGATACTAATTTTTTTATTATTTTTTGAGATCCACTAGAGATTTCTAATGATGCTGTCTGTCTGCTTTGTCTTAAAATTGATACTTCATTTATAGCAATTGATTTTTTACTTTTGTTAAATTTATTTTTAACAGTCATTTCTAGAGGTGAGATTGTAACTTGTTTTGCTTTAGATAAGTTTTTTATTGTATTTATAGATGAAAATTTATTCATCAAGAAGCCATAACTACCAGCATTAATTCCATAAAATGGTTTTTTATACTTATTATATTTTTTAAGCGCTGAAAGCATAAAACCATCACCTCCAATAACAATTATTATATTGCATTTGCCTAATGATATATTTTTGATTTTATATTCTAAAAAATTTTTTATTTTTTTTGATGTTTTTGTATTATCAAAAAGAATATGTGGATTTAACATTTAATGGTGCCCTCGGCCAGACTCGAACTGGCACTCCATAAATGGCAAGGATTTTAAGTCCTTTGTGTCTACCAATTTCACCACGAGGGCATGAGTTATTTTCATGAGTGTTTATGCCAATATTTATAATTGAACAAGAGGAATAAGTAAAATTTTTTTATTTTATCTCTCTAACGTCTAGTCTACGTCTAGTTGTCCTATAAAATCCTACAATCTTTTTAATAATCTAAACTTATTTTGATTCTACAAGTTTATCTTTTTTCCAAATACCTTTTTCAATAATTCCATCAGAATATGTAGCTGTGCCATATCCATCTCTAACTCCATCAATAAAATTACCTACAAAAATAGACCCTTCTTTCCAAGTATAAGTTCCTTGTCCATTAAACACACCATTTTTAAATTCGCCAACATATTTATCACCCCTATCATTAATATATGTTCCCATTCCATCTTGTAATCCATTTTTAAAGGATCCTTCATAGCTTGAATTATCTGACAGATATTTTATTTTTCCTTGTCCGTTTATATTATTATTTTTAAATTCTCCTTCATATATAATTTCACTACTTACTAAAGTGCCATTACCACTATATTTATCTTCTTTAAACTCTCCCTCATATTTTATGTCGCTTTCTTCATAAATTCCTTGGCCATCAAATAAACTATTTTTAAACTCACCAGTATATTTTCTGCCATCTGGAGATGTATAAGTTCCTTGTCCATTAAACTCATCATTTTTAAATTCACCAACATATTTTTCACCAATGTCATTAATGTAAGAACCAGATCCTTCTCTTTTGTTGGATACAAATTCACCTACATATTTTGATCCATTAGAATAATTGTAAGTTCCTTCTCCATGAAATAATCCATCTTTAACTTCCCCATTATATGTGTTTCCATCTGGGAAGGTCCAAATTCCCTTTCCATTTGGCTGATCCATTTTATGCTCACCGATGTATTCTGATCCATCTTTAAATGTATATGTTCCTTTACCAGAAAATTTATCATTTATAAAAGATCCAACATATTTATCACCATTTGAGAAATAAAATGAACCTAGTCCTTCAATTATACCAGACCTAAATTGTCCTTCATAATAATCACCAAGTTCATAAGTTATTTTTCCAAAACCGTGCGGTTTTTTGTCTTTAAACTGACCTTCGTAAATACCTTTACCATAAATATCATGCTCTAATTGTTTCTTTCCATCCCCGTTCCTACAATTACCCTCTATGCAAGATTTATCAAATAAACTTAATATATCTGCATTACCAAAATTGTTTATTGAAATAAAAATTAGAATAATGAAGAATATTTTTTTCACTTAAAAGATTTATTTTTTTGGTTTGGGTCCAAATCTATTTTTCGCAGTATTTGATTTTTGAGAACAATAAATTGCAAATAAAACAAATGTTAGTGAGTAAATAATATAACCTGTTCCAATAAATTCATCTATAAAGAAACCAGGTATAAAAATACACTGCATCCATCCTGATTGATTAAAGTCATGTAATCTTCTAGCAGTAAGTGATATTCCAGGTATTATCACTGGAATAATCAGAACAAATATTGCAATAGCGAATACTTCATCAGTAACACCAGCAAAACCAAGAAGGAGTCCAGCTACAAAGAAATATATAATTTCGAAAAGTAAAAAAAACCAAAAAGCTGATCTTGTAGCCCTTCCTTTAAAATTGAAATAATTATTAAATGCAGATGTGATAGCTTCTAAAAAGTTCATTATATAAAATAATTATATTTAATTTAACACTTAACAATAGATCAAATAATTTCGTATTTAAACCATAATTCTCTCTGGCTTCTAGTCTGCTTCTAGTTTGAGAGAATTTATCATTCATATTTTCCAATAATAAATAATTAATGGTTTTTTAAAATGTAGGATTTAATGGGATTTAAGACTGTATGAGACTGTGTGAGACTATAAAATATCCCTACCCTATGTTTTTTAAGTCCTTTGTGTCTACCAATTTCACCACGAGGGCATTAGTTATTTTCATGAGTGTTTATGCCAATATTTATAATTGAACAAGTGGAATAAGTAAATTTTTTTTATTTTATCTCTCTAACGTCTAGTCTACGTCTAGTTGTCCTATAAAATCCTATTTAAATTTTAGCTGATTATTATTTAACATTGGCTTGTAAATAATTTAAAATTGAACTTGTTCCACCTAAAACGCTCTCAAACAATTCAAGAGCCTCAACGTCGTCTGTTTCTTTAAAGTAATCATAGTGACACTGTTGGTTTTTTGCAATTTTCTCATTTTTAGTCATACTTATGAAGCTCATCCAGCCCCATTGATTTAACAATCTAGTACCACATTTACTTTGAATATTTTCGCTATGTCTAAAGAAAGGTATAATAGCATCTTCTCCTGGTTCTTCTCCAATATTAATTACTAAAATTTGGTCATCAGTATCAAGTTTTCTCTTATAAACCAAAGCTTCTTCAAGTTTAACTTTCTTATCAACTTCATTTATTAAATTTCCTTTAATAATTGATTTATATAATTGATCTTCTTTTTGCCTTTTTGGTTTAATTGGATTTGTATTAGATGAGAAGTTTACATTATTTGATTTAAGTTTAAATGTTCCATTTTCATAATTAAATATTGTAAAAATTTCTTTCATTGGTTCTACAATTTCTTCGGTTATTTTCGCTTTAGCTATTTTTTTTATATCATTTGGTAAAGTTCTTAAATTTTCATTATCTTTTAAATATTTTAATATAGAATTTGTACCAGCCAAGATTGCCTCAAATAATTCTAAAGACTCGATATCATCTGTTTTAGAAAAGTAATTATAAATACATTGTTGGTTTTCTGCAATTTCTACATTATTAGTCTCACTTATAAAGTTCATCCAACTACTTTCGTTAAATTTCGTACCACATTTATTTATAATATTTTCACGGTGTCTAAACAAAGGCATGAGTGCATCTTCATTTGCCTTCCTTCCTACATAAACAGCTAAAATTTGATCCTTCATTTCATCTGTTAATTTATCCTGGTAAACCAATGCCCCACCAAATTTAATATTTTTATCATCTTCAGATATCAAATTTCCATTAATAAATGCTTTATATAATTCGTGATCTTTTTGTTTATTTGGCTTAATAGGATTTGTGTTTGATGCAAATTTTACATCATTTGATTTAAGCTTAAATGTTAAATTTTCATTATTAAAAATTGTTAAATCTAAATAAGGATTGCTTAACCTTTTTTCATAATCTTTTGGTTTTTCAGATAGTTTTTTTGTCCAAATATTTTCTCCTTCGGACATTATGTTTGCATTAAATATTTCAAATGCTTGAACATAATAATACTGGCTCAACCATGGATATACTTTGATTTCATAAGGTGTAAATTTATCTTTTAACCATTCTGGATGTTTTTTAGTAACAAATCTAATTGACCAATTTATATAATCATCCTTGTTGCGTTCCCAATTTTCCTCTAATGCCTCTTCATATAGTTTTTTTCCACCAAACTCATATACTACATGCTCTTGATGAGTCTTGAATGGTTTTTTTCCACATTTTGATGCTCCAATACCTTTTTTGGCTATATGTCTAACTAATGTAATATCATCATATATCCTAAATAACTGTTCATAAGCTTCTGCTATAGTTTTTCCATGTCTTGTTTTGTAATCAAGTAAATTAAAATTTGCTAAGTTTAACAACTCGACATTAGTCGATATTAATTTACTTGTATCCTGTGAATAACCAAGTGCTAGGCATCCTTTGCCAACATGCGGAACATAATGCCCTTCTTTACTAATCATGCTAAGATTATAATCCAAATCCCATAAACCTTTTGCCCAAAGTTCTTTGTCTTGCATTAAAATTGCTAAGGCCAGTTCTGCAGAGGCAAATCTAAATCTAACACTGCCACAATTACCAACTTTATGTTTTTTTCCACTCAATTTCATTGGATTATCGATTGGACAAAGTTTTGTTCTACTGAAATTTCCATCTCTATCAAAACGTTCGATCATAGCTTTGTCTTTAAAATAATTTTGGATAGTTTTATGCTCATCTACTGTATAATTAAACTGATCATAATTAACTGCATAAAATGTCATAATTGGAGAGAGAACACCCCATAATTGATAATCTCTAGGATTAAAATTATCTTTACCTGATTTCTTGTAAACCCAATAATCTTTTTTAGATGTTGAAATATTAAGTATTATTTCTTCAAACATTTTTATACCCCCATCAAAATTTATTAATGCATAATCCATTAAGGAATCTAAACATCTTTTAAACACCTCTTCTTTAATTGTGGGAGTTGTTGGTACTTTAAATTCACTAATAACATTTATACAAAAATCTTTAGTTAAAATTTTTCCATCCATCTCATCTTTCCAAACATAAGAAGTGTAATGCCAGTTATTAGACATTATATTTGTTCGGTAATCCTTATATCTTTGATAATCTTTTATAATTCTATTTATTTTGGGAAGTGGAACCTTGAGAAGCTCGCTTGATTTAACATGATCATCCATCATTTCTTTTGCTTCATCTGAATAAATTTGTTCTGCTAATATTGGATTTGTAAAAGTAAAAATTGAAAATAATAAAAATATTAAAAATTTTTTCATAGATCTATTAATTATAATATTCTATCTATCTAACGTCTAGTCTACGTCTAGTTATCCTATAAAATCTTATATTAATAATCCTTAAAATTTTCCTTTATCTATAGCTTTCAAAACAAGAGACTTGTAATTGTAGTTTCGGTGAACTGCATGGGTATAAACAATTCGATTATCATCAAAATTAATTAACAACCCAATCCCACCATATCCATCCATACCCATCACCGCATCGCGTATTCCAGGATAATTGGTGTGAAAAAAACCTGCATAAGATTTTGAGTAACCATCACCAAACCCTATATCTTGGCCCTTTGAAATACTATTTGCGTAAACATCTTTGAGATAATTTCCTATGCATGTGCCACTGTTCCAATCATTCAAGATAGCTATGCCAATTCTTAATGTATCGTAACGTGTTGCTTTAAAATTTGATTGAATAACACCCTTTGACTCAATTCCAGTACCATTAAACTCTAGCCTTCCAGCAAGACCAACATGATCTTTTAGGACGTTATTAATAAATGAAGAAAATTTATGTCCAGTTTTAAATGAAATATAATTCAAAGCTACATTGGGAGAAAATTGCGAATAGTTAAAACGTTTTTTTCCTGGTTTGGTATTTGCTAATTCTTTTTTTGCAATGCTAGCAATAGTTAAATCACCTATGTCTCTTCCTGAACTTAATATATGATCCATAATATATTTTTGATCACCCGTACTGGCGTTGATAACATCTTGCACTGTTGCTGTTTCAAGTAATGTTCCTTTCATGATTGGCCAATCAGCCAAAGTTGATGATAAAGAATTAATGTAACCTTTACAGATCGCATGACCCATGAGGTAACCACCTAAACTTTTTCCTAAAGACATGCTGTATATCATCGTGTCATTATCTATTAAATCTCCAAATCTTTCAGGGTGAGATAGCTGATCAATTACAATCTCTCCATCTTCATACATTAAATAACTAATTAGACCTGTAGACTGCATCTTCTTAACAATCTTTTTTATGATCTTTGGTTCTTTTTGAAGATTAAATTTTAAAGCAGTTGGTTGAGAAGATGGTTTGGTATAAAACTGATTACTTCTCCCTCTCTTGTTATAAGCAAGAAAATGGTATCTCAATGTCTCAAGATTTGGTCGTTTATAATCGCTAGGAATTTGTCTATTTTTCCATGTTTTAACTTTCGATGATTTCAAAGAATTTTGTTTATTTTCAGATGTTTTAACTTTCGATGATTTCAAAGAATTTAGTTCGTCACACTTATTGTAATACCAATGATTACTATATTTGGTTAATGATTTACATTTTTCACTGTCTGCAAAAGCGTTACTACTCAACAACAAACCCAGAACAACGATCCCTAAAAGTTTTTTCACAATCCAAGACTAACAAATCCTGAACCGTAAGTCTATTTGCTAAAATCTATCTATCTATGTACAGGTTATGTACAGGTT
>CABYCO010000003.1 GCA_902517495.1 uncultured Pelagibacteraceae bacterium | reverse complement strand
CTTTTTTTGGAATTGCTTTTTGAGGATTATTACCTTTTGCTGGCATAGGCATAATCTCATTTTCTCCTAATAATCTTGCAACCCTAGTTGTTGGTTGTGCTCCTTGACTCAGCCAATACTTAACTCTCTCAACATCTAATCCCATTCTTTCTTTTTTTTCTCTCGGAATTAGAGGATTAAAAAAACCTAATTTTTCTATAAACCTTCCATCTCTTGGAAATCTACTATCAGCAACCACTATCTTATAGACTGGTCTCTTCTTAGTTCCTCCCATTGATAAACGCATTTTTAACATTTGTTCTCCTATTTATTTTAATTGATTAAAAAGTTCTGGTGGTATGCCTTTATCCATCATCCCTTTTGTATTTCCTTTAGACATTTTTTTCATCATTTCTGACATCATCTTAAATTGCTTAAGCAATTTATTGATAGTGGCTACGTCTGTTCCTGAGCCATTAGCAATTCTTTTTTTTCTAGAACCATCTATAATCTTAGGGTTTTCACGCTCTTTTTTAGTCATTGATAATATTACTGCTTCGTTTTGACTAATTATTTTTTCATCCACTCCTGCTTGTTCCATTTGAGATTTAACTTTTGAAACTCCAGGCAAAAAAGACATTATACCTTCAATACCACCCATTTTTTTCATTTGTCTTAGCTGAGTAAGATAATCCTCTAACGAGAACTGACCTTTTTTTAATTTTTCCTCTGTTTTTTTTATTTTTTCTTCATCTAGATCTTCTGCAGCCTTTTCAACAAGGGAAACAATATCTCCCATACCTAAAATTCTATTGGCAATTCTGTCTGGGTGAAAAACTTCAAAATTTTCTATCTTTTCACCAACTCCTAAAAATTTAATTGGAACATCTGCAACATATTTCATACTTAATGCTGCTCCACCTCTTCCATCACCATCTGATCTTGTAAGAATAATACCTGTCAGATTAACAGTACTTTTAAATTCTTTAGCAACATTAGCTGCTACTTGGCCAGTCAAAGAATCTGCGACAAGAATTGTTTCTGACGGATTTATAATACTTTCAATTTGTTTAATCTCACTCATCATCTGTAAATCAATTTGAGTTCTTCCAGCTGTATCAAAGAGAATTACATCTGCTCCATTAAGGTTAGCAGCACTAATCGCTCTTCTACAAATATCTGCAGGAAGTTGATC
The DNA here is from genome assembly GCA_902517495.1 of uncultured Pelagibacteraceae bacterium. Classification (GTDB taxonomy): domain Bacteria; phylum Pseudomonadota; class Alphaproteobacteria; order Pelagibacterales; family Pelagibacteraceae; genus Pelagibacter. The sequence continues at coordinate 86,711 of CABYCO010000003.1, read as the reverse complement.
TTTGATGACTGGAAGCGTTATTATATTATTTTGCTCACCCAAAAGCCTTAATTGCTCTTGTGCAGCTGGTCTATAGACATCAAGACTAGCCATCATTACTTTTTTCTTTTTATTAATCTCTAAAAATCTAGCAAGTTTTGCAGTTGTAGTTGTTTTTCCTGAACCTTGAAGCCCCACAAGCATCATAGGGACTGGAGGTACTACATTTAATTCTATTTCAGAATTTTTATCGCCTAAAAAAGAAATTAACTCATCGTTAACAACTTTAACCACCATCTCTCCAGGTGAAGTAGATCTGACGATCTCTTGGCCAAGAGCTTTAGGTTTCACTCTATTAATAAATTCTTTTACAACTTCTAAAGATACATCAGCCTCTAATAGAGCAAGCCTAATCTCTCTCAAACCCTCATCTACTTGCTTTTCATCAAGCGAAGGCGCCTTTTTTAAAGAAGAAAATATTTCTTCAAATTTATTTGTTAAATTTTCAAACATAATCACATCCAGCAAGTATCGCACCAGTGGGCGAACTCTCGCTGACTGGTGTCGATCTCTTTGTTGCCAAAGACACCGCAAATTGCTGTATTTTGCGGAAACGGCGATAAACTATAATAGAGGTTCAAAATGTCAATAAATAAGTTAAATACTGAAGTATATGGAATTTAAAGCTTTTAAAATGGATGGTCTTGGCAATGATTTTGTAATTATTGACCAAAGACAAAAAAATATAGAATTAAGCAAAAACCAAATTGTTAAGATTTGTGATAGAGATTTTGTTGGTTGTGACCAACTAATCTATATTAACAAAAGTAATGATACTGATGCTGAACTAGTATTTTATAATTCTGATGGCTCTGGGTCAGATGCATGTGGAAATGGCACAAGATGTGTTGCGTACTTACTATCAAAAGAAAAAAACAAAAAAAGTATAAACCTTCGAGTAGCATCAAAACAATTAAATTCAAACCTACTTGATGATGGTCAAGTTGAAACAATAATTGGTGTACCAAAAACTAATTGGAAAGAAATTCCTTTATCTGAAAATCTAGATACTAAAAATTTAGGTATAAGTATAAGGGATAAAAACAACCAAGAAATATCTGGTGGTATTGCTGTAAATGTAGGTAATCCTCATACTATTTTCTTTGTTAATGAAATAGAAAATTTTAATATAGAGAAAATTGGACCTGAGATTGAAAATCATGAATTATTTCCAGAAAAATGCAATTTAACACTCGCACAAAAAATAAATAAAAATTATTATAAAGTTAGAGTTTGGGAAAGAGGTGCAGGCTTAACAAAAGCATGTGGGACCGCTGCTTGTGCAACAGCAGTAGCAGCAAATTTAGAAAATTTAGAAAATTCTAGAACTGAAATTGAATTTAGTTTAGGTAAATTAGTAATTTCTATTGACGAAAATCAACAAATTCATATGAAAGGTCCAGTGTCTAGTATCAAAGAAATAGACATAAATATCTAATGGGTATTTTTGAAAAGTTCAAATTAGGTTTTAAAAAAAGTGCTGACAGTATTTCCTCAGGACTTAGAGAAATAATTGTAAAAAAGGAAATTGATGATGAAACATTAAATAAGATTGAAGAATTTTTGATTAGTTCTGATGTTGGTATTGATGCCTCATCTGAAATAAAAAGTATTATCTCTCAAAAAAAAATAGATCCAAAAAAAGATGCAGTTGAAGAAATAAATTTAGTTCTAAAGGAGTATATCCTGGAATTGATGATACCTTTAGAAAGAAAAGATTTTTTTGAAAAAAAAGAAAATTTAAATGTAACATTAGTATCTGGTGTAAACGGAGTAGGTAAAACTACGACTATAGGAAAAATTGGTAAAATATTTAAAGATAACGGCTCAGAAGTAATATTTTCTGCTTGCGATACCTTTAGGGCAGCAGCTATTGATCAGCTAGAATCTTGGTCTGATAAAGTTGGCGCAACAATTATTAAATCAAATCCAGGATCTGACCCAGCTTCAGTTGCGTATAAGGCGATAGAACACGCAAAAAACAACAATATTTGTCAGGTACTTATTGATACAGCTGGCAGATTACAAAATAAGAAAAATTTGATGGATGAATTTAAAAAAATTGCAAATGTCATTAAAAAGACAGATGAAAGTGCACCACAAGATGTAATCTTAGTTTTGGATGCAACATCAGGGCAAAATATAATAAATCAATTAGAAGAATTTGATAAAATTATTAAAATCACAGGTCTAATTATGACCAAACTTGATGGAACAGCTAAAGGTGGAGTATTAATTGCTATCTCAAAAAAATATAAAGTACCAATTATTGGATTAGGTCTTGGTGAAAAAATAGATGATTTACAAATATTTAATGCAGAGCAATTTGCAGATGCTTTTACTCAATTTAATTGATTAAATTTTTAGAAACCAAAGGTTTTTGAAGTTTACATTCAAAATTATTATCATGAGATTTATAGCCACATATTTTTGCATAAGATGAAATTATAAAATTCAATTTACCTGAATTTTCAAAATTATTTAATTCATTATTTTTTATATTATACTGTAAATTTTGATTGAAACTCTTTTTACCACTGACTAAAATAAGAGTATTATTATCATTTAAAAGATAATATGCAAAATCTTCTGGAAATAATGGATAAGAATAATTTTTAAATAATTTTTTTATTTTTTTTGGAAACCATTCATATGTTATTAAAGGATAATCTGTATTCGATAAATGATCGAATAAATATAAATCTTGGGGGTAATCATTCAAATAATTTGAATTTTCTCCCCTTGCAATAATCGCTTTACTTCTTGTCTTAAAATATAAAGTAAATTCATTATCATAAGATTTCATTTTACCTATATGAAAATATTTATTATTATTTGTATGATTAATATCACCAACGGCAAGTTGTGGATAGATTATAAGCAAAAATAAAACAATTTTTTTCGTCACAAATTGAATTTTGAATAAAAAAATTGATTATAGTTTGTTTAAATTGTGTCTTAATTTAAATTGCTAATAAACAATCTAAGCGATCTTACTAAATTTTCATTAAAATCCATCATGTGATCATCATTCTCTACAAAATAACTATATTTTTGATTTTTATATTCTGAATATATTTCTTTTCCCATAGAGAAAGGTACAATCCTATCTTTTTCTCCATGCATGACTAATAACGGTGAATTATTCATATTTAATTTGTCAATTGAGTTGAATTTGTCTTTTAATAAAATACTTACAGGAAGATATGGGTAATATTTTTTAGCTAAGGTTTCCATTGAAGTAAAGGGAGACTCGAGGATAACTCCAGAAAATGAATTATCTTTTGCAAGATTAATGGCTATAGCAGTTCCAAGAGACTCTCCGTATAAAATAATATTTTTATCTTCTATTTCTTTTGAATTAAGCCATTTTTTAGCGGCAAGAGCATCCTCATTTAAACCAGATTCAGATGGTTTTCCTTTGTTTCCACTAAAACCCCTGTAAGCAAAAATTAGATAATTTACATCCATTTTTTCAAATTCATTTAGTTTATAAATTCTATTATCAAGTTTGCCCGCATTCCCATGAAAAAATAAGATTGTTTTAAAATTTTTATTTTTAAAAAAATACCATCCAACTAGATCGTTTTTTGAATTTACTGATATTTTTTGAATTTTATGAGTTAATGGACCCTCATCTAAATAGTTATTTTCACCTGGATGGTAAAGAAGGTTTCTTTGGTAAAAGTAAATAAACAAGCAAATAATAATATAAATTAAAGGAATAAAAAAAAGTAATTTTGATAATGTCATTTTAAAATTAATTCTCATTTTTATTAAAAAATATAAAAAAAAGATAACTTAAAATGCACAAAAATAAAAATATTGAGAAAGAAATTTTATAGCTTGTAATAGTGTCTGCACCCATTTTACTAGAAAGATCAATTAATAAGCCTATACTCCATTGAACAAAAAATGTACCTGAATGTATAAATACGTTCAAAGAGGTTAATGATTTTCCAGCAAGATTCTGTGGGAAACTTAAAGCTAGGGCAGGCTGAGTCAAAGATAAAACTATCGACGATAAAATATAAAATGTAAACATTGTAGCTCCAGCTTTTTGTCCCATAATTATTATACAAAATAAAATTATGTAACTTATAGGAAGACCAATTTTTACTATCTTTATACTATCGATACCTAAAGATGATAATTTTGGTAAAATATATCCCCAAAACATAAACGCAAATAACATTGTAATGTTAATCCAAAATAAACCTGTTGCACTTTCAAGCGGAGAGTATCCCGCAACATTTAACATCCATGGGCCAGCCCATAAAGTCTGAATTGCTTGGACGCCACCATAATTTAAAAAAGCTAAAGGGACTAAACTTATAAAAAATTTATTCTTCCAAACATCCGAAAGATTACCTTTTTTTTGTATGCTTTGATTTTGAATATTAGTATTCCAAGATGGAGCAAAAACTAATATTAAAATTATACTTAACAAAATTAGAATAGAAATTAATAAAAAAATAAATCGCCATCCAATTACTGGAAGTAAAATTTGCACTGGTAGTGTTGAAATAACAAAACCAAAACTTGCTACCATCAGCATCCATGAATTAGCTCTTTGTTGATATTTATCTTCAAACCAAACACGGTACCCAGTCAAAGGCCCCATTAAGCATGCTGCAACACCAACACCTATAAAAAATCTAGAAATTAATAAACCTGTAAAACTTTTTGCAAATGCGAAAGAAATGGTACTAACTAGTGCTATTAATAAGAGATATGCTACTACTTTTTTGGGCCCATGCTTATCAAGAAGTAAGCCAGCTGGTATTTGCATCAAAGAAAAACCCAAAAAATATCCACCTGCTAGCAGTCCAAGGTTACCTGCTGTTAAATCGAATTCACTTGTGAGTACTGGAGTAAGAGTTGCAGTAATTGATCTTAATAAATTAGAAATAAAAAAACCAAATGCAAATACACAAAAAATTATAATACTTTTATTTGCTTTGTTTATCATTTATATCTTTCTAATTAATCATTACTATGAATAATCAATCAACTAAAGATAAAGATGCACGGTCAGCAAATGCTATGGCTGCAACATCTCATCCATTAGCAACTGAAGAGGCCTTAAAAATACTTAAAATGGGAGGAAATGCAGTAGATGCTTCGATTGCGGCTTCAATTGTTTTATCTGTGGTTGAACCTAACGCGACTAGTATTGGAGGAGACTGCTTTGCAATAGTTAAAATGAATAATAAAGATGCAGTGTCTTTTAATGGATCTGGTTTAGCACCAGAGAAGTTAAGTTATGATTTCTTTAAAGAAAAAAATATAGATAAAATTGGATTAACGAGTCCTCATTCTGTCACGATTCCTGGTGCAGTTCATGCTTGGGAAACTATTCATAAAGAATTTGGTAAATTAGATTTTGAACAATTATTTTTAGGTGCGATTGATATTGCAAAAAATGGCCACAAGATTTCTAAAGTAGTGTCAAATGCGTGGCATAATAGTTTAAATAAAATTAATGGTAATGAAAATTCTAAAAAAATCTTTTTAAAAGAAGGTCGTACTTATCAAGAAAATGAATTAATGAAAAATATTCCATTAGGAGAAACATTAGAGGCAATTAGTAAAAAAGGAAGTAAAGAATTTTATGAGGGTGAAACTGCAAAGGATATAATTGAAAGTTTAAATGAATTAGGGGGTGTACATACTTTTGAGGATTTTTCTAAACAGAACACAATAAGATCAGAAACAATAAAATCTAGTTATAGAGATGAATTTATTCATCAATGTCCTCCAAATGGACCTGGGGTAACTGTTTTGATAATGATGAAATTATTAGAGAAACTAAATATTCAAAACTATAAATTCAATAGTACAGAAAGATTTCATCTTGAAGCCGAGGTTACAAAACAAGCTTATAAGGTTAAAGAAACAAGTTTGGGCGATCCAAATTTTGTAAATTTTGATTTAGATGAAATTTTAAGTAATAAGAATATTGAAGATATTTTAAATAAAATTAACCTCAATTCTTGCTGTGATGTTGGTGACTTAAATATTCCAGCTCACCCAGAAACAATTTATCTAACAGTTGTAGATAAAGACTTAAATAGTGTATCCATAATTAATTCTGTTTGTTATGTATTTGGATCAGGTATCACTACAAACAAAAGTGGAATACTTTTACATAACAGAGGTACAAATTTCAGAGTAGAGCATGGACACCCAAACTGTATAGAAGGCTTAAAAAGACCATTACATACTATTATTCCAGGTATGGTCATTGATAAAGATAACAATGCAACTTTAAGCTATGGGGTTATGGGAGGGCAATATCAGCCAGTAGGACAGGTGCATGTTTTAAATAATATGATTGATTATGGCATGGGGCCTCAAGAAGCTTTAAGTTTTCCAAGAGCCTTTCATTTTAACAATATTTATAAGCTTGAAAAATCAGTTGATAATCAAATTTTTAACGAATTGAAAGAAATCGGTCATAATGTTGAGTATATTGATGGCACTCATGGTGGTGGTCAAGCTATAAAAATAAATCGAACAGAAGGTGACCTTTTAGGAGGGTCTGATCCAAGAAAAGACGGTTACGCAAAAGGGTATTAAATAATGTCAAAAAGAATTGTAAGAAACATTTTTGAAAATGCAAGTAACAAAAATGTTGCTCTAACTTCTGAAAGCCAGTCTAAACTAAGTTACGAAGATTTAAAATTATTTATCGATAAAATTTCTAAACAGCTAGCTGGAAATGGATTATCAAACAAAGATAGAGCAGCGATAGTTTTACCAAATGGGCCTTACATGGCTTCAAGTTTTTTGGCTATTTCAAGTTATATGTCTGCAGCACCTTTAAATCCCTCATATAAATCTGAAGAGTATGAATTTTATTTAAAAGATTTAAATCCAAAAATTGTTTTGGTTGAAAAAAACTCTGAAAATCCAGTTGTCGAAGTAGCAAAAAAATTAAAAATAGAACTATGTGAAATTAATCCAGAAAATGATGGACCTTCAGGAATATTTGATATTTATAAAAAAGAGAGTGAATATTCTTTACCCAATGAAAGCGACGAGGCATTAGTGCTACACACCTCTGGTACTACATCAAGACCAAAGATTGTTCCTTTAACAAATAAAAATATTTTTTCTTCAGCAGAAAATATTTCTAAAAGTTTAAATCTTTCAGAAAATGACCATTGTCTTAATATTATGCCACTTTTTCATATACATGGTCTGATAGCTATTTTAGCTTCATCAATGAAAGCTGGTGCATCTGTGTGTGCATCAAATGGTTTTAATGCTATCAAATTTTTAGATTTAGCTAAGTCAGAAAAAATAACCTGGTACTCGGGAGTACCCACAATGCATCAAACTATTTTGTTAAGAGCACATAGAAATTTAGAAATTGCTAAGGGACTAAAACTAAGGTTAATTAGATCATCATCTGCATCTTTACCACCAGCAGTATTTAATGATTTAAATGATGTTTTCAGTTGTCCAGTAATTGAAGCATACGGTATGACTGAAGCTACTCACCAAATGACTTCCAATCCATTGCCACCTAAGCAACAAAAAGCAGGATTTGTAGGCCTTCCAGCAGGCCCAGAGGTATGTATAATGAATGAAAATGGGGAAGTGCTAAAACAAGGTGATGAAGGAGAAGTGTGTATAAAAGGTGAAAATGTAACTCTTGGATACGATAATAATGAAGAAGCAAACAAAAAAAGTTTTACCAATGGTTGGTTTAGAACCGGCGATCAAGGTTATTTTGATAAAGAGGGTTACTTAAAGATTTCAGGAAGATTAAAAGAAATAATTAATAAAGGTGGAGAAAAAATATCTCCATTAGAAGTTGATAACGTATTAATGGACCATCCATTTATAGATCAAGCAGTTTGTTTTGGTTATGATGATAAAATGCTTGGAGAAAATATTGCTAGCGCAATTATAATAAAAAGTGGTGAGACATGTTCAGAAAATGACGTTTTACAATATGCTCAAGAAAAACTTGCTAAGTTTAAAATACCAAAAAAAATTTTTTTTGTTGAAGAAATTCCAAAAGGAGCAACAGGAAAATTACAAAGAAATGTTTTAGCAAAAAAATTTGGTTTAAACAATTAATGAAAAAAGTTTGTATATTTGGTGCAGGATCAATTGGTGGATATTTAGCTGCATGTTTGAGTAAAAATAATATTGATTTATCGCTCGTAGCCAGAGGTCCACACAAAAAAGCTATAGAAGAAAACGGCTTAACATTAATTAAAAATGATAAATCAGAAAACTTTAAATTAAAAGTAACAGATGATCCTAAAGAACTTGGGATTCAAGATTATATTTTTATTTCAGTGAAAGCTCACGCGATTACTAACATAGTAGAATCTCTTCAAAGCTTAATTGGAAAAAATACAACTATAATATCTGCTGTAAATGGCTTACCGTGGTGGTATTTTCATAAAGCTAACACAGGGACAAACTTAGATGAGAAACATATAGATAGCGTTGATCCTGATGGTAAAATTTGGAATTCTTTAAAACCTTCAAGAGCCCTTGGATGTGTGGTTTATCCAGCAGCTGAAATTACTGAACCTGGTGTTATTAAACACAATGGTGGTGAAAGATTTACATTAGGCGAACCTGATGGATCAAAATCAGAAAGACTTAAAATTATTGCAGACTTATTAATTGCAGGAGGTTTAAAAGCACCACAAAAAAGCAACCTAAGAGATGAAATATGGATAAAACTCTGGGGTAATTGTTCATTTAATATTGTAAGCGCACTACACGATAAATCTTTGGATGAGATTGGAGATGACCCAGAACTATTGAAAACAGTGAGAAAATTGATGGAGGAATGTCAGTCAGTGGGAGAAAAAATTGGAGTTAAATTTAATGTTTCGATAGATCATAGAATTAAAGCAGCAATCTCAATAAAAGGCCATAAACCATCTACTACTCAAGATTTACATGCAAAACGTCCTCTAGAAATTGATCCAATCATTGGATCAATAATTGAGATTGGAAATAAAATTAATGCAAATACTGAAAACTTAAAGTCTGAATATAATAAGTTAAAACATAAAGCTGAAGGCTTAGGATTATATAAAAGATCGAAAATAATTGATCAGATTACGAATTAATTAAAAGTTTAGAGAAATATCTCTATGTATTGAATTACATCTTGAGACATAAATCGCTTGCTCTTTTGTAAGTTTTGATTGAAGACGTAGTCCAATAGTTTCACTAATAACTTTATCATGAGCATTGATTTTATCTATATAACTTTTCTTGAAATTTTTTCTCCAATCTATCTCTTGCTGGAATAAAACATAAGTATCATTTGCTGAACTTTGAAGTTTTTCAAAATCAACTTCATCTTCATCCATAAGAGTAATTAAATAATCAAGCTTATCAGCAAATTCATCGGATCCTGAAATTTCTCCAACTTTCTCAAAAATATTATCAATAAATTCTATTGCATCAATATAACCTCTATTATCTATTTTTGATTTAAGAAGTTTCATATCTTGACCTAATTCTTCTAATTTTTCTCCATCACTTATAAATTCCTTAATTAGTAATAAATCCTCATATGCATTATCCACCGTCTTTTTGTATTTTTTTACAGCTAAATTTTTTGCTTTATTAATTTTATTAAATTCATCATTTTTAGCTTTCCACTCTTGAGGTATTGAATTTTGGATTTCTTCGATCTCTAACTTAACATTTTCAATTTTTTGCAAAATTTTATTTTTATCTGATACATCTTCATCATCAAGATTTCTTATTTCAGCTTTAAACTTATCTATCTTTTTATTTAATTTTATTATTTTCTTTTGTTTTTTTCTTGTTTTAAAATGTAAATCTCTATAATCAACCGCATAGTCATCATAGATTGATTGAGCACTCTTAACATCGTCTACTAATTCAAAAGAATATTTAGAATTATCAACATGACGTTGGAAGTAACTTAATTTATCTGCTGGTAAATTTGCTAAAATGATGTCATCAAATTCATTGATACTAGTTTTAATTTGATCTCCATTAGTTTCAAAGTTTGCAAATTTGTATTCTTGCAAACAATATTGAAGTTTAGGGTTCATTGGCGGTGGAGCAACATTTGATGTTAAATAAACTCTGTTAGGGAGATAATTAACAAGACTTGGATAAAAACCAACAATAGCAAGGCCGATTAGCTGTAGAGCTATGAAGGGCACAACACCTTTCCATATATCTAATGTCTGAATAATTTTAGGAGCAACTCCTTTTAGATAAAACAAAGCAAACCCAAATGGAGGTGTTAAGAATGACGTCTGTAAGTTTACACCTATCATTACTCCAAGCCATACAGCAGTTACATTTGCTCCTGTTTCAGCAAGTAGTATTGGTGCAATAATTGGAACTACAACAACAGCTATTTCTATAAAGTCTAAAAAGAATCCTAGAAGGAAAATTACCACCATAACAACAATGAACTGTGTCCAAAAACCTCCAGGCAGATCTTGAAGAAAATCTCTAACCAACTCTTCTCCTCCAAATGCTCTAAATCCAGATGTAAGCATTGCAGCTCCTAATAGAATAATGAAAACCATTGATGTTGTGATGCAAGTTTCTGTCACGACTTCTTTTAATACATTGTCTGTCTTATAACTTCTCCAGAAACTCCATGCTATTCCATAAACAAGTATAATTACAAAAAAGGCGGTAGTATAAATTGCACCTATATTTCTTTCTTCTAAATTTTTTACGTTAAGTTCATAATTTGAAGCTAAAAAAGTAATTGGTATTATTGATCCTATAATTAGTATTAAAGGATAAAATGCACTTTTCTTGCCTTCAAACAATCTATATCCAGCCATTAAAGTTGCGCCAATTGCTCCAATAGAACCAGCTTGGTTTACAGTTGCAATACCCATTAAGATTGATCCTAATACTGCAAATATAAGTGCAAGAGGTGGGATAATTATAACTACAACTCTCAACCAAAATTTAAAATCAAAATTTCCTTTAGATGGAACAGGAGGTGCAACTCCTTTTTTTATTCTTGCATAAAAAAATACATATGTCATGTACAGCGCTACTAGAACTAATCCTGGTAGCAAAGCGCCCAGGAACATATCTCCCGCACTAGATGATCCAACTCTAAACTCACCAGGCATATTAAATTCACCAGTAATTGCTTTGTAGTCATTTTGTCTAATATTATTTGCAACATCAGATGCACTTGCCAGTTGGTCAGCAATAATTATTAACACAATTGATGGAGGAATTATCTGTCCTAGAGTTCCAGACGAACAAACAATACCACTCGCTAGCTTACGATCATAATTATTATTTAACATTGTTGGTAAAGAAATTAGTCCCATTGCGATAACGGTAGCACCAACAATTCCAGTTGTTGACTTGTAGAGATTTATCAAAATCAAAAGAGGGAAGATGTTATTATTGTCCAATAATAGATGATAATGCTGGCTTAATTAATGATCCAGTTGTTTTGAAATTCAACGAAAATAAATGGTGGATTTCGATAGCTGATACAGATGTAATATTATTTGCAAAAGGATTAGCAATTGGAAAAAATTTTGATGTTAACATTATTGAACCTGATATTGATATTATGGCAGTGCAAGGTCCAAAGTCATTTAAATTAATGGAAAAAGTTTTTGGGGAAAAAATTGCAAATCTTAAATTTTTTGGTTTTGATTATTTTGAATTCGGCGGTGATAAGCATTTAATTGCGAGATCTGGTTGGTCTAAACAAGGTGGTTATGAAATTTATGTTGAACACAATGACTCCGGTTTAAAATTATACGATCATCTATTTGAAATTGGTAAAGAATTTAATGTTCAGCCTGGAGGCCCTAACTTAATCGAACGTATTGAAAGTGGATTACTTTCTCATGGAAATGATATGGATAATGGAGATAATCCATATGAGTGTGGTTTTGATAAGTATGTAAATATAGATAGTGATGTTGATTTCCTAGGTAAAGAAAAACTTAAAAAAATTAAAGCTGAAGGAATTAAAAAAAAACTTATGGGAGTAAAAATTGATGCCAAGGAAATAAGTGTTAATGGCTCAATGGATCTAGTAGATGAAGATAATAATGTAATCGGAGAATTAAGATCTGGTTGTTATAATCCGACCTTCAAACAAGTCATTGGGATTGCAATGATTAACAAACCACACTTTGAGACTTCGAAATCCTTTAAAATCAATATAAATGGCTCTGATTTTGATGGAAAAGTTTGTGATTTACCTTTCATTTAGTATAAAACTTTAAAATATCATGAATATAGCAATAGTAGGAGCGACAGGAAACGTAGGTCGAAAATTAATAGAAGTTTTGGAAAAAAAAAACTTTCCAATAACAGAGGCTTATTTAGTTGCGTCTTCAAATAGTGAAGGAAAAAAAATTAATTTTTTAGGAAAAGAGCATATTGTTAGTAATTTAGAACAATTTGATTTCTCAAAAGTAAAAATTGCTTTTTTTGCAGCAGGTTCTTCAATTGCTGAAAAATGGGCACCGATCGCAGCAGAAAAAACAATTGTAATTGATAATTCAAAATTCTTTAGAAAAGATCCAGAAATTCCTTTAATTGTTCCAGAGGTAAATTCCAAAGAATTACTTAAATTTAAAAATAAGAATATTATAGCAAATGCCAATTGTTCAGTAATACCAATAGTTGTAGCTCTCAAACCATTACATGATTTGTATAATGTAAAAAGAATAGTTGCATCAACTTATCAATCAGTTTCTGGTGCAGGCAAAGCTGGTATGGATGAACTTATATCTCAAACTAAAGAAGTGTTGGAAAATAAAGATGTTGAGTCAAAAAATTTTACTAAGCAAATTGCTTTTAATGCTATACCACATATTGATAGTTTTCTTGAAAATGGAAGTACAAAAGAAGAGCAAAAAAATCATGATGAGGTAAAAAAAATTTTAGATAGTAAAATTAATATTACATCCACTTGTGTAAGAATTCCTGTTCTTGTTTCTCACTCCATAAGCGTGAATGTTGAATTCAACAAAAAATATGACTTAGAAGAAATAAGAAATGTCTTATCTTCATCACCAGGATGTAAGGTAGTTGATGAGCAAAAAGATGGAGGATACATTACTCCTGTTGAAGCTGAAGACAAATTTGAAACATTCATATCAAGAATTCGTGAGGATTCTTCTCAACCAAATTCAATTAATTTGTGGGTTGTGTCTGATAATTTATTAAAAGGTGCTGCACTTAATGCAGTTGAAATTGCTGAGGCTTTAGTAGAAAAAGATTTTTATGGAAAATAAAAATCCAATATCGCCACATATACAAATTTATAACTGGCACATCTCTTCGTTAGTTTCAATATCACACAGAGTAACTGGTATAATAAACTTTATTACAGTAACTTTGATAGGTATTTGGATAGCATCTTTATTATTAGGAGAGGAAAATTATATATTTACTAATTTTTTCTTGTCATCTTTAGTTGGTAAATTTGTTTGTTTAGGAGTTATTTGGTCTTTTACATTTCAAATGCTCAGCGAAATAAGGCATTTGATCATGGATTTAGGTTACGGATTTGAGCAGAAAACTACAAAAGTAACTGGATTAATAGTTCTGGTTGGATCATTTCCTCTTACTGTTATAATTTTTCTCATAGGAAGGCACTTAATTTAATGGGATCTGTAACAAAGAAATGGCTTTTTCTAAAAGTAAGTTCTGCAATTTTACTACCATTAATGCTGTGGTTTTCTATAAATTTGGCTTCTGTTTATGACAAAGGTTATAATGAATTACTTTTATTCATAACATCTCAACCATCTAAGTTCTTATTTAGTCTTTTTTTGATTTTTGCATATTTTTTCTCAGCTTTAAGCATTAGTGAGGTTTTTGAAGATTATATTGAGGACGAAAAAATCAAAAATGCCGCAAATAAATCATTAAATATCTTTGCTATAGTATTTCCATTAATAATAATTATCTTAGTATTTAATATATAGTTATGAGTTCGTACAAAATTATTGATCATGAATATGATGTAGTTGTTTTAGGTGCAGGTGGATCTGGACTAAGAGCAGCTGTTGGCTTAAGTGAGGCCGGTCTAAAAACCGCATGTGTATCAAAAGTATTTCCAACAAGAAGTCACACATCTGCAGCCCAAGGTGGTATTTCTGCAGCACTTGGAAATATGGGAGAAGATGACTGGAGATGGCACATGTATGACACAGTCAAAGGTGCTGATTGGTTAGGTGACCAAGATTCCATCGAATATTTATGTAAAGAAGCACCAGCTGCTGTTCTTGAATTAGAAAAGTATGGTGTTCCATTTAGTCGAACTGAGGAAGGAAAAATTTATCAAAGACCTTTTGGGGGTATGACAAAAAACTACGGAAATGAAACAGTTCAAAGAACATGTGCAGCAGCAGATAGAACTGGACATGCAATACTTCACACATTGTATGGACAAGCTTTAAAACATAATACAGAATTTTTTATAGAATACTTTGCACTAGATTTAATAATGAAAGATGGAGCATGCAAAGGTATAATTGCTTGGAACCTCAATGATGGAACAATTCACAGATTTAGATCCCACACAACAATTATTGCAACAGGAGGGTATGGAAAAGTGTATTACTCAGCTACTTCAGCTCATACCTGTACTGGAGATGGGAATGCTATGGCTTTAAGAGCTGGATTACCTTTACAAGATATGGAATTTGTACAGTTTCATCCAACGGGAATATATGGTCATGGAACATTAATTTCTGAGGGTGTAAGAGGAGAAGGTGGCTATCTAGTAAATTCAAAAGGAGAAAGATTTATGGAGCGTTATGCTCCTAAAGCAAAAGATTTAGCATCTAGAGATGTTGTAAGTAGATCAATTGCTGTAGAAATAAACGAAGGTAGAGGTATTGGAAAAGAACAAGATCATGTTCATCTTCACATTGATCATTTGGATCCAAAAGTTATAGATGAGAGACTTCCAGGAATATCAGAGGCTTCTAAATTATTCGCAAACGTAGATGTTACTAAGGAACCTATACCAGTAGTTCCTACAGTGCATTATAATATGGGTGGAATACCAACAAATTACAAAGCAGAGGTTTTAACATTAAATGGATCTGAAAAAACTGTGCCTGGGTTAATGGCTATTGGAGAGGCAGCATGTGTTTCTGTCCATGGTGCAAATAGATTAGGTTCGAATTCATTAATAGATCTAGTGGTTTTTGGAAGAGCTGCTGCGAAAAGAGCTGCAGAATTAGTAAAGCCTGGAATGAAGCATGATGAAATTGATAAAAATGAAACGGATAGATGTTTAGATAGATTTGACAAATTAAGAAACTCACAAGGTTCAAACCCAACATCTGAACTTAGACTTTCGATGCAAAAGACAATGCAATCAAAGTGTGCTGTATTTAGATCAGAGAAAACTTTAAAGGAAGGCGTTGATGAAATTAGAAAACCTTATGATGGAATGGACTCTCTTTCTGTAAAAGATAAGTCATTAATCTTTAATACAGATTTAGTTGAAACACTAGAATTTGACAATTTAATAAGACAAGCAATAACTACAATGGACTCTGCTTATCATAGAAAAGAAAGCAGAGGAGCTCATGCAAGAGAAGATTTTCCAAAGAGAGATGATGAGAATTATATGCAACACACTCTGTCTTGGTGTAATGGTTCAAAAACTAAAATTAATTACAGACCTGTTCATAGATCAACACTTACAAATGATGTACAATATTTTCCTCCACAGGAAAGAGTATATTAATGGTTCAATTAAATTTACCTGCAAACTCAAAGGTAGAAAAAGGTCAATATTATAAAGATAAAACAGGTTCAAAAAATATTAGAAAAATAAATATTTATAGATGGGATCCATCTAAAAATGAAAATCCAAGACTTGATACCTATGAAGTTGATATGGATAATTGTTCATCTAAAGTCCTTGATGTTTTAAACAAAATAAAAAATGAAATAGATCCTTCTATAGCTTACAGAAGATCCTGTGCCCATGGAGTTTGTGGATCTTGTGCGATGAATATGAATGGAAAAAATGGTTTAGCATGCACGAAGTCCCATTCTGAACTGGATGGAGATATTGATATTTATCCTTTACCACATCTAAAAGTCTTAAAAGATTTAATCGGTGATTTAAGCACATTATATAAACAATATGAGTCTGTTGAACCTTGGTTAAAAACCTCAAAAGTAAATGATAAAGAAAATATACAATCTAAAAATGACAGAGCAAAATTAGATGGATTATATGAATGTATTATGTGTGCATGTTGTTCAACGTCATGTCCAAGTTATTGGTGGAACGGTGAAAAATATTTAGGTCCAGCAGTATTACTTCAGGCTTATAGGTGGATAATTGATAGTAGAGATGAAGATAGAAAAGAAAGACTTAAAAAAGTAGCTGACGAACTCAAGCTTTATAGATGTCATACTATCTTGAATTGTACAAATGCTTGCCCGAAGGGCTTGAATCCTGCAAAAGCTATTGCAGAGATAAAGAAAATGCTTGCAACGGCCTAATTACTTAATTAAATAATTTCACTCATGAATATAATCAAACATTTCGTTGGTGGAAAAGTAATAGATGGTACTTCAGAAAGAAAGGGTCAAGTTTTTAACCCTGCTACTGGAGAGCAAGAATCGGAAGTTATTTTAGCTAGTAAATCAGATTTAGATAAAACAGTTGAAATTGCTAAGAAAGCCTTTGAGACATGGTCACTTAAGCCTGCACTTCAAAGAGCAAGAATAATGTTTAAATTTAAAGAACTTATAGAAAACAATTTTGATGAATTAACAAAGTTGATTGTCTCTGAACATGGAAAAGTTTATGAGGATGCAAAAGGATCATTAATAAGAGGATTAGAAGTTGTTGAGTTTGCATGTGGAATTCCTCATGTGCTTAAAGGTGAATTTTCTGAGAATGTTGGGACAAATGTTGATAGTTATTCCATGCGACAGCCTTTAGGTGTAGCTGCTGGAATAACACCTTTTAATTTTCCTGCAATGGTTCCAATGTGGATGTTTCCATTAGCTGTTGCATCTGGAAATACTTTTATTCTGAAACCATCTGAAAAAGATCCCTCTTGCCCAATGAGATTAGCAGAATTACTTCACGAAGCTGGTCTTCCTGATGGAGTTTTTAACGTCGTTAATGGAGATAAAGAAGTTGTAGACGCTATACTTACAAACAATGATATTAAAGCTGTAAGTTTTGTTGGATCAACACCTATAGCTAAATATATATATGAGAATGCTGCTAAAAATGAAAAAAGAGTTCAAGCATTAGGGGGAGCTAAAAATCATTTAGTAGTGATGCCTGATTGCGATATAGAAGGAGCCGTAAATGGTCTAATGGGTGCTGCATATGGTTCTGCAGGTGAAAGATGTATGGCTCAATCTGTTGCTGTAGCAGTTGGTGATATTGGTGATGAATTAGTATCTAGGTTAGTAAAAAAAGCTGAAGCATTAAAAATTGGTCCTGGTATGGATAAATCCTCAGAGATGGGTCCTCTTGTTACAAAACAACATTTAGAAAAAGTAAAAGGATATGTTGATTTAGGAGTTAAAGAAGGAGCTAAGTTAGTTCTTGATGGCAGAGATTTAAAACTTCAAGGGTATGAAAATGGTTTTTATATAGGTGGGTGTTTGTTTGATCATGTAACTACTGATATGAGAATTTATAAAGAAGAGATTTTTGGTCCTGTTCTATCAGTGGTTAGAGTAAAAACTTTTGAAGAAGCAACCAAAATGATAAACGAGCATGAGTACGGAAACGGAGTAAGTATTTATACTAGAGATGGTGATGCAGGAAGAACTTTTGCAAGTAAAATCCAAGTTGGAATGGTTGGAATAAATGTTCCAATACCAGTTCCTATGGCATTTCATAGTTTTGGTGGATGGAAAAGATCATTGTTTGGAGATAGTGGGATGCATGGCATGGAAGGAATTAAATTTTATACAAAATTGAAAACTATTACCTCTAGATGGCCTTCAGGCATAAGGTCAAATCCTGAATTTATTATGCCAACTATGGAATAAAGTATGTCAAAAATTTCTTTAATAGGTGCTGGTCAAATAGGTGGGACTTTAGCTCATTTAATTGGCTTAAAAGAGCTTGTAAATGAGGTTGTACTGTTTGATGTTGCTAGCGGAATTGCCAAAGGAAAAGCCTTAGATATTGCACAATCTTCATCAGTTGATGGATTTAACGTAAAATTTTCAGGAACAGATAATTATGAAGATATTAAAGACTCTGATGTAATTATCATAACTGCAGGAGTACCAAGAAAGCCAGGTATGAGTAGAGATGATTTACTTGGAATTAATTTAAAAATTATTAAGCAGGTTGCAGAAGGAATAAAAGTAAATGCACCTAACGCTTTCGTTATATGTATTACAAATCCATTAGATGTAATGGTAATGGCATTTCAAAAATATTCAGGACTTCCAGCAAATAAAGTAGTTGGGATGGCTGGTATTTTAGATAGTTCACGTTTTAAACTTTTTTTGTCTGAGGAATTAAATGTACCTGTAAGAGAAATTGATGCAATGGTAATGGGTGGGCATGGAGATACAATGGTACCCCTTCCAAGACTTACTAAGGTCTCTGGAAAACCTTTAATGGATTTATTAAAAGATGGAAAAATTTCTGAAGAAAAATTAGAGAGTATTAATCAACGAACAAGAGATGGTGGTGCTGAGATTGTCAAATATTTAGAAAAGGGATCTGCATTTTATGCACCAGCGGCTTCTGGAGTAGAGATGGCAGAAGCATTTTTAAAAGATAAAAAAAAACTTTTACCATGTGCAGCACACCTACATGGAGAATATGGGATTAATAATGTTTATGCTGGTGTTCCTGTTATCATCGGAAAAGAAGGCGTTGAAAGGATTGATGAAATTGACCTTAATGAGGATGAAAAAACAGAATTTAATAATTCTGTGGAAGCTGTCATCAAATTGTGGGATGCGGCATCAAAAATAGATCCTGATTTGAATAAAGACTAAATGAATATTCACGAGCACCAAGCAAAACAAATTCTAAAAAAGTATGGAGCGAATGTACCCGAGGGAGTATTTGCATTTAATGTATCCGATCTTTTGCAAAAAACCAAAGAATTGAAAACTGATAAGTATGTTCTTAAAGCTCAAATTCATGCTGGTGGAAGAGGTAAGGCTGGCGGAGTAAAAATTGTTGATAATTTAGAAAATTTAGAAGAAGAAGCAAATATTTTGCTTGGCAAAAACCTAATTACTCATCAAACAGGACCCGAAGGTAGAGAAGTAAAAAGACTATATGTCGAAGAAGTATCTAATATTAGTAAAGAATTTTATCTTTCTTGTCTAGTTGATAGAGCAAGTTCAAAAATTGCGTTTATTTCAAGTGATCAAGGAGGAATGAACATTGAAGAAGTTGCCCAAAATACACCTGAAAAAATTTTAACAACTAAAGTTGATTTTAACCAAGAAATTTCTGAGGTTGATTGTAAGAAAATTATCAAGGTTTTTGAATTAGATGATAATTCTGGTTCAGAAGCTATAAGCTTAATTAAAGCAATTTATAAATTATTCTTAGAAAATGATGCAAATTTAGTAGAAATTAACCCACTTATTTTAACGAAAGAAAATAAAGTAGTTTGTCTTGATGCAAAAATGACATTTGATGAAAATGCTTTATTTAAACATCCTGAGATTCAAGAATTAAGAGACTATAATGAGGAAGAAGCCACTGAAATTGAAGCAAGCAAACATGACTTGGCATATATAAAATTAGATGGAAGTATAGGATGTATGGTAAACGGTGCAGGATTAGCAATGGCTACAATGGATATCATAAAGCTTTATGGTGAAGAGCCTGCAAATTTTTTAGATGTAGGAGGTGGAGCATCAAAAGAAAAAGTTTCTGCTGCATTCAAAATTATTTTATCCGATAAAAATGTTAAAGGTATATTGATAAATATTTTTGGTGGAATTATGAGATGTGATGTACTTGCTCAAGGTGTTGTAGATGCAGCAAAAGAAATTAAAATTGAAGTTCCGTTAGTAGTAAGATTAGCAGGAACAAACTTTGAAGAAGGAAAAAAGATATTAGAGAATTCTGGTTTAAAAATTATATCTGCAAACGACTTATCAGATGCCGCAAAAAAAGTTGTAGAGGCAATAAAATAATGTCAGTATTAATTGATAAAAATACAAAAGTAATTTGCCAAGGTTTTACAGGATCCCATGGTACTTTTCACTCTGAACAATCTATTAAATATGGAACAAACTTAGTCGGGGGCGTAACACCAAAAAAAGGTGGACAAATTCACTTAGAAAGACCAGTGTTTAACACAGTTAAAGAAGCAAAAGATGCCACTGGTGCTGATGCAACAATGATATATGTGCCTGCAAAGTTTGCTTCATCAGCCATCATTGAAGCCATCGATGCATCTATTCAATTAATTGTTTGTATTAGCGAAGGAATACCAATTCTAGATATGTTAAAAGTAAAAAAAAAATTACAAAATTCTAAATCCAGATTAATTGGTCCAAACTGTCCAGGAATAATTACACCTGATGAATGTAAAATTGGAATAATGCCAGGTAATATTCATAAAAAAGGTTCAGTTGGAATTGTATCTAGATCAGGAACACTAACCTATGAGGCAGTTGCTCAAACAACTGAGAACAATCTTGGTCAATCAACATGTATAGGAATTGGTGGGGATCCAATTAATGGAACTAATTTCATTGATTGCCTTGATTTATTTTTAAATGACGATCAAACAGAGTCTATACTAATGATTGGTGAAATAGGTGGAACTGCCGAGGAAGAGGCTGCAGAGTTTGTCAAAAATCATAAAATAAAAAAACCAATTGTTGGATTTATAGCTGGAGTAACTGCTCCACCAGGGAGAAGAATGGGACATGCCGGAGCTATTATTTCAGGTGGCAAAGGAAATGCAGAAGAAAAGATAAAAAAAATGCAAGATTGCGGTATTACTGTTGCAAATTCTCCATCTGATATTGGAAAAACGCTACTAAATAAATTGTCTAATTGATAACATTTTGTTTGTATAATATTTAAATATTTAATATGTCAGCTTCCAAAAATCTTGAGTACAAAAAAACTTCATTTTTAAATAAATCAAATAATGCATTTATTGAGCAAATGTATGTAAAGTTTATAAATAAAGATCCTAGTTTGCCAGAAGGTTGGAAAGAGTATTTTCTCGATATAAGTGAAGATTTAGACTCTGTTGTTAGAGAAATAAAGGGTCCCTCATGGAGTCCAAAAAAAGTAAAAATAAAAGAAAATATAGAATTTAAAAAAGAAGAATCTGCTCTACAAGTTAATCAAGCTGATGTAATAGATGGTAATAGTAATTCAATAAGAGCTGTTTCACTCATTAGAGCTTATAGACAAAGGGGCCATTTACTTTCTAAACTAGATCCACTTGAAATTAGAGAAAGTGAATATTTAGATGAATTACACCCAGAAAATTACGGTTTTAATAAAGAAGATTACGATAAGAAAATTTACTTAGATGGTGTTTTAAATAAGGAGTATTCTAACATAAGAGAAATTTTAACTATTCTTAGAAAAATTTATTGTAGATCAATTGGTTATGAATATATGCACATATCCAACCCAACTGAAAGAAAATGGTTTAGGGATAGAGTAGAAAAAGACGACAATGCATTAAAATTTACTGAAAATGGCAAAAGTGCAATTTTAAACAAATTAATCCAAGCCGAGGGATTTGAGAAATTTTTACATACTAAATATGTTGGTTCTAAAAGATTTGGTTTAGATGGCGGTGAAAGTTTAATTCCAGGTTTAGAACAAATTATAAAAATTGGGGGTCAATCTAAGATTAAAGAGGTTAAAATTGGAATGTCTCACAGAGGAAGACTAAATGTTTTAGCTAACGTTTTACAAAAATCTTATAAAAGAATATTTAATGAATTTGCTGGTGAATTAAATAATACCGATGAAGATAGTGCTGGCGATGTAAAATATCATTTGGGAGCTTCATCTGATAGAGAATTTGATGGAAATTCTGTTCATGTAAGTTTAACAGATAATCCTTCGCATTTGGAAGCAGTTAATCCAGTAGTATTGGGTCAGACTAGAGCAAAACAATTTTTTCATAAAGATACTGAGAGAAATAAAGTAATTCCGATTTTAATTCATGGTGATGCTGCTTTTGCAGGACAAGGTGTTGTTGCTGAATGTTTTGCAATGTCGGGTTTACCTGGTCACAATACAGGTGGAACTATTCATATAATAGTTAATAATCAAATAGGATTTACCACAAGTCCAAGGTTTGCAAGATCTTCACCTCACCCATCAGATATTGCTAAAATGGTTGATGCGCCTATCATCCATGTTAATGGAGATGATCCAGAAGCTGTTGTTTATGGGTCAAGAATTGCAACTGAATTTAGATTAAAGTTTAATAGAGATGTAGTCATCGACTTAGTTTGTTACAGACGATTTGGACATAATGAGGGAGATGAGCCATCATTCACTCAACCATTGATGTATAAAAAAATTAGATCACATCAATCAACAGCAAATATATATGGATATAAGCTTGTTAATGAAAACTTAATATCTAAAGAAGGTTTAAATGATAAAATAAAAAAATTTAAAGATCTTTTAGATAATCAATTTAAGACAGCTAAAGATTATAATCCTAAAATTGAATGGTTCGAGGGAGCATGGTCTAGCTATAAACCTAAAAAAGGAAAAGATAAAAGAGGAATTACTGGAGCAGATGAAAAAATACTTAAAAATATTTCAGATAAAATAAATGTTGTTCCACCCAAAATAAGTATTCACAAAACTATTAGCAAAATCTTGCAAACTAGAAAAAAATCTGTCGACGATGGTTTAAATATTGACTGGTCTACTGCTGAATCATTGGCTTTTGGTTCATTATTAGATGAGGGTTTTCCAGTTCGATTTGTAGGACAAGATTCTGGAAGAGGAACATTCAGTCAGAGACATTCAGTTTTAAGAGACCAAACCAATAACTCTAGATATATTCCATTAAATAACATTTCAAAACATCAAAAAAAATTTGAAATTGTTGATAGTTTTTTGTCAGAACTTGCGGTTTTAGGATTTGAATATGGGTATAGTTTAGTAGAACCAAATACTCTTACTCTTTGGGAAGCTCAATTTGGTGATTTTGCCAATGGTGCGCAAGTTATAATCGATCAATTTATCTCTTCTGGTGAAAGAAAATGGCAAAGAGCTTCAGGTTTGGTAATGTTATTACCTCATGGCTATGAAGGTCAGGGACCAGAACATTCTTCTGCCAGACTTGAAAGATTTTTACAATTGTGCGCAAATGATAATCTCCAAGTTATGAATTGTACAACTCCAGCAAATTATTTTCATGCTTTACGTAGACAAATACACCGTGATTTTAGAAAACCACTTGTAATCATGACGCCTAAATCTTTGTTAAGAAACAAATTTTGTGTGTCAACCATTGATGATTTTAGTAAGCAAACATCGTTTCATAGAATAATGTGGGATCATGCATTAAGTGATCAATCTAAAAATTTTATTAAATTAAAAAAATCTAGTGAAATAAAAAAAGTTATAATTTGTTCAGGAAAAGTATACTTTGATCTTTTAAATGCTAGAGAAAAGTTAAAAAGAGATGATGTGGTAATGTTTAGAATAGAGCAACTTTATCCTTTTCCAGCAAAGAGCTTGGTAAAAGAACTTAAACCATATACTAAAAATGCTAATTTTTATTGGTGTCAGGAAGAGCCAAAAAATATGGGTGCATGGTTTTCAGTGAGAGATTATATACAATGGACATTGGATACCATTAAAGCTAAAAATAAAGAAGTTTCTTATATTGGAAGAAGTCCTGATGCATCACCAGCCACTGGATATGCTAAAAGGCATCAACTTGAGCAACAAGAAATTATAAATGAAGTATTTAATCAATGAGTGAAAAAATTTTAGTACCTACTTTAGGTGAAAGTATCACAGAAGCAACAGTTTCTAAATGGTTGAAAAAAGAAGGTGAAACAGTTGAGGCGGATGAAGCAATAGTTGAACTGGAAACTGATAAAGTAAATTTAGAAGTTCCGTCCCCTATTAGTGGGACATTATCAGAAATTAGTTTTAAAGATGGAGATACAGTTGAAGTTGGAGCTGTATTAGGCTCAATTTCTGAAGGGAATGTTGATATTAAAAATGTACCGGAAAGCAAAAAACAACTTGAGGATAATGAAGAGAAAGAATTTAAAGATCAGAAAAGCAATATAATTAATTTAGATATAGAAAAAAAACCTCAAACTAGGTTAGAAGAACCATTAGTATTAACTGAAGATAATTCAATGGAGCTTTTAGAAGAAGAGCCTTTACTTTTAACTGAGGAAGTAGAAACAGAGGAAACCTCACAACAACCAATTATTCTTTCACCTGCAGTTAGAAAAATGGTTGCAGAAAAAAATATCAACTTAGATAATGTGAAGGGAACAGGTAAAGCAGGAAGAATTTTAAAAGGTGATCTAATTACCATGATGGGAACCAACCCACAACCTAACCAGAGAAGAATTCAATACGGTGAGGAAGAAAGAATTAAAATGACTCGTTTAAGACAAACGATTGCAAAAAGATTAAAACAAGCTCAAGACAATGCAGCAATGTTAACTACTTTTAACGAGGTAGATATGTCCGGGATTATGGCAATGAGAAAAGATAACCAAGAAGATTTCAAAAGCAGATACGGAATAAAGCTAGGTCTAATGTCATTTTTTGTTAAAGCTTGTGTCGTTGGACTAAAATTATTTCCAGCAATTAACGCTGAGATTGAAGATCAAGACATAATTTATAAGAATTATTATAATATTAGTTTTGCTGTTGGAACTGAAAAAGGTTTAGTAGTTCCAGTGCTTAGAAATGCAGATGAGATGTCATTTGCTGAAATAGAAAAAGAAATAAAAAAATTATCTGAAAAAGCAAACACAGGTAGTTTAACAATTGAGGACTTACAAGGAGGCACGTTTACAATTAGCAATGGAGGTGTATATGGTTCCATGCTTTCAACACCAATATTAAACCCTCCTCAATCAGGTGTATTAGGTATGCATAATATTGTTGAAAGACCTGTAAATGATAATGGTGAGATAAAAATAAAACCAATAATGTACTTGGCCTTGTCATATGATCATAGAATTATTGATGGAAAGGAATCCGTGTCGTTCTTAAAAACTGTTAAAGAAAATTTAGAAGACCCTAGAAGATTATTTTTAAATATCTAATGGCTGAAAAATTTGATGTTACTGTAATTGGAGGAGGACCTGCAGGATATGTATGTGCAATTAGATTATCACAATTAGGCTTAAAAACTGCATGTATAGAGTCTAGAGGATCTTTGGGAGGCACTTGCCTTAATATAGGGTGTATTCCTTCTAAAAGTCTTTTAAATATGTCAGAAAGTTTTCATAGAGCTAAAAACTTCTCAAATATTGGTATTGAAACTGGAGAAATTAAGCTAAATCTTGAAAAAATGATGAGTAATAAAGACAGCTCGGTTGCAACACTTACAAAAGGAGTGGAGTTCTTATTTAAAAAAAATAAAGTCACTTACATTAAAGGGGTTGGATCTTTTAATGAAAAAAACGAAATTTTAGTCAAAAATGATAAATCAGAGATAAAAATTAAAACTGATAAAACCATTATAAGTACTGGATCAGAACCCCTATCCCTTCCAGGAATAGATTTTGACGAAAAAAAAATTCTTTCATCAACTGGAGCTCTTAATATTTCAAAACTTCCAAAAAAAATGGTTGTTGTTGGGGGTGGATATATTGGCTTAGAGATGGGTTCTGTATGGTCAAGACTAGGAACTGAGGTTCATGTTATAGAATATTTAGACCACATAACTCCAGGACTTGATAAAGAAATTTCAAATGAATTTATGAAAATATTAAAAAAACAGAACATTAAATTTGAATTAAATACTAAAGTTGAAAAAATTTCTAAAAATGACCAAGGAGTAATAATAGAAACCTCTAATAAAGACGCAAAAAATAAAATTGAAGCTGATGTAGTTTTAATTTCTGTTGGAAGAAAACCTTACACTGATAAATTAAATTTAAAAAAAATTGGAGTAAATCTCGATAAAAAAGGAAAAATTACAGTTAATAAAAATTTTGAGACTAATGTTAAAAATGTTTATGCAATAGGAGATGTCATAAATGGTCCAATGTTAGCTCATAAAGCTGAGGAGGAAGGGATAGCAGTAGCAGAGTTAATTGCTGGACAGTCTGGTCATGTAAATTATGATATTATACCTGGAGTAATTTATACTTCACCCGAGGTAGCATATGTTGGTAAAAATGAGGAAGAATTAAAAGAAAAAAAAGTAAACTACAAAGTAGGTAAATTTCCATTTATGGCAAACTCAAGAGCTAAAGCAATAAATGAGCCAGAGGGATTCGTTAAAATATTAGCTGAAAGTACAACAGACAGAGTGTTGGGAGTACATATAATCGGACCTCATGCTGGAGAAATGATTGCAGAAATGTCCGTAGCAATGGAATTTGGCGCTAGTTCCGAAGATATTGCAAGAACATGTCATGCTCATCCTACTTTTTCAGAAGCGATAAAAGAAGCTGCTTTATCTGTAGATAAAAGACAAATTCACTCTTAATATATTTCATAATTTATTTATGAAATATCCTGTCCTAATACCTAATATATTTAATTTCCCTTTTACATATGAAAGTGACTTAGATCTTAAAGTTGGAGATTATGTTTATGTTCCCTTTGGAAAATCAAAAATAACAGGTGTTGTATGGAATGAATTTGAAAAAAAAAATAAAAAAAATTTCCAGATAAAAAAAATTCTTAAAAAAATAGAAATTGAACCACTTAAAAATGAAATTATTACTTTTTTGAATTGGTTTTCGGAATACAACTTAGTACCAAAAGGAATGTGTTTAAAACTTCATTTACTTAGTGGAGAAGCAATCACTAATTATGAAGATGAAAATTATCTACCC
Organism: uncultured Pelagibacteraceae bacterium; assembly: GCA_902517495.1. Lineage (GTDB taxonomy): Bacteria > Pseudomonadota > Alphaproteobacteria > Pelagibacterales > Pelagibacteraceae > Pelagibacter. The sequence continues at coordinate 59,651 of CABYCO010000003.1, read as the reverse complement.
TATAATAAACAAAAGTTTGTAAATAAGTTTACCCTGTCTTCAGATCAAAGAGAAATATTTGAGGAAATGTCAAAAAAAAATAATAAATTTAGAGTCCATCTTTTACAAGGGACTACAGGTTCAGGAAAAACAATTGTTTATTTTAAGCATATAAAACAATTGTTAGAAAAAGGGCATCAAGCAATGATTCTACTACCTGAAATTGGTTTAACTGCAGAATTTGAAAATAAATTTGAAGAATTTTTTGGTTTCAGTGCTGCAGTATGGCACTCTGGAATAACACCTAAAAAAAAGAAAATAATTTGGAGTGGAGTATCATCAGGAAAAATTAATGTAATTATTGGTGCTCGTTCCTCATTATTTTTACCATTTAAAAATCTTGGAATTATAATTGTAGACGAAGAGCACGATCAATCATTCAAACAAGATGAAGGAGTAATTTACAATGCAAGAGACATGGCAATTGCCAGAGCTAATTTTGAAAATATCCCTATCAATCTTGTTACTGCTGTACCCTCAATAGAAACATATGCAAATATTAAGAAAAAAAAATATTCTGTATCACGTTTAACTAAAAGATATAAAGATGCAAATTTACCTTCATATGAAATAATAGACTTAAATAAAAATAAGTTAGATAAACAATCATGGATTGCCAATGAAACTTTGGAGAAGGTAAATAATCACTTAAAAAAAAATGACCAAGTATTATTTTTTATTAATAGAAGGGGTTTTGCTCCATATGCTCTTTGCAAGAAATGTTTAAATGTTTATACCTGTCCAAATTGTTCAATAAATTTAGTATATCATAAACATAAAAATAAATTACTTTGTCATTATTGTGGTTTTCAAGCTCAGTTAAGCAGGAATTGTAAGAAAGGTGAAGTATGTGATTTTGTTTTTAGTGGCCCTGGGGTAGAGAGAATTTCTGAAGAGGTTAAACTCAAATTCCCAAATAATAAAATATCAATTTTTTCAAGCGATACCATGAATAAAAAATCTTCTAAAAAAAAATTAGAAGATATAGTTAAAGGAAACATTGATATACTTATTGGAACACAATTAATTTCTAAAGGTTTTCATTTTCCAAAATTAAACTGCATTGTTATTTTAGATATTGATCTTAATTCAAATGGACATGACTTAAGAACTGCTGAAAAAAACTTACAACTCTATCACCAATTATCTGGACGGGCTGGCAGAACTGGTAAACCAGCTACAGTATATTTTCAAACATACAACTCAAACCAAAGTATTATAAATCAAATAACAAATCCTGATCCTTTTATTTTTTTAGAAAATGAATTGAAATTAAGAGAGAAAAATAATCTACCACCTTTTGAAAGATTTATTTCATTAATACTCACCTCTTCAAATGAAAGAAGTTTAGAAAAAGAGTCAATGGATATAAAAAAAATGTTATCAGAATCCTTAAACGACAAAATTTTGGGACCTGTTAATGCACCTATATATCGAGTTAGACGAAAGTATAGGCAGAGACTTTTGATAAGATCTAAAAAGGGTTCAAATATTCAAAAAAGATTGAGTGAAATCTTAATTACATACAAATTACCTAAAGAAATAAAACTAACAGTTGATGTTGACCCAATAACCTTCAATTAATGGACAAATTTTGCACTATTTAGTCAATCTGTTACTTGAAGACACCAAACTCATATGCTACTTAATCCAAAAAAATCTTCTAAAATAAAGAGTTAAAATTGAGCAAAAATAACAGTTTTTCAGCAACTACAGCAAGTAGATATTCTTTAGCACTATATGAACTGGCTAATGAAAATAATTCAATTGATGAGGTTGAAGAACAATCAATATCTTTGTTAAAATTAATAGATGAAAGTAAAGATTTCAGATCATTAATAAAAGATCCTACTAACTCAGTAAATGAACTTCAGGATGTAATTAACAAAATTGCAGAAAATTATAAATTAAACTCTTTAATATCAAAATTTATAGGTTTTCTAATATCTAAAAGAAGATTTTTTTATATAAAAACAATTCTTCAAGATTTTGCTGATACTTGCTCAAAAAAAAGAGGAGAAGTAAAAGCTGAACTAATTTCCTCTAAAGAATTATCAGGAGAACAAGTAATTAAAATCAAAGACGAATTGTCTCAAAATTTTAACGCAAAAATAAAATTAGACTATAAATATGACAAAAGTTTAATTGGAGGTTTAGTAATACAAGTTGGCAGTATTATGGTAGATACCTCTATTAAAAATAAATTACAACAAATCGAAAATACAATGATAGAGGCTTAAATGGAAATAAATCCTTCAGAAGTAACAAAAATATTAAAAGAACAAATTAAAAAGTTTGGAGATAAAGCTGAGGTTACAGAGGTTGGTCAAGTTTTATCAGTAGGAGATGGTATAGCAAGAATTTATGGATTAGATAATGTTCAAGCTGGAGAAATGGTAGAATTTTCTGATGGCTCTAAAGGAATGGCATTAAACCTTGAGAGTGAAAATGTAGGTGTAGTGATTTTTGGTGATGATAGAGCAGTTAAAGAAGGTGATACTGTAAAAAGAACTGGCGCGATTGTTGATACACCAGTTGGGAAAGAATTGCTTGGTAGAGTAGTTGATGGTTTAGGAAACCCAATTGACGGAAAAGGTGCGTTAGATAAAAGTTTAAAAAGAAGTAGGGTTGAAGTTAAAGCTCCTGGTATAATTCCACGTAAATCTGTAAGTGAACCGATGCAGACTGGTCTTAAATCAATTGATAGTTTAGTTCCAATTGGAAGAGGACAAAGAGAATTAATTATTGGTGATAGACAAACAGGTAAAACAGCAGTTGCAATTGATGCTATTATAAACCAGAAAAAAATTAACGAGTCAGGTGATGAGAAGAAAAAACTATATTGTATTTATGTAGCTGTAGGCCAAAAGAGATCTACAGTTAGGCAGATAGAAAAAACACTAGAAGAAGCTGGTGCGATGGAATACACAACAATAGTTGCAGCAACCGCATCAGATGCAGCACCTTTGCAATTTTTAGCACCTTATACTGGATGCACTATGGGTGAGTATTTTAGAGATAATGGGATGCATGCCTTGATTATATATGATGATTTATCAAAACAAGCTGTTGCATATAGACAAATGTCACTTCTATTAAGAAGACCTCCTGGAAGAGAAGCATACCCTGGAGATGTATTTTACTTACATAGTAGATTATTAGAAAGAGCAGCAAAATTGAGTGATGAGCATGGTGGAGGATCATTAACAGCTCTTCCAATTATCGAAACTCAAGGTGGAGATGTTTCTGCATTCATACCTACTAATGTTATTTCAATTACTGATGGTCAAATATTTCTTGAAACAGAACTTTTTAACCAGGGTATAAGACCTGCTATAAATGTTGGATTATCTGTATCAAGAGTTGGATCATCTGCTCAAACCAAAGCAATGAAAAAAGTTTCAGGGTCAATGAAATTAGAACTCGCGCAATATCGTGAAATGGCTGCGTTCGCACAATTTGGTTCAGACCTCGATGCATCTACTCAGAAATTACTTAATAGAGGATCAAAGTTAACTGAGCTTTTAAAGCAAAATCAATATTCTCCTATGACAGTTGCAGAACAAGTCATTTCTGTATTTTGTGGAGTTAGAGGACATCTTGATGATATTGAACAAAAGGATATTGCAAGTTTCGAGAATAAAATTATTGAAAAATGCAAAGCTGAAAAGCCGGATATAATTGAGTCAATCACTGCTTCAGGAAAACTTGAAGATGATAAAGAGAAAGAATTGAATGAAATTATTTTACAACTTAAGAAAGATTTTAACGCATAAAAAATAATGGCTAGTTTAGACGATCTAAAAAAAAGAATATCAAGTGTTAAGTCTACGCAAAAGATTACAAAGGCAATGAAAATGGTTGCAGCTGCAAAACTAAGAAGAGCACAAGAAAATGCTGAGAAAGGAAGACCTTACTCTGATAAAATGAATAATATTATTTTAAATTTATCAAATGGCATCTCAGATATTGAAAATGCTCCAAAACTTTTATCTGGGACTGGGGAAGACAAAGTGCATTTATGTGTTGTAATGACATCAGATAGAGGTCTTTGTGGAGGATTTAATACTAATATTATTAAAAAAGCTAAACTATATTTTCAAAAAATTTTGGATGAGGGAAAAACTTTAAAAATTATTACAGTGGGAACCAAAGGTTATGACCAACTTAAACGTCTTTATGGTGATAAGATTATTGAGAGAATTTCTTTTAAAGAATCAAAAAACATAAATTATTTTGACGCTGATAAAGTTGGAAAGATAGTAATTGAAAAATTTGAAAAAAAGGAATTTGATGTATGTGCAATTTTTTATAACCAATTTAAAAATGTGATTACTCAAATACCTCAAGAACAACAAATTATTCCTTTAAATACATCTGAAAAGGAGAAAAATTCATCAGAGGATAACTATGAATTTGAACCTGAAGAAGATGAAATATTGAGCAACTTGTTACCAAAAAATATTTCAACTCAGATTTTTAAAGCGATGTTAGAGAATTCAGCTAGCGAGCAAGGTTCAAGAATGAGTGCAATGGATAATGCAACCAGAAACGCAGGTGAAATGGTTGACAAACTTACTATTGAGTATAATAGAAGTCGTCAGGCAGCAATTACTAAAGAGTTAATAGAAATAATTTCAGGAGCAGAAAGTTTATAATTATGAGAAAAGGACAAATAACACAGATCATTGGGGCGGTAGTAGACGTAAAATTTGATGGAGAACTACCAGAAATTTTAACTGCACTAGAGTGCGATAATGGCGGAAATAGACTAGTTTTAGAAGTTGCACAACACCTAGGGGAGTCAAGCGTGAGAACAATTGCAATGGATGCAACAGAGGGTCTTAAAAGAGGAGACGAGGTAACAGACACAGCTGCTCCAATTAAAGTTCCAGTGGGGCCGGAGACTCTTGGAAGAATTATAAATGTGATTGGTGAGCCTATTGATGAAAGAGGAGAAGTAAAAAGTTCAGATAACTGGCCAATTCATAGAGCTGCACCAGAATTTAATGATCAATCAACAGAAACTGAAATACTTGTCACAGGAATAAAGGTTATTGATCTTTTAGCACCCTATGCAAAAGGTGGTAAAATTGGTTTATTTGGTGGAGCTGGAGTTGGTAAAACTGTTTTAATTATGGAACTGATTAACAACGTTGCAAAAGCTCATGGTGGATTTTCTGTTTTTGCAGGAGTAGGAGAAAGAACTAGAGAGGGAAATGACCTCTACCATGAAATGATAGACTCAGGTGTTATTAAAACTGATGGGGAAGGTTCTAAAGCAGCACTAGTTTATGGACAAATGAATGAACCTCCAGGTGCAAGAGCGCGAGTTGCTTTAACTGGATTAACTGTTGCTGAGTATTTTAGAGATCAAGAAGGTCAAGATGTGCTATTCTTCGTTGATAATATATTTAGGTTTACACAGGCAGGATCTGAGGTTTCTGCATTGCTTGGTAGAATACCTTCAGCTGTAGGATATCAACCAACATTAGCAACTGATATGGGTAACTTACAGGAAAGAATTACAACAACGAATAAAGGTTCAATTACATCTGTTCAGGCAATTTATGTTCCTGCAGACGACTTAACTGACCCTGCACCTGCAACTTCATTTGCTCACTTAGATGCAACAACGGTACTTTCTAGACAGATTGCTGAAATTGGAATTTACCCAGCGGTAGATCCATTAGACTCAACGTCTAGAATTTTAGATCCTAGAATAGTTGGTGACGAACATTATAGAGTTGCTAGAGAAGTACAAAAAGTTCTGCAAACTTATAAATCTTTACAAGATATTATCGCAATTTTAGGTATGGATGAATTGTCAGAAGAGGATAAATTAGTTGTTGCTAGAGCTAGAAAAATACAAAGATTTCTTTCTCAACCTTTCTTTGTAGCTGAAGTATTCACTGGCTCTCCAGGTAAGCTTGTAGATTTAGAATCAACGATCAAAGGCTTTGATGCTATTTGCAAAGGTGAATATGATCACTTACCAGAAGCTGCATTTTATATGGTTGGCACTATTGAAGAAGCTATTCAAAAAGCTGAGAGTTTAGCAAACGAAGCCGCTGCATAATGAGCGAAGAATATTCTGTAGAAATAGTAAACCCTGAAAAATCATTTTTATCAAAAAATGATGTCACCGAGGTAGTTGTCCCTGCATTTGAAGGTGAGATAGGGATTTTAAAAGACCATATTTCTATTATTTCTTTTTTAAAACCAGGAATAATTAAAATATTTTCAAAGTCTGGCGAGGAAAGTTTTTATGTAAATGATGGAATAATTGAATTTAAAGATAATAATCTTTCTATACTTACAAGTCTTATTTTAAATTTAAAAGACATTGATAAAGAAAAAATTTCAGAAATTCAGAAATCTGCTGAGGAAGAACTTAATAAGTCTGATATAAATGATCAGGAGAAATATTTGCTTGATCAAAAACTTGAAGTATTAAAATCAATTAACTAAAATTTTTTTTACTTCTTCTTGAATTTTTTCGTATACATGTAGTTTAAATTCTACCACAAGTTCAGTAATTTGATCCAGATCTACCCATCTCCATTCAAGAAATTCTGGATGTTTTGTATTAATATTAATTTCTTTTTCATCACCATTAAATCTCATTATATACCATTGTTGTTTTTGACCTTTAAATTTACCTTTCCAAATAATTCCCAATAATTCATTTGGTAAGTGGTAGGTAAGTAAGCCATCAATTTTTTTAATTAAACTTACTGATTTAATACTAGTTTCTTCTTTTAATTCTCTAATTGCAGCTTCATAAAAGTTCTCACCCTTATCAACCCCACCTTGTGGCATTTGCCAAAAGTTTTTTTTATTATCTATTCTTTTTGCAACAAAAATTTTATTTTCTTTATTTAAAACAACTATCCCAACACCACTTCTAAGTGGTAAATTTTTATATTTCTCTCGCATTTTAGCCGTTTAAAAGTTCTAGAGCGAATTGAAGTTGATTGTCTGTATCAGTATTAAACCTAAAGTCATCAGATCCTTCAGCTATCTCAATGTCAGGTGAGACACCTATTTCTGATATAGATTTTCCTGATGGAAGATAATATTTAGATACAGTCAATCTTATTGCACCTTTATTTTTGAGAGGAATGATTGATTGTACAGAGCCTTTACCATAGCTATTTTCTCCAATTATTATTGCCCTTTTGTGATCCTTTAGCGCCCCTGCTACAATTTCAGATGCAGATGCTGAACCATAATTTATTAGTACAACAATTGTGTCTCCATCTAATATATCACCTTTTCTTGCAAAGAATTTTCTACTTTCATATTTTCTTTTACTTTTTGTTGAAACAATTTCTCCACTATCTATAAAAAAATCTGTAATTTTTATTGCCTGAGAAAGTAGTCCACCAGGATTATTTCTTAAATCTAAAATATAATTTTTAACATTTTCATTTTTTTTAAACTCTTTGATTTTGTCTCTAATTTGACCACTACTGTTTTCATTAAAAGAAGTAAGTCTTAAATAACCTGTTTGATTACCTAATATCTCAGATTTTACTGATGAAACTTTAATTTTTTCTCTAGTAATATTAAAAACTAATGCCTTTCGTTCACCCCTTCTTCTAACTGTTATTTCAATATCTGATCCAACAGGACCCCTCATTATATCAACTGCTTCACTTAAAGATTTACCTTGAACCTGAATATCATTTATTCTTACTATATAATCACCAGCTTTAACTCCTGCTTCAGCCGCAGGTGAATCATCCATTGGTGTTATTACCTTTATTACCCCAGCTTCCATGCTCACTTCAATTCCTAGTCCTCCAAATTCTCCACTCGTTTCTGTTTGCATACTTTGATAAGAGTCTGGTGACATATAAGCAGAATAAGGATCTAAGGATTGAAGAACACCATTGATTGCAGCATCCATTGCATCACTTTGGTTTACCTCATCAACAAACTCTTTATTAATTTTATCTAAGACTTCTGAAAAAATATCTATTTTTTTATAAATATCATTCTCTTCTGATACGGCAACAATACTAGTTACAAAAAAATAAATAAATAATGATAAAAAATATGTTTTAAGTTTTTTCATCATATAATTACTTTTTCTTTAGGAATTAATTCAGACCATATTTTTTCTAATTCATAAAATTTTCTTTTTTCAGGATTGAAAATATGAATAATAAGATCAATTCCATCTACAAGTTTCCAATCACTACTTTCTCTTCCTTCAATTTTACAATTGTTTACACCATTTTTTTTTAAGTATTCATATACTTGCTCTGATAAAGCTTGGATATGTCTTGAAGACGTCCCGCTAGCGATTATCATTTGATCTGCTATTGATGATTTTCCATCTAAATCTATTGAAACAATATCTAGGGCTTTATTTGCATCTAAGAGATTGACCACATCTTTGTGAAGAGTAGAGATTTTATCCATTAATTATTAAAAGAGTATCAAATTTTTCTTAATTTAGAAGATGAAATATTGACCTTATTAAATTTTATAAATTTTAAGCTTTTCTTACTATACTTTTTAAAGCTTCTAGAACTTAATGATTTGGCCTTATATCTGTCTCTATCAAATACTAGAATGTTACAAATAGATGAAATTAAATCAGAGTTTTTCCATTTATGAAAATTAATCAAACTATCTGCTCCCATTATGAAATAAATATCAGTCTTTTTATTATTTTTTTTAATATGCTTTATCAGGTCAATTGTTCTATTTGATTTAATTTTATCCTCAAAATATTTTACTTTTATAAATGAATTTGTTTTAGAAATTTTTTTTGCAAAATTTATTCTTTTATCTAAACTTAAACTACTTTTCTCTTTAAATGGATTTTTTTTGGTAACCGCCCAAATAATCTTATCAATATCGTATCTTTTTTTTGCCTCTTTAGAGATACTTAAATGTCCTTTATGCGCTGGATCAAAGGTGCCTCCAAGAATACCAATTTTTTTTTTATTTTCTTGTTTGTCCAGATCCATATATCTCATATTTGTAACTAACTAGCTGGTTTAGTCCAACAGGACCTCTTGGTGGAAGTTTGTTAGTTGAAATTCCAACCTCCCCTCCAAAACCAAATTCTCCTCCATCAGCATACTGAGTTGAAGAATTGTGAATAGCGATTGAACTTTTAATATTTTTTATAAAATATTTTGCAGAAATTTTATTATTCGTAATTATTGCATCAGTATGCATTGTTCCATATTTATTGATATGGTTTACTGCATCATTAATATTGTTCACTAATTTTACAGAAATTTTTGCAGATAAATGTTCCTTCGACCATGTTTTATTATTTGCTAATTTTGAATTTCCGTTAAACAATTTAGAAATTTTTCTATCAGCATAAATAGAACAACCTCTTTCAGTGAGTTCATTTAATATCTCATTTACATTTTTTGATTTATTTTTATGTATTAAAAGTGTCTCGGTAGCTCCACAAATACTAGTATTACGTAATTTAGCATTGATTAATATTTTTTTTGCCATTGAAAGATTTGCATCTTTATCAATATATGTATGACACATACCTTCAAGGTGTCCAATTACAGGAACAGAGGATAAATCTTGAACTTTTTTTACAAGACTCTTTCCACCTCTTGGAATAATAACATCTATATATTTTGACATTTTTGACAGCATGTAGTCGACCAGTTTTCTATTTTTATTCTCTATAAACTGAACAAAATTCTTATTTATTTTGTATTTTTCTAATGATTTTCTAAAAAGATTAGCTAAAATTTTATTACTAAAGTAAGCCTCTGATCCTCCTCTTAATATTACGCAGTTCCCAGATTTAAAACAAAGTGTAGATACATCCGAAGTTACATTTGGTCTACTTTCATAAATTACGCCAATAATACCAATCGGAATTGATACTTTCTTTATTTTTAAACCGTTTGGTCTTTTCCAGGTTTCTATATCAACATCTACTGGATCCTTAAATTTTGCAATAGTTTCAATTGATTTAATAATTGAGCTTATTTTGTCATTATTAAGAGCAAGTCTTTTAATTAAATTTTCTTTAAGTTTTTTAGATTTGGCTATTTTTATATCTTTTGTATTTTCGACTAAAATTTTATTTTGGTTTTTTTTAATAAGTTGAATGTAATAATTTAATACTTTATTTTTTTTTTTATTACTTATTTTGTTTTGAAAAGCAATTTTCGCATTTGTACCAATTTTTTCTAAGTTTTTACTCATTTGATTAATACCATATCATCTTTATGAATAACTTCTGATTTTGAAATATAACCTAAAATATCATTTATTTTATTAGAGTGCTTCCCTTTAATTTTCAAGATTTCATCCGAGGAGAAACTGCTTAATCCTCTAGCAAATTCCGTCATATTATTGTTTAGGATTTTGATATGATCACCTTTGCTAAAACTGCCTTGAACATCCTTAATCCCCGCGGCTAGTAAACTTTTCCCATTATTCAAAGCTAATAATGCACCTTCATCAATAATTATTTTTCCCTTTGGAGAAACTGAGCTTATGATCCACTTTTTTCTCGCATCTAATTTTGAAATTTTAGGCAAAAACCAAGTACATATATTTTCAGTTAAAATTTTTTGAATTGGTCTACTTATTAAGCCATTAGCAATCGCCATATGGCATCCTGAGAATTGACAAATTTTAGCAGCATCAATCTTCGTTTTCATTCCACCAGATCCAAATTCTCCAGATTTATTTGTAGCTAACTTTTCTACATTTTGGTCAATATTTTTAATTTCACGAATTAATTTAGCTTTTTTGTCTAATTTTGGATCTTTAGAGTAAAGACCACTTACGTCAGATAATAAAATTAAACAATCTGCACTTGATATTTGTGCAACCCTAGAAGCTAGTCTGTCATTATCACCATACTTAATCTCAGAAGTGGCTATACTATCATTTTCATTTACTATTGGAATAAAACCAAGACTAAATAAATTCTCAAAAGTCCTTTTTGCATTAATAGCCCTTCTTCTTTTTTCTGTATCTTCAAGTGTTAACAAAATTTGAGAAAGATTGATTTTTGACTTATTAAAAGTTTTTTTAAAAAGATTCATTAACTCAATTTGGCCAATTGATGCTACTGCCTGACTTTTATCAAGTTTCAATTTTTTTTTACTTAATTTTAATTTTTTACATCCTAAAGCAATTGCTCCTGAGCTAACCAAAATTATATTTTTTTTTAATTTTTGTAGATGTTGAATATCTTTTGCAAATTCTGACAACCATTTTTCTCTGATAATTTTTTTGTCATTAATCAATAAAGATGATCCAATTTTTATAACGACAGTCTTTGAGTCTTTAAGATACATAATTAAGTAATGTTGATTTAATATCAGATACTGATTTTTTATCGAGTGTTGATGTTGTAAAAGCGGATTTCTTGATAATTTTTTCAAAGTCTTTTATTTTTTCTTTTATTTCATTCTCATCAATTAGGTCTATTTTGTTAAACACTATTATTTCCTGCTTTTTTAATAACTCTGAACTATATTTACCCATTTCATCCCTCACTTGAAGATATGAGTTAATTAAATTATTTTCTGATACATCAATTAGATGCAAAAGGGCTTTGCATCTTTCAATATGTTTTAAAAATTTAATCCCTAATCCTGTTCCTTGATGTGCTCCTTCAATTAATCCTGGAATATCTGCTAAAGTTATCTCTTTATCGTCATACATTGCGACACCTAGATTTGGATTTAAAGTGGTGAATTTATAATTTGCAATTTTAGGAGTGGCACTTGTTAATGATGCTAATAAGCTAGATTTTCCTGCATTGGGTAATCCAATAATACCAATATCAGCAATTGTCTTAAGTTGTAAATAAATCCAGAATTCTTCTCCAACTGTACCTTTTGTAAATTTCTTTGGAGCTCTATTAGTTGATGATTTAAACCTTGTGTTACCAAAACCTCCTTTACCACCTATAGCTGCAACAAATTTTTCATTTTCCTCCTTAAAATCAAAAATCAGGGTTTTATTGTCTTCCTCAAATACTTGTGTTCCAACTGGTACTTTTAGATATAGATCTTCTCCTCCTCTTCCTGTTTTATTTTTTCCACTTCCATCTCTACCTCTCTCAGCTTTAAAATGCTGTTGATATCTAAAATCAATTAGTGTGTTTAAATTTCTCTCTGACACAAGAATAATAGAACCACCTTTCCCCCCATCGCCTCCGTCAGGTCCTCCAAATTCTATAAATTTTTCTCTTCTAAAACTAGGAGAACCAGATCCACCGTCTCCAGCTTTTATAAATATCTTAACTTGATCTAAAAATTTCATGACTTTACAGAATTAATTAGCTGTCTACTAATTAGGCTTTACTGATACGTAAGTTCTGTCTGATTTGCTTTTTTTAAAAACAACTTTTCCTCTAACAACAGAAAAAATTGAATGGTCTTTACCCATTCCAACATTTTCTCCAGGAAAAATTTTAGTGCCTCTTTGTCTTACAATAATATTTCCAGGTATTACTAATTCACCACCATATTTTTTTACACCTAGTCTTCGGCCAGCACTATCTCTTCCGTTTCTCGATGATCCACCTGCTTTTTTTGTTGCCATAAATTACCTATTTATTTTGAAGCCTCAATTTTTTCTTCTTTAGCTTCTTTAACTACAACTTCCTTTTTTTCCATCTTTTCAGCCTCTGATAAAACTTTACCATCTTTTGAAAAAATTTTGTTAATTCTTATTAGTGAATACTGTTGTCTGTGTCCGTTTTTACGTCTTGAATTTTTTCTTCTTCTTTTTTTAAAAATTAAAACAGTTCTTTCTTTGCCATTTTTTAATAATTCAGCTTCAACTTTTGCACCATCTACAGTTGGCGCGCCTAATTCAATGCCCTTATCATCTCCATAAGCTAAAATTTCATTAAATTCCACTTTAGTTTCTGGATTTGAATCAGTTAATTTTTCAACTTTAATAATTTCACCAGCAGAGACTTTGTACTGTTTTCCACCTGTTTGTATAACTGCGTATGACATTAATAATCCTAGTTTTTAATTATCAGCAATATAGTCGGGGGCTTATTTTAGTCAAGCTGAATAAGCTAGAAATTATCCTTTAAATCTCTCAATTTTGAAAAGTTTTTAACGTTTTTTGATCTTAAAAAAATATTGGTTTGTAGTTCTTCTTCAAGAGTAGATGGTATAGTTGGTATTCCTTTTGCTAACTTATTTTTTACTGTCTCAATTTTTGAAATTAGTTTCTTGTTATCTGAATCATACTTTAAACAAAAATCTGAATTTTTTAATGTATATTCATGTCCACAATAAATTTCCGTATCCAAAGGTAAACTCTTTATTAACTGTAATGAATTAAACATTTCTTCATGAGTACCCTCAAATACTCTTCCACAACCTAATGAAAACAATGTATCTCCAGAAAATAATGCATTTTCTTTGAAAAAATAAAAACATACATGACCTAAAGTATGTCCTGGAATATGAAAAACTTTTGCTTGAAACATACCATCTTTCCAAATTTCATTATTTTTTACCAATATATCTATTTCAGGTATTCTGTGTTTGTCCTGATCAAAACCGATAACTTTGGCATTATATAATTTTTTAAGCTCTTTATTGCCTCCAACATGATCATAATGATGGTGAGTATTCATTATAAATTTTAATTTTAATCCGAGACTTTTAATTTTATTGATAATAGGCTCTGCTTCACTTGGATCTATCACAATAGCGGACTTAGTAATTTCATCAATTAATAAATATGAAAAATTATCCTCCAAGCATTTTATAATTTCTATTTTCATTTTATTTTCCCAATAAAAAAATTCCCAATTCAGATATTAAGTTTTTAAATTTTAAATTCGAAGATGTAATTTCTGAAGTTTTTTTTCCATTCAAAGAAATTATTTTAAAAATACTTATCCCTTTTTTATTACAAAAATTATAAAAGTCTTGAATTGTGCACATATGTAAATTTGGAGTATTGTACCATTCATAGGGTAAATTCTTTGTAATTGGCATTTCTCCTTTAAAAAGTAAATCTACTCTAACTTTCCAGTGTCCAAAATTTGGAATAGTTACAATAACTTTTTTCCCCACTCTTAATAAATCTTTTATTACATTCTCAGGACTCATGAAAGCTTGTAGTGTTTGACTTAGAATCACATAATCAAAAGATAAATCCGGAAATTGTTTTAAGTCATACTCTGCATTACCTTCAACTACAGCTAGTCCATTAGATAAACATTTTTTGACTTTTTCTTTAGAAATTTCAAGTCCTCTAACATCTACTACCTTATTCTTTGATAAATATTCCATCAGAATTCCATCACCACATCCAACATCAAGGACTCTTGATTTTTCTTCAACTAATTCTGAAATAACTTTAAATTCTTCTTTCATTTATTTTAAATAAGTAGTGTTTAAGTAGTTTTTAATAGTGCTTAAAAAATCTGGGACATCTAATAAAAATGAGTCATGACCTTTGTCAGTTTTAATTTCCATAAAACCAACATCAGCTCCAATTGCATTTAGTGCTATTACAATGTCCTTATTTTCGGAGGTTGGATACAACCAATCCGAAGTAAATGAAATAATAAAAAATTTTGTCTTACTTTCTTTAAAGGCTTTAGAAAGATTTCCACCATATTGTTTAGTCAAATCGAAGTAGTCCATCGCTCTGGTAATATATAAGTAACTATTTGCATCAAATCTATCCACAAATACAGAGCCTTGATATCTTAAATAACTCTCAATTTGAAAGTCAGCATCAAATCCAAATTTTAAATCAGATCTTTCTTGAAGATTTCTTCCAAATTTTTCTTGCAACCCTTTCTTTGATAAATACGTAATATGTGCAGCCATTCTAGCTACAGCTAAACCTTTGTCTGGATTATTTGTTTGTCCATCATATAAACCATCTTTCCAATTTATATCTGACATGATTGCTTGTCTTCCAAGTTCATTGAAAGCAATATTTTGGGCTGAGTGACTAGCAGTACAAGCAATTGGTAAAGCAACTTTAGCTTTATTTGGAAAATTTGAGACAAATTGTAATACTTGCATTCCACCCATAGAACCACCAGCTACTGCAAATAATTTTTCTATCTTGAAGTGATCTAAAAGATTATATTGGGCATTAACCATATCGTTTATTGTAATAACTGGAAAATTAGTTCCTATAGGTTTGTTAGTCGAAGGATCAATAGTTCCTGGTCCGTATGATCCCATACATCCACCAATTACATTTGCACAAATTACGAAAAATTTATCAGTATCAAACGATTTACCTGGGCCAACTGCATAATTCCACCAACCCTCTTTATTTGTCACAGGGTTTATGCCTGACGCAAACTGATCTCCAGTCAAAGCATGAAAAACCAATATGGCATTATCTTTTTTCTCATTAAGATTTCCATAAGTCTCATAAGCTAATGGAAAATTTGATATTTCTTTTCCACAATCAAGTTTAAGAGGTTGTTTAATTGTTATACTTTTCATTTTACCAAAATTACCCATAATATTTTTGCTGAAATGAATTGTGAGAAAAAAAACTTATTTAGCAGGTTTTTTATAGCGCTCGCAATTCAGTTAAATCAGCGCAAAAACGTTTTATAAGATAGCTTTTTGGATGTCAATTTTTTTTGAATTATTGATTGTATTATCTAATTATCTGACTATTTATTAATAAAATTAGCATCATGAATACCCCAACATTTAGAAAAATAACCCTACAAGCTTATAAACCAGGAAGATCTTTTTTAAGTAAAAAAAAAAAAATAATTAAATTATCGGCAAATGAATCTGCCTTAGGTATGAGTAATAATGCTAAAAAGGTAATAAAAAAATTTAATGATAATATCTCTAAATATCCTGATGGAAAATTTAGAGATTTAACTTCTATAATTTCAAAAAAATATAACTGTAATCAAAACCAAGTGATTTGTGGATCAGGATCTGATGAAATTATTCAAATGTTATGCCAATTATTTTTAAATAAAGGAGATGAGGTAGTTGTGCCAGAATTTAGTTTTTTAATGTACAGAATTTATGCACAAATAGTAGGAGCGAAGGTTGTATTTTCTAAGGAAAAGAATTTTAAGGTATCAAATACTGAAATTTTTAAAAAAATATCAAAAAAAACTAAAATTGTATTCCTTGCTAATCCCAATAATCCTACAGGTACATATATTCCAAGTAAACAATTATTAGAATTAAGAAAACGTCTAAGTAAAAAAATTTTACTTGTTGTTGATGATGCATATTATGAATACATGCTAAATAAAGATTATAAATCAGGTTTAGAGCTTTTCAAAAATAAAAATAATGTATTTATATTGAGAACTTTTTCTAAAATTTATGGACTTGCCTCTTTAAGAGTTGGATGGGGATATGGGAGTAAAAAAATAGTAGACGCTTTATACAAAATTAAACCACCATTTAATGTAAATAAGATAGCCCAGGTATGTGCTATTGAATCTTTAAAAGATCAAAGTTTTATAAAAAAATCTGTAAAACATAATTTAGATTGGGCAAAAAAAATACAAAAGACATTGAATTCATACAATATAAAGACAAATGAAATTGGACCAAATTTCTTTCTTTTAGATTTTAAAAATTGTGAACTTTCAGCTAACTTTGTAGAAAAAAAACTTGAATCTTCTGGAATTATTTTAAGAGAGATGAATTCCTACGGAATTAAAAATTGTTTGAGACTTACTATAGGAAATGATAACGAAAATATCTTATTCCTTAATAAACTAAAAAATATCTTTAAAAATGTTTAAAAAAATTTTAATTATTGGTTGTGGACTTATAGGGTCCTCAATATTGAGAGGTTCGATATCAAAAAAAATCTCTAAACATTACTTTGTTTATGAAAAATCAAAAATAAATATCCAAAAAATAAAAAAAATTAATAATAAAATAAGAATTCTTGAAAAACTGGATAATAAATTAATTGATTTTGATCTTGTAGTATTGTCAACGCCAATGAGTGAATATGAGAAAATTATTCCTAATTTAAACAAGTATTTGAATAAAAATTGCTTAATTACTGATGTGGGATCAACTAAAGAAAATATATTAAAATTAAAAAATAAAAAATTATCAAAATCTCTTGATTGGATTACAAGTCATCCAATATCAGGTTCAGAAGTAAGTGGACCTGAGTATGGAACCAAAAATCTTTTTGTAAATAAATGGTGTGTTTTAGTGAGTGATAAAAATAAAATAAAACAAAACAAATTATTGAAATTTTGGAAAAAATTAGGTTCAAAAGTAGTCATTATGGATGCAAAAATTCATGATAAAATTTTTTCAATTACAAGTCATTTGCCCCATTTAATTGCCTATAACTTGATTAAAACTGCACAAGATTTCCAAAAAAAACAAAAAAAAGATGTAATAAAGTTTAGTGCGGGAGGATTGAGAGATTTTTCAAGGATAGCTGCATCTAATGAAATAATGTGGAGAGATATTTTTTTTAACAACAAAAAAAATATAGTTAGTGCAATAAACTTATTTATTAATAATTTAAATTCCTTTAAGAAAAATATAAAAAACTTAGACGATAAGACTTTAAGAAAAAAATTAATTAATTCAAAAAAAGCAAGACAGCAGATATTAAGTTTAAAACAAGACGTAGCAAAACCAGATTTTGGAAGAGACCAAAATTAAATAGATATAACCTTTGCTACTTTTAAATTTGCAGTTTTCTCAATTAATTTAATAGTTTTCCTAATTGGCATTATTAATACTTTTTTTCTTGGTCCATATGCATGAATTAAATTCTTTGAATTCAAACAAATTGCTACATGTCCTTTCCAAAAAATAATATCCCCCTTTTTGAAAATTTTTTTTCGTATAATTCCCCTTTTAATCTTAAACTGATCAATCGTATCTCTAGGAAAAAATTTATTATTAAATTTATAAAATATTTGTAATAAAGCTGAACAGTCAATACCATCAAAACTTTTTCCACCCCATTTATATTTACAATTTAAAAAAATTTTTAATATTTTTGTAAAATTCATATTTCGTTTATTTATAAATTCTAGGTCATTAAATCTAATCCATTTACTTTTTTCAAACATTACAAAATTATTAATTTTATTCAGAATTTCAATTTCTGATGAAAAAGGAAGGTATTTTTTTGTACCAAATCTATTTTTAGGTCCTGAATAAATTTTAGATTTTAACACGCCAACTTTATGCGTCTTATTTAATCTTTTGTTAAATCTACCAACTTTTATAAAACCAATATAATTATCAAAATCAGTTTTGATCTTTAAAAAATTTTTATTCTTTTTTATTACTTTAAATTTTTCACCGTATAATAATTGAGTGCTTATGTTAGAGTTTTTGGATGCTAACTCATATACGTTTAAGTATGATTTAATGCAAAAATAGCTATTTTGCACCGATTTTTACTTTATTCCTTATAAACCAAAGACAAATTAGTGATGGTATCACCATAACAGTTGTTATGACAAAAAATGTACCCCAATCTCCATTCAGCCAATCTACCAAAGCTCCTGACGATGAGGCAAGCGTTGTTCTTCCAGCTGTTCCAATTGATGCCAACAATGCATATTGAGTAGCTGTATAAGTTCTATCGACTAACAATGATATAAAGGCAACAAATGCAACAGTAGCGAATGCTGCAGTTATGTCATCTGCAATTACAGCTATTGCAAATAAAAGTTCAGATTTACCTGTCCAAGCCAAAACTGCAAAAATAAGATTTGTTAGAGCCATTAAACCACCAGCAAAAAACATTGTTTTAATAGTTCCAGCCCGCATTGCCATTATTCCACCCAATAAAGTGAAAACTACAGTAGTAATCCATCCTAATCCTTTAGAATAAATAGCTATTTGACCTTTAGAAAAACCAATTTCTTTGTAAAAAACAATCGACATCCTACCTAAAAATGCTTCACCAATCTTGAATAAAAATACAAAACCTAGAATTCCCAGTGCAATTGCTAAACCATTTTTTTTGAAAAAGCTAATTATTGGTCCACCAATCGTTCCTGTAATATAAGCAACAAAATTTGTTATAATATTATTGGATCCAAGCTTATCTCTAATTATTTGATCTGTTGCTTTTTGATTATTTACTCTATTAAAATCAAATGTTTCATGAACAAACATCAAACCTATGTTCATCAAAATAATTAAAATTCCTAAAACTAGAAAAGTAGCCTGCCAATAATCTGCTACGCCCATGTTTTCAAAAAATTCTGCAGTAAATAATGCTACAACACCTCCTAATTTATATCCTGTCCACCATCCGACAACTGCCATAGCAGCTCCAGCAGCCATAGATTTTCCTTCATTTGAATTAATCTGTTCTATTCTTAGTGCATCAACAGTAATATCTTGAGTAGCCGAAGCAATAGCAATTACTAATCCAACACTAATTAAAAGTGCCAGGTTTTGAGTAGGATTTATAAAACTCCAAACTATCAAGCTTAGTAAAATTATTATTTGCATTAATACAATCCATCCACGCCTATGTCCTAATTTTTTTGTCAAAATTGGAATTTGTACTCTGTCAATTATTGGAGCCCACAAATAATTAAAGGCATAAACTCCAAATATTAATCCTGCCCAACCAATTGTTGATCTACTTAATCCCTCTTCCTTAAGCCAAAGACTTAAGCTACTTGCAATTAATACCCATGGAAAACCGCTTATTGCTCCTAAAAGCAATATCCTTAACATTCTTATATCTTTATAAACTAATAATGAGTCAACCCAGCTTTGTTTTGTTTCAGACATTAATATTTTCTCCAAAATGATGGAATAAACAATACTAATACAGCAAACAACTCTAATCTACCTAAAATCATTGCTAAGCTTAAAATCCATTTTGAAAAATCAGATAAATTAGAAAAGTTACCATTTGGACCAATAATATCACCTAAACCAGGTCCCACATTTGATATTGATGTTGCGGCGGCCGATATTGAAGTTGTCAAATCTAAACCACTTATTGATAAAAGAGCAGTTATGATAAAAAAAATTACAATATATAAAAATATAAAGGAAATGATTGATGCTAAAAACTTTTCATCAATATTATTATTTTCATATTTTATTTTAAATATACCTCTTGGATAAATTATTTTCTTTAGTTGTACCGTGATAAACTGGAATAAAATTTGGACTCTAAATATTTTAATCCCACAAGCTGTTGAGCCTGCACATCCACCGATAAACATCAGAATAAGAAAATAAATTAATGGAAATTGACCCCAATCACTAAAGTTTTGAGTTACATAACCAGTTCCAGTTAAAATTGATATGACATTAAATGAAACTGACCTAATACTGGTATCAAAAAAACTTTGATTTTTTGTAAGTAGATATAGATACATTAAAAGAATTGAAAAAAGGACAATCTTTATAAAAGTTTTAATTTGTGTATCGTTAAAAAATATTTTTTTGTCTCCATTTAAGTATTTGATATAGGCAATAAATGGAATACTTCCTAAAATTATAAATATAATTGATGTAAGTTCAATAAGTAAACTATCAAAATAACCAATAGACTCATTATAATTTGAGAATCCCCCTGTTGCAATTGTAGTCATTGAGTGAACAACACTGTCAAAAAAGTTCATACCAAATATTTTATAAAATAATGCACATATAAAAGTTAATGCGGAGTATACTAAGATTAATCTTAACGCTATCTCTTTTGATCTAGGTAAAATTTTTTCTGGGGTATCACTCGTGGATATAATAAACAATTGCATTCCACCAATATTCATAAGTGGCATTAAAGTAATTGCCATCACAATGATGCCAATTCCACCCAACCATTGAAGCATTCCTCTCCAAAGTAAGATACTTTTTGGAGTTTCATTTAAATTGGTAATAATAGTTGATCCAGTTGTAGTAATACCTGACATACTCTCAAAAAAAGCATCAGTCATACTCAATTCTATCTCAGAAAATATGAAAGGAAGTGAGCCAAAAATAGCAATACTCAACCACGATAAAGCTGTTAAAAGAAAAGCCTGAGGCAAGCTAATTTTTTTATCATGATCTAAATTTGATAGTAAAAAGAGAATTCCAAATATAACAGTTACAATTCCAGAACTTATAAAACTAGAATCAAGTTCATCATAAAAAAACTGCGTTAAAATTGGCGCAATCATCGATAAACCTAAAATAATTTGTAAAATTCCTAGGGTAAAAAAAACTGTTTTATAATTGGACATTTTGATTGGACACTATTTTATGGTAAATAAATTTCAACTCTATAAGAATTATTAAAAACGTTATTTTATAAGCTGTTTAATTAAAAGTGATAGATAAAACCAATATAGACAAAACAAACTCTTGGCCTTTTGTTGAAGCTAAAAAGCTTCTAAAAGAGAGAAAAAAAAATATTGAAAACAAGGGGAAAATTATTCTTCAAACAGGATATGGTCCTAGTGGCTTACCACACATTGGTACCTTTGGTGAAGTGGCAAGAACCTCAATGATCGTTAATGCTTTAAATCATTTATCAAATCTTCCTAAAGAAATAATTACTTTTTCTGACGATATGGATGGACTAAGAAAAGTTCCTGAAAATATTCCCAATCCTAAAAAACTTGAAGAAAATCTTCATAAACCCTTAACTCAAGTGCCAGATCCTTTTGGGAAATTTAACAGCTTTGGCGAACATAATAATGAAATGTTAAAAAATTTCTTAGATAAATTTAAGTTTGAATACAGTTTTAAAAGTTCGTCAGTTTTATATAAGTCTGGTTTTTTCAATGATACATTAAAATTAATTTTAGAAAATTATGAGGGAATAATGAACATAATTATTCCTACACTTGGTAAAGAAAGAAAAAAAACATATTCTCCATTTTTACCAATATGTCCAGATACAGGGGTTGTATTAGAGATACCAGTCTCAGAACTAGATACTAAAAACTCAAAAATAATTTTTGATAATAATGGTAAAAAATTAGAACAAAGTATTTTAGATGGAAATTGTAAATTACAATGGAAAGTAGATTGGGCTATGAGATGGTATGCCCTTGATGTAGACTTTGAAATGTATGGGAAAGATTTGATTGAGAGTGCAATTTTATCTACAAAAATCATAAAATTATTAGGTAAGTCAAATCCATCTGGCTTTGCATATGAGTTATTTTTAGATGAAAAAGGTGAAAAAATATCTAAGTCAAAAGGAAATGGTATTACAATCGATCAATGGTTAGAGTATGCATCACCCGAAAGTCTCTCCTTGTATATGTATCAAAATCCAAAAAGAGCAAAAAAACTTTATAGAGAAGTAGTACCAAAGGCTGTCGATGAATATCTTGATTTTATTGAAAAAGGTAAAACTCAAAACGAACTTCAAAAACTAATGAACCCTGTTTGGCATGTTCATAATTCAGAGATACCAGAGGAAAATTCAATTATGTCCTTCTCAATGTTATTAAATTTAGTTGAGACCAGCAATGCTGATAATAAAGAATTACTTTGGAAGTTTGTTAAGAAATATAAGAAAGACATAAATGAGGATGTGCATCCGATTTTTAACAAGTTAATATCTTATGCAATTAAATATTTTAATGACGCTATAAAATCTAAAAAAATTTATAAAAAACCAAATGAAAGCGAAAAAATTGCTTTAGATGCTTTAGTAAACTCTTTAGATAGCTGCGATGACGCAATGAAACCAGAGGATATTCAGACTACAATTTATACAGTCGGTAAAGAGAATGGCTATAAAGAAAATTTGCGTGATTGGTTCAAGTTAATATATGAGGTAGTTTTTGGGGTAGAAAATGGACCAAGATTTGGTTTTTTTATAAGCTTTTTTGGGGTTCAAGAAACTAAAGAATTAATAAAAAGTAAATTAAAAAATGTTTAATATATTAAGACCATTGATTTTTAAATTTAGCCCTGAGGTAGCTCATTCATTAGCAATAAAAGCACTAAAGCTAAATAATATTCCTTACTCAAAACCTAAAGATAGTCATATTTTAGAAACAACTTTTTGTGAAAAAAAATTATCTTCACCAATTGGCGTTGCTGCTGGGTTTGATAAAAATGCTGAAGTATACAATCAGCTGTTTAATCTTGGATTTGGTTTTGTTGAAGTAGGGACAATTACTCCAAAGCCTCAATTTGGTAACCCTAAACCAAGAGTTTTTAGACTTGAAGAAGATGAAGCTCTTATAAATAGATTAGGTTTTAATAATTCTGGTTCAGAACAAATTAGTCAGACAATTAAGGAAAATAATAAAAAGGGTTTTTTAGGAATAAATATTGGACCAAATAAAGATTCTACTAATAGAATCGATGATTATTTAATTTGTTTTCGTAAATTTTATAATTTAGCTGATTATATAACTATAAACATTTCCTCACCAAATACAGAAAATTTAAGAGACTTTCATAACAAGGATGAATTAAATTCATTGATTGACAAACTAAAAAATGAAAAAAAAGAATTGAATTCAAACATTCCATTAGCAATAAAAGTTTCACCTGATCTTAATGACCATCAAATTAATGAAGTATCCAAGATCATTATGGAGCAAGAAATAGGAATTATTATTGTTTCCAATACCACAGATAAGAATAGAGAAAATTTAAAAAATATAAATAAATTAGAAAAGGGTGGACTGTCAGGCAAACCAATTGAAAAAGTTTCAAACGAGGCAATTTCTAAATTTTATAAAATTCTAAAAGATAAAACAAAAATAATAGGTGTGGGTGGTGTTAGTAGTGGACGAGATGCTTTTGAAAAAATCATTTCTGGTGCAACACTCGTTCAATTATATACTGGAATGGTTTACAGAGGTCCTCGTATAGCTTCAAAAATAAGTACAGAATTAATTGATTTATTAAAAAATAAGGGGTTTAAAAATGTTTCAGAGGCTATTGGAACTAAAAATTAATCTTGACGCGATAAGATTCAGATCCTATACAGGCTCATAATTTATGTCTAAAAAATGTGAACTTACTGGAAAAATCCCACTAAAGGGTCATAACGTTAGTCATGCTAACAATAAGACTAAAAGAAGATTTCTTCCAAATTTAAAAAAAGTTAAATTTAAAAGTGAAATACTTAAGAGAAGTTTAAGATTAACCGTCTCAAATGCTGGGGTTAGATCAGTAGATAAAAAAGGTAGTTTTGATCAATTTCTCATTTCAGCCAAGTCTAGAGATTTATCATTAAGACTAAAAAAATTAAAAAAATCCTTAGTCAGTAAATCTGCATAATGAATAAAGTATTTTTAACACTCTCATTTTTAATGGGATTGGTTGTTTTAGCGTCTAATTATTTAGTCCAATTTCCAATTAAATATTACGGTCTTCAAGAAATTCTTACATATGGAGCATTCAGTTATCCAATAGCTTTTTTAATAACTGACCTAGCAAATAGATCTTTTGGTAAATTAGTTGCTAGAAAAATTGTATATATAGGATTTACAATAGGTATTTTGTTTACACTAATTTTCTCAACAAATTTTGCTGATTTAATCTCAGTAAGAATAGCAATTGGTTCAGGAACAGCATTTATTATTGCTCAATTACTGGATGTACAAATATTTGATCAATTAAGACAAAAAAAATGGTTTATTGCGCCACTTGCTTCTTCATTAATTGGTTCTACTGTTGATACATTTTTATTCTTTTCGATTTCATTTTATGGAACAGGAATACCTTGGGTGACACTGTCTTTAGGAGATTTAGCAGTAAAGATTTTTGTAGCTTTAGTAATGTTGATACCTTTTAGATTATTATTAGGTACTTTAAAAGCTGCTTAATTCAAATTTTTGGCTCTTGTTGAGTCATGCAATGAATAGCTCCAAAACCCCAAATTAAATCACTACAATCAATAGCGATAACTTTTCTATTTGTGAAAAACTTTCTAAAAATTTTTAAAACCTTTTTGTCTTCTTTCACATTAAATACTGGAACCAAGACTGTTTTATTACTTATGAAAAAATTTAAATAACTTGCTGGGACACGAGTTTTGTTTATGACAACTGGGCTTGGCATAGGTATCTTTATAATTTTTAATTTTTTTCCGTTTTCGTCATAACTATTACTTAATATTTTTATATTTTCTTTAAGAAAATTATAATTTTTATCTGATCTATTCTTTTCTACAGCTATCATAATTGTACTTTTTGAAACAAACCTTGCAATATCATCGATATGACCGTGTGTGTCATCTCCTACAATTCCTTTATTAAGCCAAATGAAATTTTTTGCATTTAAATATTTTGAAAATAGATTTTCATAATCAATTTTTTTAAAACCTTTATTTCTCTCTTGTTTACTACTTAATAAGCACTCCTTTGTAAGCAATATGGAGCCTGATCCATTATTGTCAAATGCACCCCCTTCCATCACTACTCTTACAAATTTTTTTGAATTTACTTTTTTAGGCAAAATACTTTTAATATTTAAATATTTACTAATATGGCTATTGATTTTGTTATCATTTTTGAAGTTTTTATATTTTGACCAGGCATTAAATTTAAAATCAAGCATGGTCTTTTTTCTATTTTTGTTGTTGACCAAAAATATTGGCCCAGAGTCTCTTAACCAAAGCCTGTCTGTCTTTAGTTTATGAAATTTAATATTAGATATATTACAACCTATTTTTTTTAAATATATTCTTATGGTATCAACACTTTTAGTATTATTGACTAATAAATCTATTCTTTGATGTTTTGTTAAATATTTGATTATTCTTCCAACTACATTTGGAATCTTTTCAAATAATCCAGGCCAATCATTTTTATTATGAGGCCAAGCCATCCAAACTGATTTTTGAGGCTCCCATTCTGCTGGCATTCTAAATTCATTTATTTTTTTATTCATCTTCAGGATTTTTGAGAATATCTTTGTAAAATTCAGTTCTTCTGTCTCTTAAAAAAGGCCAGTGCTGTCTAGCAGTATCTATTTTTTTATAATCTATTTCACAAACTAAAATATCCTCTTTTTTATTTCCTGCTTTTGCAATTACTTTCCCACTAGGATCTATCACCATTGAATTACCCCAAAATTCGATTTTTTTCTTACCTTTTTTTTCTATCCCAACTCTATTTATAGCAGCCACATAAGTTCCATTAGCAATAGCATGAGATTTTTGCATTGTGACCCAAGAATCTAATTGAGATTTTCCAAGCTTTCTTTTTTCTTTTGGATGCCATCCAATAGCAGTAGGATAAAAAATAATTTGAGCCCCTTTTAAAGCCGTTAATCTAGCTGCTTCGGGGAACCATTGATCCCAACATATAAGAGGACCTATCTTGCCAAATTTAGTTTTCACACTTTTGAAACCTAAGTCTCCAGGACTGAAATAAAATTTTTCATAATACCCTGGGTCATCAGGTATGTGCATCTTACGATATTTAGATAGAATATTACCATTTTCATTAATAATGATACTAGTATTATGATAAAATCCAGATGTTTTTTTTTCGAACATAGTAAGATTCAACACAACACCAAGCTCCTTTGCTAAATCACAAAATATACCTGAGATTTTTCCTGGAATTTTTTCTGCTAATTTAAAATTTGAATGACTTTCTGTTTGGCAAAAGTAATTAGTTAAAAATAGTTCTGGTAGACATATTATCTTTGCCTTTTTGTTTGCAGCTTTTTTAATATTTTTTATAGCTAAATCAATATTAGATTGAATTGTCCCTAAAGATTTACTTTGAATTAAACCAATTTTGATTTTTTTGGTCATTAATCAAAATATCTTGGAAAAATTTTTTCTTTCTCTATTTTTCCATTCACCTTTATGATAGGCATCACTTGCTATTAAGGGTAGCACACTTGTAGCTTCTGCAAAAACCATTTGCTCTTTGGTTATGTCTACTTTGCCCCATGAGCTTGCCTCTTTTAATGTTGAGCTACTGCATGCTCCATCCCTAGAATCAGCAACTGTTATTTGAATGGCATATTTATGCATATCTACATCTTTACCTAAAAGTTCAGCACATATGACTGTATCTTGAATAAAATTTTTAGGTACGCCTCCTCCAATCATAAAAAGACCTGATCCTTTAGATTGAATTTTAATTTCAGTTAATTCTCTAAACTCTCGGATTGAGTCGATTGTGATATGATTTTTTGGGCTTCTTTCTTGGTGCATTACAAGACCAAATCCTGCGCTTGAATCAGTAAACGCTGGACAGAAAATTGGAACATTGTTGTCATAAGCAACCTCTATTAATGAATCTTTCTTCTTGGCGTTAGTTTTAAGATATTTACCAATCTCTTTTATAAATTCTCTTGAAGTATAGCTTTTAGGCTCTAATTCATCTGCAATTTCACCAATGGTTTTATCGCACATCTGAAGCTCTTCTTCATCAATATAAGTATCATATATTCTATCAACATAATTATTCCTTAACTCTGTATCATCTTGATATTGGGATCCCTGATAATGTTTAAAACCAAGTGCCTCAAAGAAATCCATATCAATAATAGAAGCTCCAGTAGCGACTATTGCATCTACCATATTATATTTAACTAAATCTCTATAAATATGCATACATCCTGCGGCAGATGTTGATCCTGCGAGTGTTAAAAAAATTGTACAATCTTTATCTTTTATCATTTCATTATAAATATTTGCTGCATTTGCAGTCTCTCTTGAAACGAAAGACATTTTTTCCATTGAAGAAACGATTTTTCTAGCATCAAAAGAAGTTATATCAATATGCTCTACTTCTTTACTAAGTAAGTCACTTTTTCTATTATTTGATTGGTTTTTATTATCTGACATTAAGCAACAAGAAACTCTTTATTTGCTTCTTTGTCATACATCGTCATGATTGGATTATCCTCAACTTCGTAAATTTCATTAGAGTAAAATCCATTAAAATTAGTTCTAAAAGTTAATCCATACGCTCCAAGCTGTCCTAATTCTATATAATCATTTTCTCTAATATTATTTGGTAAAATAAAAGGACCTTTCATATAATCCATACTATCGCAAGTTGGGCCGTAGAAATCGAAAGATGTTAATTTTTTAGAAATTACTCTTCCATCAGTTATCATTTTTGATGGGTAAACTATGTTAGGAACACCTGCATCGAATAATGTTCCATAAGTTCCATCATTTATATAAAGTTTTTGTTTTTTTCTTAAATCAACTCTTACTATTGTTGAACCACTTTCTGCAACAATCGCTCTTCCAGGTTCACAAATTATTTCTGGAAGAATATCTAACTTTAAATTACTTAAACCTTTTTTAATTTCGTTAAAGTAACTATCTAAAGATTGAGGAATAAGATCAGGGTAAATAGTAGGAAAACCACCTCCAACATTAATTACATCTGGAATAATTTTTGTTTTCTTAATTATATTATTGATTTCAATTATTCCTTTTGAATAAGATATAGGGTGCATACATTGTGAGCCAACATGAAAACCAAGTCCAATTTTTTTAGAATATTGTTTTGTTAACCTAAGTAAACCAGCTGCTTCATTATTGATGGCTCCAAATTTTTTTGATAAATCAATTTCTGCATGTTCATTAGAAACAGAAACTCTAACAAATAATTCTAAATCTTTAGCATAATTTGTACTATCTAAGATTTTTATTAATTCGTCTTTAGTATCCAAAGAAAACGCTTTAACATTATATTTGAAATATGCCTCTTTTATACTCTCTCTACTTTTTACAGTATGCATATAAGAACAGTTGGCATCTGGACTTATTTTTCTTATAGCCTCTATTTCTTTGATAGATGCTACGTCAAAACGATTTATACCACTTTCAACAATAGTTTTAAGAACTACTGGATGAGGGTTAGTTTTTAATGCGTATAGTATTTGTCCTGGAAAATTCTTTTGGAAGTATTTAGATGCCAATTTAATTGACTCTTTTCTAATACAATAAACAGGTCCTGTCGGTCTCAGTTGGTTAACTAATTGTTCAACTGACTTAAATTTTTGCATATCTGCACCTCTAAAAAAAATTTACAAAAAAAACCTGCATAACACATATGCAAGTTTCATAAATGCAGCATTTATGGGAAATAATTAATAATGTAAAGTAAATAATGCTATTGAAATATTAAAATTTACTTCCATATATGAGTTATGATTAATCAACCAACACTTCAAAAACTAAGTGATTTCGAGGATAAATCGCTTTTGATAGTAGATGATGACAATCCATTTAGACAGAGATTGGCTAGGGCCATGGAAAAAAAAGGTTTTACAGTTACACAAGCAGAGAGTGTAAAAATTGGCATTGAGACTGTAAAATCGCAAAGTCCAGCGTTTGCCGTTGTTGATTTAAGATTAAATGATGGGAATGGACTAGAAGTAGTAAAAGAAATTCAAAAGGGAAACCTTAAAAGTAGAATTATAATGTTAACTGGATATGGTAATATTCCAACAGCAGTTGCTGCAATTAAAGAGGGAGCAATTGACTACATTGCGAAGCCTGCAGATGCAGATGATGTTGAAAAAGCACTTTTAGCTGACCCAAATCAAAAGCCTGCTCCTCCCGAAAACCCAATGTCTGCCGATAGAGTAAAATGGGAGCATATACACAGAGTTTTTGAGTTATGTAACAGAAATGTCTCTGAAACTGCAAGAAGACTAAAAATGCATAGAAGAACTCTTCAGAGAATATTATCTAAAAGATCTCCTAGATAACCTAATTTTTTGTAAGTCTTAAAAATACATCTTCAAGATCTCCGTCATCAGTTGAAATATCATGTATCTTAATATCTTGTTTTTTAATTTCTGAAATTATTGAATCAATGCTTAGCTTACTCTTCTCATATGATAAAACTAACCTCTTTGCATCATTTGATATAATTTTTAAAGTCTCGAAAGTGTTGTCGTTAATATTAGTTTTTTTATCTGTAGTGACATACACAATTTTTGTTTGAATTCTTTCCAAGAGATTTTTAGTGGTATCCAAAGCAACTAATTTCCCTCCATTTAAAATACCAATCCTATCACACATTTTTTCTGCTTCCTCAAGGTAATGAGTTGTTAGTATTGTTGTTACCCCTTGTTTGTTCAAAGATTTAACATTTTCCCACAATGTATTTCTAAGCTCCACATCTACTCCTGCAGTAGGCTCATCTAAAATTATAATTGGAGGTTGATGTACCATCGCTTTTGCTACAAGCAATCTTCTCTTCATACCACCTGATAAAGCTCTAGCATAACTGTCAGCTTGTTCCTCTAACGATACCAACTTCAATATAGTATCTGTAATTCTATCTTTTTCTCTAATTCCGTATAGTCCTGCTTGGAGCTCTAAGAGTTTTCTAGGACTAAAAAATGGATCAAAGTTTACCTCTTGTGGAACAATTCCAATAGAGGCTCTAACCTGTCTAGGATTTTTATCTAAGTTAAACCCCCAAACATTTACCTCACCACCAGTTTTTACAACTGATCCACCTAATATGTTTATAAATGTACTCTTTCCAGCCCCATTTGGTCCTAATAGACCAAAAATTTCACCTTCTTTCACTTCTAAGTTTAAATTATTAAGCGCATGCGTTTGTTTAGAACCGTTTTTTGAATAAACTTTATTCAAGTTTTTAACAGTTAAGACGTTTTTTTTATTCATTAGAGGGCATACATTTATTACATTTGTAAAAATTAAGATATCATTACATTATGGATAAAATTAAAAAAAGTGACCATTTTTACTTAATAGATGGTTCTGGATACATTTTTAGAGCGTATTATGCACTTCCTCCTTTGACTAGAAAAAGCGATGGCTTACCAGTAGGTGCTGTCAGTGGTTTTTGTAATATGCTTTTTAAATTATTAGAAGACTCTAAATCAGATGATAATTTAGAAAAACCGACTCACTTTGCTGTAATATTTGATTCAGCACGGAAAAATTTTAGAAATGAAATATATTCAGAGTATAAAGGAAATAGATCTGATGCACCTGATGATCTAATTCCTCAATTTGAATACATTAGACAATCTGTAAAAGCTTTTAATTTACCTTCAATTGAATTAATTAATTATGAGGCTGATGATTTAATTGCAACTTATGTGGAGAAAATTTTAGACTTGGGGGCAAAAGTAACAATTGTTTCTTCTGACAAAGATTTAATGCAGCTTTATAAAAAAGGGGTGAGAATTTATGACCCAATGAAGAACAAATTTATAAATAAAGACGATGTACATAATAAATTTGGAGTTACTCCTGAAAAAGTAATAGATGTCCAATCTTTAGCTGGTGATAGCACAGATAATGTACCTGGTGTACCCGGCATAGGGGTGAAAACTGCTGCTGAATTGATAAATGAATACGGAACTTTAGAAAATTTATTAAAAAATGCATCAAAAATAAAACAAAATAAAAGAAGAGAAACTTTAATAAATAACAAGGATGATGCAATTATTAGTAAAAAACTAGTTACATTAAAAAAAGATGTACCTGTAAAAAATAAAATTGAAGAATTCATATTGAAAAGTGTTGATCAAGACAAGCTTTATACTTTTTTAAGAGAAATGGAGTTTAATAGACTATTAAGTTCTGCCATTTCAAAGTATGGGGGCTCAAATAATTCTGGAATTAAAGATATTGATAAAAATTCAGAAAAAACTTCAGAAATTCAGAAAAAAAATTATCAGTTAATTAAATATGAGAAAGAAATTGAAGATTGGATGACACAATCAGAGGAAATAGGTGAATTTGCAATAGATACCGAAACAACCTCGTTAGACCCTCACACAGCAAAGTTAGTAGGTATTTCAATTTCTAATAGAATTGGAAATGCATGTTACATTCCATTAAATCACATTAGAGGAAACAATCTTAACGAAAAAAAAGTCTTAAGCATTTTAAAAAATTATTTAGAGGATGAGAGTATTAAAAAAGTAGGACAAAATATTAAGTTTGATTTCATTGTCTTTTATCACCGAGGAATAACTTTAAAATCCATGGAAGATACTATGCTCATGTCTTACACATTAGATGCTGGTAAAAATAGGCATAATATGGATACTCTTTCAGATATCCATCTAGGTCATAAAACTATAAAATTCAAAGATTTAGTTGGTACAGGGAAGAAACAACTTAATTTTTCTGAAGTGGATATTTCTGAAGCTAAAGATTACGCAGCTGAAGATGCAGATATTACATTTAGATTGTACAAAATTTTTTTAAAATCCTTAAAAGCAGAAAAATTATTGAATATTTATGAGTTATTTGAAAAACCACTAATAAAAATACTAGCAGAGATGGAGATAAAAGGGATTAAACTTGATAAATCTTCACTAAACAAACTGTCTTCAAAATTTTCAATTAAAATCGAAAAATTAGAAAAATCTATTTTTAAGATTTCAAAAAAAATATTTAATATTGGATCAACTAAGCAACTTGGTGAAATAATGTATAACGATTTAAAAATAGCAGCTTTAAAAAAAACAAAAAAGGGAAGTTTTGCTACCAGTGCTTCAGTTTTAGAAGATTTAGCTTTTAAAGGTTATGAATTTCCAAAACTCATCTTAGAATGGAGACAGATTAGTAAACTTAAAAATACCTATTCAGATGCATTGCCAGAACACATAAATCAAAATACTAAAAGAGTTCATACATCTTTTTTGTTAGCAGCTACTACAACAGGTAGACTTGCATCTAGTGATCCAAATTTACAAAATATTCCAATAAAATCAGATGATGGAAAGGACATAAGAAAAGCCTTTGTTTCTGAAAAAAATAACAAATTGATTTCAGCAGACTACAACCAAGTTGAGATGAGAATTTTAGCTGATCTAGCAGATGTAAAACAGCTAAAAAAGGCATTTTTAAATAATGAGGATATTCACACTTTAACAGCCAGTCAGATTTTTGGAAAAGAAATTAACAAAATTGACTCAGAAACAAGAAGAAAAGCAAAAGCAATCAACTTCGGAATAATTTATGGTATTTCACAATATGGTTTAGCCAAACAAATTAATGTTTCAAATAATGAAGCAGAAGAATTTTTAAATTCTTATTTTAAAAAATTTCCAGAAATTAAAGATTATATGAAAACAACTGTAAATTTTTGTAGAAAAAGTGGTTATGTAAGTAATATATTTGGAAGAAAAACACATCTCACTGGAATTAATGATAAGAACTTTAATGTAAGAAATTTTCAGGAGAGGGCAGCGATAAATGCTCCAATTCAAGGGTCAGCATCAGAGATAATGAGATTAGCAATGATCAGAATAAATAAAGAAATCTCTAATAATAAAAATAATAGTCTAAAAATGTTGTTACAGATACACGATGAATTAATTTTTGAGGAAAGCTCAAAAGAAACAAAAAAAAGTACTAAATTAATAAAAGATTTGATGTTGAGTGTAAAAGATAGTGAACTTCACTCATTTTCAATACCTCTTTTAGTCGATGTAAATATTGGAGAAAATTGGGGTGAACTTCATTGAAAACAAACAATTGCCCTAATATGAACAATTTAGTATTTTTATTCTAATATATGTCACAAACAATTGCGTTAGTAGATGATGATCGAAATTTATTAACATCTGTCCAGATGGCTTTAGAAAAGGAAGGTTTTAAAGTGCAAACTTATATTGATGGTGAAAATGCTCTTGTTGGATTATCAAGAACACCACCTGATCTTGCTGTGATTGATATTAAAATGCCAAGAATGGATGGCGAAGAACTCCTAAGAAAACTTAGAAAAAAAACTTCTATGCCAGTTATTTTTTTAACTTCTAAAGATGAAGTAACCGACGAGGTTAGCGGTTTAAAGCTAGGTGCAGATGACTTTGTTGGTAAAACTGGAGGATTTTCAACCAAAGTTTTAGTTGAAAGAATTAAAGTACAATTAAGAAAAAAAGATAAGGACATTAATATTGA
Source organism: uncultured Pelagibacteraceae bacterium (assembly GCA_902517495.1). Classification (GTDB taxonomy): domain Bacteria; phylum Pseudomonadota; class Alphaproteobacteria; order Pelagibacterales; family Pelagibacteraceae; genus Pelagibacter. Next base: position 25,784 of record CABYCO010000003.1, on the reverse strand, counting down.
AGAAAATAAAAATGTAATTTCACATGGCAAGTTAAAATTAGATCCTTCCCAACTCGAATGTGAGTGGGATGGTAAACAATTACCTGATAAACTGACTACAACAGAATTTAAAATTGTTGAGGAGCTAGCAAAAAGGCCAGGAATGATTAAAGAGAGAGCGTTGCTTATGGATGTAGCTTATCGAGAAGACTCAGATATAGAAGATAGGACTATTGATAGTCATGTTAAAAGAATAAGAAAAAAATTTAAAAAAGTAGACAGTGATTTTTCAGCAATTGAAACAAGATATGGAAGTGGATATAGATGGAATGTTAAATAATAATTATGGGAAAAATACTAAAAAATCTCTCTATATTACAGAAATTTTTATTTATTAATCTAGTAGTCTTTATATTTATAGTAATTATAACGTTTTTTTACTTAGGCGCTATTCAAAAAAATTTAATCAGTGAAAAACAAAAAAATCATACAAATATAATTACTCAAACAATATTAAATTTAGAAAAATCAAACATAAAACTAAATGAATATGGAATAAGTGAATTTTTATTCTCTAAAAAATCGCGATTTCCATATTTTGAAAAGTTAGATAGAGTAATATTTTTTGATGATAAATTAAATTGGATTGGAGATACAAGATCTATTCCATCATCGTTATTACTAATTGAAGAGTTAAATGAACAATCAAGCGAGAATAATTTTAATAATCAAGAAAATAAAAATGAAACAATTTTCTACGAAGATCTTAATAAATATTATGTATCAGGATCTGAAAAATCTTTAACCAATTTAAAACAAATCCAAGAGCAGTTTTTTGTTTTTAGTATTGGGAGTATTAATTATTTAAATAATAAGGGTTATATTCTTATATCTGAAAATGCTGATAATATAATTGCACAAATTGAAGAGAGAGAGAACTTTATTATTAGAACAGCTCTAGTAGTACTTATGGTTATAATTATTTTTTCATATGTTTTAAATAGATATTTTTTAAAACCTATTAAAAATTTAGTTACTTATACAAAAAACATAAAAGATAAAAGTAACGAAAAAACAGATATAGAAAGGGTTAAGACAAGGAATGATGAATTAGGAATATTATCCAAGTCACTTGATGAAATGACCAGTGAATTGAACAAAAGAATTACAACTGCTGAAAATTACTCAACAGACTTACTTCATGAAATTAGAAATCCTCTTGCCTCATTAAAAAGTGCATCTGAGATAATTTCAGAAACAGAAGATAAAACTAAAAGAGAAAAGTTAATTAATATTGTATCTCACGATGTCGAGAGAATAGAAAGACTAATCACTGATTATTCTCAAATGCTCAAAGATGAAGCAGTAATTTCTACAGAGACAATGCAAAAAATTGATATAAAGGAAATTGCCAAATCTGTAGTTGATGACTTTAATAATGTTTACAATTCAAAGAGAAAAATTCAAATAAGGTTAAAATCTAATGGATCTGAAAATTATTTCATACTTGGCATCAACAATAGGATAGAACAAATTATTGCAAATTTGCTTGAAAATTCAATTTCTTTTAGCGGTGACAATCAAGAAATTATAGTAGAGGTCAGTAAAGACAAAGAAGGTAAGCCAAGAATTGTAGTAATCGATGAAGGAACTGGCTTTAGTGAGAAGGATACTGCTAAAATATTCAATAGATTTTACAGCAATAGACCTGAAAATTTCGGAGAGCACTCTGGTCTAGGCCTAAATATAGTGAAAAACTTAGTTGAATTACATAATGGACAAATTAAAGCTGAAAATAATAGAGAGAAGGGTGCAAAAGTTACAATTATTTTCCCGGCGACCCAATGAAAAGTTGATTAATATAAATAAAGTTGCTACAAGCCTTACCTTATGACAGATTATAAAGTAAAAGATATTAACGAAGCAGAATTTGGAAGAAAAGAAATCTCTCTAGCAGAGACTGAAATGCCAGGATTAATGGCTGTAAGAGCCGAATATAAAGGCAAAAATCCTCTTAAAGGTGCAAGAATTTTAGGTTGTCTTCATATGACAATTCAAACTGCAGTTTTAATTGAAACTTTAGTTGATTTAGGTGCAGAGTGTAGATGGTCTTCATGCAATATATTTTCAACACAAGATCATGCAGCAGCAGCAATCGCAAAAGCTGGTATCCCAGTATTTGCTTGGAAGGGTGAGACAGAGGAAGAATATTGGTGGTGTGTTAAACAAACTATTGAAGGTAAAAAGGATTGGATACCTAACATGATTTTAGATGATGGTGGAGATCTTACTGCTCTTATGCATAAGGATTATAAAGATTTATTAAAAGGTATAAAAGGCTTAAGCGAAGAAACAACAACAGGTGTTTTAGCGCTTAAAAAAATGGAAGAACAAGGACAATTGTTAGTGCCAGCAATTAATGTTAATGACTCAGTAACAAAATCAAAATTCGATAACTTATATGGGTGTAGAGAAAGTTTAGTTGATGGAATTAAAAGAGCTACTGATGTAATGATGTCAGGAAAAGTTGCAATCGTTGCAGGCTTTGGTGATGTTGGAAAAGGTAGTGCAGCATCTTTAAGACAAAGTGGAGCAAGAGTTTTAGTAACGGAAACTGATCCTATTTGCGCATTGCAAGCTGCTATGGAAGGTTACGAAGTAGTATTAATGGATGAAGTGATAGGTCAAGCAGATATTGTTGTAACTGCAACTGGAAATAAAGATGTAGTAACAGCAGATCATATGAGAGATATGAAAGACAGATCTATTCTATGTAACATTGGACACTTTGATAATGAAATTCAAGTTGAGGCATTGAAAAATTATAAATGGGATGAAGTAAAACCCCAAGTTCACGAAATAACATTCCCAGATGATAAAAGATTAATCTTGTTAGCTGAAGGTAGACTTGTAAATTTAGGTTGTGGAACTGGTCACCCAAGTTTTGTTATGAGTGCATCATTTACTAACCAAGTTATTGCTCAAATTGAGCTTTGGAATAACTCAGATAACTATGAAAATAAAGTTTATGTGCTTCCTAAACACTTAGATGAAAAGGTAGCAAGACTTCACTTGGATAAAGTTGGTGCAAAATTAACGCCACTATCTAAAGAGCAAGCTGACTATATAAGTGTAACACCAGAGGGACCATACAAGCCTCATGCTTATCGCTACTAGAAGCGGCAAGATTAATATTTCTAAAGAAAAAGATACTAAACTTATAGCTGAACGTCTTTGTAAGCATATTAATTTAGGAGATTTCATACTTTTAACTGGCAATCTAGGTGTAGGAAAAACTACTTTCATAAAATATATTATTAATTCATTTCAAAGAATAAATAGACAGAAATTATCAGAAGTTCTTAGTCCTACTTTTAATATTACTAATGAGTATCAGATAAAAAAAATTTTAATAAAGCATTTCGATTTATACAGAATTAAAAATGAAAAAGAGCTTAATAACTTAGGTATCCAAGAAAATTTAGAAAAACAGATAACCCTAGTTGAATGGCCAGAAATTATAAAAAAACTAAAAATAAAAAATAGTATTAGCTTAATCTTTAAATATAATGAAAGTTATACTGAGCGTTATCTTACAATAATTTCAAAAAACAAAAAAATAATTAATGAATTTAAATAAATTAAAAAAACTAACTGGAGATGCATCATTTAGAAATTTTTATAGAGGAAAAAAAAATATTCTTGTTCATTGTGTAAAAAACAAAAAAAGTAATTTGTTAGAATACGATGCTATTAATAAAATATTAATTAAAAAAAATATTTTAGCCCCAAGATTAATATCCCAGAATTATAAAAATAATTATATTGAGATTGAAGATTTTGGCGATTTAACAGTTTTTAAAAAATTTCAAAAAAAATCAATAAATAAAAAAATTTATTATAAAAAAATTATAAATTTATTAATCAGCATCAAAAATATAAAAACTAAATATCAAAAAACATTTTTGAAAACTAACTATAAAGTACCAGACTATTCATTAAAAAAATTATTAGATGAGTCTAATTTATTTTTAGACTGGTATTTACCAAAATACGTTAAAAGAGGAAAAAGTAGAATTTTAAAAATTAAATTTAATAAGATATTTAAAAAATTACTAAACAATATCTATTACAAAAATAAAGTTTTTGTACATCGAGATTTTCATATATCTAATTTAATGATTACTAAAAAAGGTTTAGGTCTGATAGATAGTCAAGATGCTGTCTATGGTAATATTGCATATGATTTAGCTTCTCTTATTGATGATGTCAGGTTTAAAACAGACATTAAGACTAAAAAATATATTTTTGATGAATTCATAAAAAAAAATAAACAATTAAATCTTAAAAAGTTCAAAAATGATTTTGATATCTTATCTGTCTTAAGGAATTTAAAAATAATTGGCATATTTACTAGATTATCTGTAAGAGATAAAAAAAATAAATATCTTCAACTTATACCTCATGCATGGGAGTTAATCGATTACAGAACTTTGAATAATCATATATTCGAAGACTTAAATTACCTTTTAAGTAAAAACTTTGATAGAAAAATTAGAAAGTCTTATGAAAATTAAAACTGCCCTAATACTCTGCGCTGGATTTGGAAAGAGAGTACAACCGATAACAGATAGTTTGCCTAAGCCATTAATAGTTTATAAAAATGAAACCTTATTAGAAAATACAATTAATTTTCTTATAAAAATAAAAATCGAAAAAATTAAAATTAATGTTTTTTATTTAAAAGAAAAGATCATAGATTTTATTGATAGTAAAAATTTCCCATTAAATATTGAAATTATAGATGATGGTGAGACAATCTTAGGAACAGGAGGTGGTACTCTAAGTCTTATAAATAAATCTAATGAGGACGATGTTCTAGTAATCAATCCAGATACAATTTGGAATGATAGTTATATCAACTCAATTGATGCAATGGAAAAAATTTACTTTGAAAGAAAAATGAAAAACATTTTATTAATTGTAAATAACTCTACATGTTTTGATAAAAGATTTAATGGAGATTTTGAGATAAAAAATAATATCCTTCTAAAGGAAAAAATAAATAATTTTAAATATACTGGATGTCAAATATTTAATAAGGACTTAATATCTCATAAACAATTAAATTATTTTCCTATATCTGAAATATGGGATGCGCTTTTGAGAGAAAGCAAACTCTACGGTTATGAGCATAAAGGTGAATTCAAGCATTTAACTGATTTTGAAATATACGAAAAATTATTTACTTAGAAAACTAAAAGATCTTTTGCTCTATCCTTATCTAAATATCTTACCTTCTTAATATTTCCTTTTTCAGTTTCAATCAATAAAGGATTACCAGTTGGTATTTCTAAGCTCGAAATCTTTTTATTATCTAAATTAAATAAGTATTTGCATAATGATCTAATTGAATTTCCATGAGCTGATATAATAATGTTTTTATTTAATTTAGGTTCAATATTTTTTTTGTAAAAAGGTATTACTCTTTCATAAGTATTTTTTAAAGACTCTGTATCTGGAATTTTTTCTTTCGGAACATTTTTATATATATCAATATTCAAAGGATGATATGGGCTTGTTTTTTTAAGCGGCTCTGGTGGTTGATCCCAAGATCTTCTAAAAGTATGAATTTTTTCTTCTCCATAAAGTTTTTTCATTTCGTCTTTATTTAAACCTGTTAAAGCACCATAGTGCCTCTCGTTTAATTCCCAAGCATTAACAACATCTTGATCTTTAACTCTCATTGTATTGAGTATTAAATTTAGTGTCTCAATCGATCTTGTCTGCAAGGATGTATAAAAATAGGATAATTCAAGGTTCAATTCCTTAATTAATTCACCTGCCTTACAAGCCTCTAGTTTGCCATTAGCAGCTAAACCCACATCCACCCAGCCAGTAAAACGGTTTTCAAGGTTCCATTCGCTTTGTCCGTGTCTAACAAGTATTAAATTATTCATAAATTTACCATAAATATAAATTAAATTAGATTGACATAAAGCTAAATCTTTTTAATTTGTTGAAATGAGTTCATTTGAAGATAGAAAAAAAAGTTTTGAAAAGAAATTTGCCCACGATCAAGAGCTTCAATTCAAAGTTAGTGCTAGACGAAATAAATATTTGGGAGAATGGGTATCTCAAATATTAAGTTTTAATTCAGATCAAGAAAAAGAGTACATTCAATCAGTAATAAAAGCAGATTTTGCTGAAGCAGGAGATCAAGATGTTTTTCGAAAAATTAAAGAGGATTTGAAAGAAAAAAACATCCCAGATGAAGATCTACGAAAAAAAATGGACGAGTTAAATGAAAAAGCAAAAACTGATTTTAATTAGTTTTTTTTTTCTCTTATTTAATAATATTCCCTCAGTTTCTTCAGACCATAATTATTTTTTAATTTCTGGCAAGGCAAAAATTATAGATGGTGATACACTCAAAATTAACAGTAAGAAAATTCGTTTTAGTGGAATTGATGCCCCTGAAAGCTATTTTTTTGGAAAAAAACAATTATGTATTCTAAATAATGTCAAAATTCTATGTGGAAAGCTATCCAAAGAAAAACTTATTGAAAAAATTGGAAATCAGATTGTCAATTGTCGAATAGAAAAAAATAAAGATCAATATAGTAGGTTAATTGGAGAATGTTTTGTAAAAAGTAAAAGTCTCTCAGTTTTTATGGTCAAAAATGGTTATGCATTTGATTATCCTAAATATTCAAATGGAAAATTTAGAAAACACCAGATTTATGCAAAAAAATTTTCCTTGGGTTTATGGCAAATGCAATTCGAATATCCTTGGATATGGAGAAAAAAAAATAGATAATATTCAAAATGATTCGAAACAAAAATATATATTTATTTTTAATCTTTTTTATAGTTTCTGCTTGCTCCTCAATTCCTAAAAATACTGCTGATGGCTGTTCAATTTTTTCAGAAAGATATCTTTGGTATAAACATGCCAAAAAAACTGAAGAAAAATGGGGCACTCCTATTAATTTGCAACTTGCTATAATTAAAATGGAGTCAGATTTTGACTGGTTGGCAAAACCACCTAGACAAAAATTATTTAAAGTTATTCCTTATAAAAGACCGTCAAGTTCTTTTGGTTATTCTCAAGCAATTAGAGGAACCTGGAAGCAATACAAAGAGGAAACAGGAAACAAGTATGCAACTAGGACAAGATTTAGAGATAGTGTAGATTTTATTGGTTGGTATACAAACAAAACAGAAAAGATCCTAAAAATCCCAAAAAATGATGCCTTTAAACAATATGTTGCTTATCATGAGGGTTGGGGAAATTACAAAAATTATAAAAAGAATCAAAAAATTATTCTTTTAGCAAAAAAAGTTGAAAATCAGTCTAAGAAATACAAGGCACAGCTTAACAATTGTCGAAAATCACTTACTACTAAAAAATATATTATATTTTAGTTTAATTGTTTTTTAAGCTCTATATCAACTGCATCAATTCTCTTCGTATTTTTCGCTAAAGTTAAATACATCGTCGGAGTTACATATAAAGTAAAGAAGGTAGAAATTATCATTCCACCAAGTATAGTTGCGCCTACAGCAAGTCTCGAACCTTCACCAGCCCCTGGGCCAATATTCCCAATAACTAAAGGCAACATCGCAATCATTGTACTTAGGGATGTCATTATAATTGGTCTAAATCTTAAACTGCAGGCTTCTTTTACTGCTTTTTCAATTTCTTTACCTTTAGTTCTTAATTGATTTGCGTAATCAACTATAAGAATACTATTTTTTGTTGAAATACCAATGAGTATTACCAAGGCTATTTGTGAAAATATATTTATTGATGAATTTAAGAATAGAATAAATATTAACCCTCCAAATACTGCAAGAGGAACAGTTAATATAATTATAAATGGGTGGATAAACGAATTAAAAGTAGCTGACATTACAAGATAAGCAGTCAACAATGCTAAAGCAAATATAATATAAAGTTCATTACTTGTTTCTTTTAATTCTTCTGATTTTCCTTTCCAGGTAATTTGTTTATCCGGAGCAACATTTGTCATCGTTTCCTCTAAATAATTAATTGCTTCAGCTAAAGTATAGCCTTCACTTATGTTAGCGGATATTGTTACAGCGCGTTGTCTGTTATATCTTGACAACTTACTTGCTGTTCCTTTCTCATTAAACTCAACAAGATTAGAAAGTGAAACTAAGTTACCAGTTTTTTCTGATCTAACAAATATTTTACTTAAACTTTCTTTATTTTTTCTGTCTTCTAAATATTGTTGTAAAATAATTGGGTATTCTTTTCCAAGTTTATTAAATTTTGTGACTGTTTTACCGCCATACAAAGTTTCTAAAGTTTGACCAATTGCTTCAGTAGATATTCCTAGGTCCTTTGCTTTATTTTTGTTTATTTTAATATTTACTTCAGGTTTATTTCTTGTGTAGTCAGACTCAAGTCTTGATAAATTCCTGTTCTTTCTTAACATTCTAATAACTTGAGACTGTATTTGTTCTAGCTCTTCATAAGTATTTCCATAAATAACCATTTGAACAGGCTTATTGTAACTAGAAACTCTTATGGACTGAGGAGAAATTGGAAAAGCTAGTGTTTGCGGTACTGTAACTATTTTTCCAATTGCTTGTCTCATTATTGTTTGAGAATTCTGTTTTCTATTTTTCCAATTATCTAAAAGTGAGATAATTAAGAAGCTGTTTTCAGAGCCAAAACCTGGAACTATCATTAAAAATCTATTGTATGGACTATTATCGCCATCAAGCAGTGGAATAAGTCTTTTTTCCACATCCTCCGCCCTTTTTTGAGTATACTGGAATGAACTTCCTTCATCAGTGAATCCTATAACTAAGTAAACTCCACGATCTTCTAATGGTAACAATTCTTTTTTTGTATAGTTATACAAAGCCCCAGAGGCAATAATAATAAAAATTATGAACGTTATTATTGTTTTCTTCTTATTCATCCAAAATCCTAATGTCTCAGTATAAAATTTTAAAAACCCTTGAAAAAATTTATCAAATCCTCTTGTAAGGAGATTAGATTTTTTCTTTTTATCAAGAAATTTACTACCCAGCATTGGTGAAAGTGTTAGAGCAACAAATGATGACACTACTATTGCAAATGATAGTGCTATTGCAGTTTCTTTAAATAGAGTTCCAGCAATACCTTCAATGAAAATTAAAGGCAAAAATACTGCAACCAAAATAAGAGTTGTTGCAATAATTGCAAATGTAATTTGTTTTGAGCCTTTATATGCTGCTACCAACGGTGTCTCACCATTTTCAATTCTTCTATATATTGCATCGGTCATAATGACTGAATCATCAGTGATAATTCCAATTGCTAATATAAAACTTAATAAGACAAATATATTAATGGATAAATCAAAGATATATAATCCTAAGAATGTTGCAATTAGACTTACAGGTAAGGCTATTGCAGGAACAATAACTGCTTTTAAATTTCCTAAAAATAAATAAATTATTATTACAACAAGTATAAAGGCTATAGCTAAAGTTTTATAAACCTCATTTATTGCTTCACCAATATAAGTAGCTCTATTAAAAGCTATTTCTAAATTTAAATCTCCAGGTAAAGTTTTTCTAATTTCTTTTATTTTTTTTTCAACATCTTTTGATAATTCAACAGTTGAAGCTCCACTTCTTGCATAAATTCCTATACCCATGGTTTTTAAATTTAATGCTCCTTTACTTTGAGCTCTAAATAAAACTTTCTCTGTGACAGGGCCCAATTCTAAATTTGCAATATCCGATAGTCTTACTATATTATCTTTAGCCTTCTTAATTGGGAGCCCCTTAAGTTTTTCTAAGTCATTGTATGATTTATCGATATTGATCGTTAAATCTATATTTTCAGCTTCAAGTGTACCTGCAGGTAATCGAACATTTTCATTTCTTAAAGATCTTTCTACTTCTTGAATAGTTAAATTGTTTGCAGCTAATTTGATTGGATCTATCCATACTCTTATACTCTGTTCCCTAAGGCCACCTGTTCTTATTCGGCCAACATTTTTAATGCTAGAAAACTGATCAACTAAATATCGCTCTGCATAATCTCCAAGCTCAAGATCGCTCCAGGTTTCTGAGGATAAAGCAAGCCACATTGTAGTTGTAAAACCTGCAGATTGTTTAAGTATTCTAGGGGCTTCAGATTCAGCTGGCAATCTTCCAACAATTCTTGCAACTCTCTCTCTTACGTCGTTTGCCGCATTATCAAGGTCAATATCAGTATCAAATTCGATATTTATAGTACTTTTTCCATTTTCTGATTTAGCGTCTATATTTTTTATTCCCTCTGCACCACCTATAACTTCCTCTATCACTTGTGTTACTTCTTCATCAACAATAGGAGCTGAAGCTGAGGCATATTCCACTTGAACTTGAACCACAGGGGGTTGCAGACCGGAGGGGAGTTCTCTCACAGGTAGCTTTGAAAAAACAAAAGTTCCAAAGACTACTAATATTAAGGATAGTACCCATGACAATGCAGGTCTTCTAATACTAACATCAGTTAAATACATTCAATTATTTACTTTTATTTTCTTTTTTTCCCCAACTAGACTTACTTTTTTTTTCACCATCTTTAATTGGTTTAATTTTTCCATTGGGCCTCACTTTTTTTAATCCTTCAGCAACAACTATATCACCCTCGTTTAAACCTGACTCTACTTCAAGATAACCTTTGTTTCTGTTGCCAACTGTAACCTCAACTCTTTTAGTTACATTCTCTTTATCTACTTTATAAATGTAAACCTTGTTACCTTCTAAGATTACACTTGTATCTGGTATTCCTAACGAAACTCTTTCATTATATTTTATTGTGACTTCCATTAAAGCACCAGGCAAAATCTCGGAATTTGAATTTTGCATTTTAACTCTAAGTCTTAAGGATCTATTGCTAACATCAATTTTGCTAGCCAAAGAGTCTACTATTCCGTTATACGTTTTATCCTTATTACCAGAAAATTTTACATTTACACCAAGTCCTTTTTTTACGAATGGTGCGAATACCTCTGGAACATCAACATCAATAAATAAAGATGAAGCGTCCTCGATATCAATTACAACAGAACTTTCCGAAACATTAATATCATCAGAAAAGTTTCTTTTACCAATTACGCCATCGAAGGGTGCTGTGATTGTTCTGTTTTTTAATTTTGCGATAACATCACCAGACTTAACTTTGGTATTATATTTGATTTCTTCTAGAATTTCGTATTTTTCAATATTGTATGACTGCGTTTTAATTGGAACAGCTGTTCCGAAGGTTTCAATGATATTTTGAAATTTTCTTTGTTCAACTGTTTTAACTATAATACCTGGTGGGGGTCTTTTGCTAAATTTTTTTTTAAAATGGTTTCCAATCATTGTTCGAGCAATGATCACACCTGCAATAATTAGAAAAAAAATTACTATTATTGATGTTATTTTAGTAGATCTTTTCATTTTTATATTCTTCCATATTCAGCCCATGATCCATCATAAACTGTAGGAGAATATGTATTATTTACTAGGGAATATGCAAGACCTAAAACACATGCTGTTATACCAGATCCACATGAAAAAACTCTTTTATCATCATTTAAATCAATAATTTCGCTGAACTTTTTTGAAATCTCACTTACACCTTTAAAAGTGTTGTCCGAGCTATTTATAACTTCTTTAAATGGAAGACATACAGAGTTTGGAATAGATCCACTTCTCACATTCTTCCTGGGATCAGGAACACTTCCATTAAATCTTTCCTTACTTCTAGCATCGATTATTGTAAATTTTTTTTTTTCAATGTTTTCATTTACTTCAATAATATTTTTTACTAGAGATTTATTTTCTGTTGCTCTGTAGGTAGACTTGTTTAAAATTATTTTCTCAGTTGTTGTTTTCCTATTTTCAATTAACCATTTTTTTAAACCACCATCTAAAACACTTACTAGGTGTTTATCATGACCAAAATAAATAAAATTATACCAACCTCTACATGAGCTTAGAACATCAGAGTTATCATAAATTACAATTCTATCAGTATTTGATATGCCCATTGAAGAAACTATCTCTTCCCATTTCTCTTTTGCAGGAAGCATGTGAGGTAAATCTGTATCTTGATCTGAATTCTTGTCTAAGTCAAAAAAAATTGCACCAGGAATATGATTTTTAGAGTACTCCTCTTTAGGACTTCTATCAATTCCTGGCATATGCCATGAGCAGTCAATTATTTTGATATTACTTAAATTATTTTCTAACCAATCTGATGTAACAAGTGACATTCTATCTTTTTTCTAGATATTTCTGATGATACTCTTCAGCAGTGCAGTAATTTTTCAACTCAGATAGCTTAGTTACAACTTTTCCAGATAACTTTATATTTTCTTCGTCTATTACTTTTTGAGCAATATTTTTTTGTTCTTCATTAAGGTAGAAGATCTCGCTTCTATATTGTGTTCCAAAATCAGGACCTTGAGAATCTAGTGTAGTTGGATCATGAAATTCAAAAAATCTCTTAATTATTTGCTCGTATGTAATAACTTTAGGATCAAATTCTAATTTTACAGCTTCCGCATGATTAGTTGTTCCTGTACAAACTTCTCTATAGTTTGTATTAGGACTGTTTCCTCCACAATATCCAACCTCTGTTCTGTAGATGCCATCTAATTGACCATATTTTTTTTCTGGACCCCAGAAACATCCCAAAGCTAAAACTGCTATTTCCATAGATTAATGTTATAATAATAATATAATCTAATCCATGTTATCTAGAAATCAATTAGGCTTTTTGTACATGTTTCTGTCTGTGTGTGCATTTTCAATGATGGATGTACTTGTTAAGTGGTCTGAGAATTATCCTGTTGGTGAAGTTCTTTTTTTTAGAGGAATTTGCGGACTAGTACCTATATTTTTTTTAATTCCAAAAGAAAACTACACAAATTTTTATAAAACAGATCGACCTAAATTACATTTCTTTAGATGCGCCGCAGGATTAATGGCAATAGTATCAGTATTTATTGCACTAAGAAATTTACCTTTGGCAACGGTTGTGGGTATCTCATTTGCTGCACCAATTTTTGCAACAATTTTATCAATTTATTTTTTGTCAGAAAAAATTGGTAAATATCGTTGGTTAGCAGTTTTGATTGGTTTTATAGGTGTAATAATTATTACACAACCAGGTATTTCGAATTTAAATTTTTATTATATTTACCCAATAATTTTTTGTTTAGGAATGTCATATGTTGCAATTGCTATCAGGCAGTTATCTACATCCGAACCAGTTTGGCTTATTTCTTTTTATTTTTCAGTAGCGATATCTATTTTAGGTTTGTTTACAATTCCATTTGGATGGGTAATGCCTACATTAATAGATTTTATTCTTTTGTGTATGATTGGTTTGCTTGGAGGTATTGCTAATTTACTACTTGGACAATCTTATAAACTTTCTGAAGTTTCTTTAGTTACTCCACTTAAGTATTTGAGCTTAGTATTTGCAATTGTATTTGGTTATTTTATTTGGAATGAAATACCATCTTATAAAACTTTATTGGGTTCATTACTTGTAGTCTTATCTTCATTAATTATATTTAGAAGAGAAATTTATTTGAAAAAACCAAACTTAATTTTTAAAAATGAGTAAACCCCCGATTTATTGGTCAAAGGCAGTAAAGTATCTTTCTAAGGATAAGATAATGAAGAAACTTATTTCTAAATACAAAGATAAAACCTTAACAACAAGAAAAGATATTTTTTTATCTCTATGTAAAAGTATAATAGGACAACAGATAAGTGTCGCTGCAGCAAATTCTGTATTTTTAAAGTTTAAAAAAGAATGTAGAGGAAAGATAAATCCAAAAGTAGTTAATGCTATTACCTCGGCTCGGTTGAAAAAATGTGGTTTAAGCAGACAAAAAGTTAGAGGAATTAAAGAGTTAGCAAAAAAATTTGTAAATAAAACATTTAATCCAAGAGTTATAAAAAAAATGGGAGACGAGGAGGCAATTCTTTATTTATCTGAATTAAGACAAATAGGTAGATGGTCTGCAGAGATGATATTACTATTTACTTACAATAGACCTAACATATGGCCCGTTCAAGATATTGGTTTACTTAGAGCTATTTCAAACAATTATAAGAAAAGCTATTTACCACCGATGAGCTATGTAAATTTATTGAAAAAGAGATTTTCTCCATATTGTTCCGTAGCTACTTGGTATTTATGGCGTTCAATAGACGATGAGCCTATTCAATATTAAGTCCCTTCAACTATCTGATGATGTCTTACAGCATGGTCTTTAATAACGTCTATTGCTTCCTGATATTCAGGGGAATCATAAAATTCTATTGCTGTGTTGTAATCTGAAAATTCAACTACAGTTGTCCTAGGAGAGTTCATTCCCTCATTTGTTCTATTTTTTCCACCTCTAATTATAAATATCCCTGAGTATTTATCTGCAGCAATCTTGGCTTTTAGTGCATATTCCTTTAATTTTTCCTCACTATTAATTTTTTCCCACACACAAACTACGTAACCTTTCATAATTCTCCTTTGAACCCATTGTATATCGTAATATTTATTTATCAAATTTATTGATGTTCTACTCCTTCAACAATAAACATAATTCTCTTAGTTGTATCCTCTGCATGAGTCCAAGCAGATTTATATTCAGCTGACTCATGGCATGAAATAGCATCATTGTAAGTTGGAAACTCCCATATTACAGTACGCACAACGTTTGGCCCGCTAAATGACTTTAATTTTCCACCTCTAACTACTGGTTTCCCTCCGTAATTTTTTATTATAGGAACAGCCTTTTCTCCATATTTTTTTAAGCTATCCTGGCTTGAGATTTCTAAGTATAGACTTATCCAATAAGTTTTCATATTTATCCTTTTTTAATATTTTTATTTATGATACCAAATTTTTATGGCTGATAAATTAATAATTTCTTATGAAGAATATAAAAAGGTCGTCGAAAAACTAGCTTTAGAAATTGAAAAAAAATATAAGCCGACAGTATTAGTTGGTATCATGAGAGGTGCAGCTCCAATTATAGATATTTTATCTAGAATTTTTAAATTACCTACCGCTTATGTTGTAATTCAAAGTTACTCGGGTGATAAGGTACAAGATAAACAAGGTGAGCTAATATTTGCAAGAGATATAAGTGCAATTGCAACTAACGAAGATTTTAAAAAAGTACTGTTAGTAGATGATCTATCAGATACCGGACTTACCTTAAATAAAAGTATAGAATGGCTTAAAGAATATGAACCTGTTAAGGACCACATAAGTGAAATTAAAACAGCGTGTCTTTGGAAAAAAAAATCTTCCACTTTTACACCTGATTTCTGTCCAATTTTATTAGATAATGATCCATGGATTGTTCAACCATCAGAGTATTATGATGAAATTGATATAGATGGTTTGAAAAAAAAGTATTCTAAATAAAAAAAGGCCAGACTAAGCTGGCCTTTTTTTTAATCTTTTGATAAATTTTCTTACTGTGGAATATCTCCTTCTACTCCTTTAACGTAAACATTCATTCCGGCTAGCATTCCATCGTCAGCTACAGCACCTTCGGCTACAAGAATGTTTCCTTTTTGATCATAAATTGGACCAGTAAATGAGTGAGCTTTTCCTGAAGCTAAGTCTTTTTGAAGTTGTTCCACTTCTTTTACTAAGTCGCTTCCCATTGCAGAATTATATGGTGCCATTGCCACCATTCCTTCTTTTAATCCATGCCAAGTATCTTGTTGTTTCCAAGTGCCATCTCTTGCTGCAATTGATCTTTCTACATAGTAAGGCGCCCAATCATCTATAATTGAGGTTAATATTGATTTTGGAGCGAATCTTTGCATATCACTTGCTTGACCAAAAGACCAAACTCCTGCTTTTTCTGCAACTTGTACCGGAGCAGTACTGTCAGTATGCTGCATAATTATATCTGCACCTTGATCAATCAAAGCTTGAGCTGCTTCAGATTCTTTTCCTGGATCATACCAAGTAAAAACCCAAACAATTTTTGTTTTAATATCAGGATTTACTTTTTGAGCAGCTAAAGTCATTGCATTAATTCCTCTTATAACCTCAGGAATTGGAAAAGAAGCAATGTATCCGATAGTATTTGTCTTTGTCATCTTTCCAGCCATATGTCCTAATAAAGTTCTACCTTCATAAAACCTTGCGGAATATGTAGAAACATTTGAATGCTCTCTTTTGTAACCCGTTGCATGTTCAAATTTTACATTTGGAAAATCTTTAGCAACTTTGTTTGTTGGATCCATATATCCAAAACTAGTCGTAAAGATTAGGTCGTGACCAGATTGTGCTAATTGTCTTATAACTCTTTCTGCATCAGCACCTTCAGGTACACTTTCTACATAAGTAGTTTTTATTCCCAAAGCTTCCACTGCATTTCTTCCTTCATGGTGTTGGTATGTCCATCCATGGTCTCCAGTTGGACCAACATAAACAAAACCAACTTTAAATTCTGCATTTGCATTTAAGCTAAAGCCAAGCAAAAATAATACAGAAATTAAACTTCTTAAAAATAGTTTATACATTTGATTTCCCCTTTAAATTTAATTTTGTGATACTACAAACTAGACAATATTCTAATAAAAAAAAATATTTATTTTGGAATAGCTAACATCACTTTTCCTTATAGAAGATTTGTCCCAGCGAAGTTGGTGTATTCAGTTTTATTTTTCTACTATCACGAGAAATTACAACCAAAACTATTATTGTCATGATGTAAGGTAATGCACTTAATAATTGAACTGGAATTCTTAAGCCCACTGCCTGCATATGCAATTGTAAAATTGTAATTCCGCCAAATATTAATGCACCTATAAGAACTTTGATTGGACTCCATGTTGCAAAAACTACTAAAGCTAGTGCAATCCATCCTCTGCCACCTGTCATATTCTCAATCCATTGAGGAGTGTATATTAATGACAGATATGCGCCTGCCAATCCACACATTGCACCTCCATAAAGAATGCAACTATATCTTACTAAAGTAACATTAATACCTTGATTAGAGGCGGAAGTTGGAGAGTCCCCAACAGCCCTGATAATCAAACCAGTTTTAGTCTTCTTTAAAAAATAATTTGTCAAAAAAGGTAATCCAAATGCAAAATATAAAATAATTGAGTGACCAAAGAATACTGGACCCAAAAACGGAATACTTTCTTTTAAATTAACAAATAACAATGGAAATTCCTTTCCAGGAATGCCGACGAAATTCTTACCTATCATTGCTGACATTCCAATACCAAAGATAGTTAGTGCAAGACCTGTTGCTACATGATTTGTAAGGAGTGATTGGGTAAGCAATCCAAAAATAAGAGATATAATTAAACCTGACAGCATAGAGCCTACTACTGCAAAAAATAAATTATCAGTCACTACCATTAAAGCAAATCCAGAGATTGCTCCAATTATCATCATTCCTTCTACCCCAAGATTTAAAACACCAGATCTTTCAGTTATTAATTCCCCAGATGCAGCAAGTATCAAAGGAACTGATGATGCCATGATGGCACCAATTAAAATACCTATAAAATTTAAATCAAAGCTCATTTTTTTTTAAACCTAAAAATTTTATTTTAAAAAATAATAAATAATCAGACCCAAGAAGAAAAAATAAAATCATTCCTTGAAAAACTTGACCTGTATATTTTGGTACTTGTAAAAATATCTGAGCTGTTTCTGCTCCTAAATAAGTTAGAGCAACAATTAGAGATGCAAAAATAATTCCAATTGGATTTAGTCTTCCTAAAAAAGCAACAATTATTGCCGTGAAGCCATAATCAGGAGAAATATTTCTATGTAATTGTCCTATTGGCCCTGTTATCTCTCCTACACCCGCAAGACCAGCACATGCTCCACTAATCATAAAAACAATAATAATCATTGTCTTACCTTTAAACCCTGCATATTTTGCAGTTTTTAAACTTAAGCCTGAAACTTTTATTTGAAAACCTAAATAAGTTTTGTACAAAATAAGCCAACTTAAGAATACAGTGATGAGAGTAATAAATATTCCAGCATGAATTCTTAAACCGTCAAATAAAATTGGCATTCTTGCAGACTCACTAAATTGTCTTGTTTCTGGAAAATTAAAACCTTCAGGATTGCTCCATGGACCAACTACTAAATAATCTAATAATAATTTTGCAACATAAACCAGCATTAAGCTGACTAAAATTTCATTAGTGTTAAAATAAGTTTTTAAAATTGCTGGTATCATTGCAAATAGCATCCCACCAAATGCTCCAGACAAAATAATTATTGGTAAAACATAAAATCCATCATGATTATAAAATAACAAAGCAACTCCACCGCCGACTATTCCACCAAAAATAAGCTGACCCTCTGCACCAATATTCCAATTATTACTTTTAAAACAAAAAGATAAACCTATCGCTATTAAACAAAGTGGTGTAGCTTTTACCAAAAGTTCACTTAATCCGTATAAATCTGAAATGGGTGTAATAAAAAAAAATTTTAAAGCCTCAATAGGATTAAACCCCAAAATAAAAAAAATAATCCCACCACCAAATAATGTGAGAAAAATCGCTAAAACCGGTGTTAAAAAGTAAATTGATCGAGATATATCGTTACGCTTTTCAACTTTAATCAATTGAACCTCCTCCCATCAAAATTCCTAATTTTTCAGCCGTAACAGTATCTGCATTCATTATTTTAGATAGTTTACCTTTATAAATTACACAAATACGGTCACTTAATTTTAATAGTTCATCGTTATCAGTAGAAATTAATATTGATGATTTTCCTTGTTCATTAATTTGAATTAATGTTTCATGAATATAGTTGATCGCACCAACATCAAGACCCCATGTGGGGTTAAAACATACCAACAATTCAGGCGAAGTAATTAATTCTCTTCCAATAATTAATTTTTGAAGATTTCCGCCAGATAAAAATTGACTTTTTAATTCAACATTGTCTGTATTAACAGAAAAATTAGAAAGTATCTTTTTGGAGTGTTCTTTTATTTTTTTTTCATTCACTAAACCTTTTTCAAAAAAGTTTGATGACTTAAAATTGTTTAATGCAACATTTTCATATATCTTTAACTCAGGGACTGCGGCTTGAGAGATGCGATCTTCAGGTGAAAAAGCCATAAGGTATTCTCTTCTTTCTCTAGGATTTAACTTGCCAATTTCTTTATTTCTAAACATTATAGAAGTACCTTCGGTAATTATTTCTCCACTCAGTATTTGAAATAATTCGTTTTGTCCATTTCCTGAAATCCCAGCTATACCTAAACACTCTCCTTTTTTTAAAGAAAGGTTTAAATTATTTAAATTTGTTTCATATGGGTCGTCACTTTTAAAATTTAAATTTGAGATTTTTAAAATTTCCTCGCTATTTTTAAAATTATTAATTTTTTTTTTAATAGTATTTAAATTTTCACCTACCATTTTATTAGCTAAACTCTCAATTTTTTCATCAATTGTATTACTAACCGAAACTACTTTGCCTTTTCTCATTACGGCTACCTCATCACAAAGTGACAAAACTTCTTTTAATTTGTGAGTAATATAAATAATTAAAATTCCATCTTTAGAAAATTGTTTTAAAGAAATAAATAAATCATCAGTTTCTTGTTCAGTTAAAACTGATGTAGGTTCATCCATAATCAACACTTTTGGATTTCTAATTAAACACCTTATAATTTCTACTTTTTGTTTTTGACCTGCCGATAAATTTAGAACTGGAATATCTAGATCAATTTTAAAATTGTA
Organism: uncultured Pelagibacteraceae bacterium; assembly: GCA_902517495.1. Lineage (GTDB taxonomy): Bacteria > Pseudomonadota > Alphaproteobacteria > Pelagibacterales > Pelagibacteraceae > Pelagibacter. The sequence continues at coordinate 6,026 of CABYCO010000003.1, read as the reverse complement.
CTTTTTTAGTATATCGTTGACCAATTCTCTTAGTTCTTCATCCTTTTTGTCACTATCGATACTTAAATTTTCAAATACAGATAAAGTTTCGAAGAGATTGAAATGTTGAAAAACCATTCCAATATTATTTTTTTTGGCATCTAGGGGAGAGTTAAGTTTAATACTTTCATTATTTAAAAAAACTTCACCCTCATCAGGCTTTACTACTCCAGACAAGATTTTAACTAGCGTAGACTTTCCAGCACCATTTTCTCCCAATAAAGCGTATATTTTCCCACTTCCAAATTCCAATGATACTTTGTCATTTGCAATGCATCCTGGGTAAATTTTTGAAATTTCTGATACTTTGAGTTTTGTATTCATTAGAATCGGTTTGATAGTAATAAAAATAAAGAATTAAGTAATATAAATACATTATATTTACCTTTTTTTGATGGAAAACTTATTTTTTTTTCAACTTTTAAGTTAATCTTTTGTCACATTTCAGTATTATAATAGAATAATGAAAAACAAATTCGCTATCATATTAATATCAATTCTTTTTTTTACTGCAGGCTGCCAAACTATTCAAAAAAAAACCGACGAGGTTGTAGAAAAGGAAAATCAAAAATATGGATTATTTGTCGGTGGAGAAGTTAATAAAATGAAATTAGAATTAGGAGCTCCCAGCGAAGATATGATCAATGATACTGGCAATGAAGTGTTAATTTATAAAACAAAAAAATACGGTGTACCGTGTGAAAGAAGATTTGAAGTTAACGCTGGTGGAACTATAATTGCTTTCAGCTCTAGTGGATGTTTTTAAACTTGTGGGGCGAACCCCACAAGCAAGGTTAAAATTTATTACTTAATATCAATAAGTCTTTTTTTCTTATGATCTGGTAAAATTCTTTCACAAGCAATTTTCAAAAGACCATCCTTAAGTTCAGCTCCATTTACTTTTACATCATCTGCAATAGTAAAAGATCTTGCGAATTGTCTTTGTGATATGCCCTTGTGAATTATTTCACCGTCTACATTTTGATCTTCAGACTTATTAAGCTGTTTAGTTCTTACAGTTAATATATTATCTTCAAACTCAACCTCGACATCTTTTTTATTAAAACCAGCTAATGCAACTTCAATTGAATAGTTGTCTTTGCCAGTTTTTCTTATGTTATATGGTGGATAATTTGATTGCATTGTCATGCCACCATTACCAAGCATACTTTCAAATTGGTCAAACATATCGTCGAAACCAATAGAAAAAGGTCTTAATGAGTTAAAGATAGATAGATCCTTACTTGTCATATTTACTCCTTTTGTTAAGCAAGTTAATTTATGTAAGCCCCATAAGGCGACTTACGTTATTGATATGGTGACTAATTATAAAATTTCAATACAAAATTATTTAAATTTTTTCTGCAATTTTTAAAGCAAAAGCATAATCAAGAGCTATTTCCTCAATAGCGCCATCTCTACCAGATTTTCCTCCATGACCAGCGTTCATTTCAGTCTTTAATAATAATAAATTATTGTCTGTTTTATAGTCTCTTAGTTTTGCAGTGAATTTTGCAGGCTCATCAAACAGAACTCTATTGTCACTAAGACTAGTAGTAATTAAAATATTTGGATAATCCATTTTTTTAATATTGTTATAAGGAGCGTATGAGTAAATATAGTCAAAATGATCTTTGTTATCTTTAGCATTTCCAAATTCATCAAATTCTCCAATTGTTAATGGTAGAGAATGGTCAAGGTTAGTAGTCAAAGAGTCAACAAAAGGCACAGCCATTATTAACCCTAAAAATAGCTCAGGTGCTTCATTTACAACTGCCCCCATCAATAACCCACCTGCTGAACCACCCATTCCTATAATTTTTCCTTTAGAGGTATATTTTTTTTCAATCAAGAATTTTCCAACAGCAATATAATCTTCAAATGTATTTTTTTTGTTTAAAAGTTTTCCTTCCTTCCACCATTTCATTCCTCTTTCCATTCCCCCTCTTATATGTGCTGTAACCCAAATTATATTTCTATTAATTAAGCTTAATCGTGTGGATGAAAACCCAGGAGACATTGAATTCCCATAAGAACCATAACCATATAACAAAATATTTGACGAACCATCCAGAAGTGTATTTTTATGTCTTGTTATAGTTATTGGTACCATTCGTCCATCATGAGACGGGCATTCAATTCGTTCAACAATATAATCATCGGGGTTATGGCCAGATGGAATTTCTTGTTCTTTAACAAGTTTTTTTTCTTTTGATTTTAAATTATATAAAAAAGTCCTTCCTGGAGTTTTAGGAGATGAATATGACAAATAAACATTATCAGTATCTTTATCTTTTTGAATTAAAGATATACTTGGAACTATTACTTTCTCATCACTAAAAACTATCTCTTCCTCCTCATTTGTGTTGGGATTTCTCAAAATGATTTTTCCTAAAGCATTTGAGGTCTCAGATCTAATTATCCAATGATTTAAAAATACTAAACCTCCAATCAGTACTTCATCTTTGGCATTAACGAATGGTTTCCAGTTTTGTTCAACTAAATCATCACATCTATCAATCTTAAAATCTTCAGCATTTTCATTGGTATGTTTGTAAAAATATCCATCCCAGGAGTTTACTGAGTAAATTATACCTCTTTTTCTCTTTTGGATTAATTTAGGATTTGGATTATTTTCATCAATTTTAAAATAATATTGTTCCGATGTATTATGATCAGAACTTGTAATCATAAAATATTTTTCATCTGAACTTAAACCTATTCCTACAGTAAAAGCCTCACTTTTTTCCTCAAATATCAACTTATCTTCATTTACAGGAGTGCCAATTTTATGCCTGTATATTGTCCTCGGTCTATGATGTTCATCTAATTTAGAGTAAAATATAAATTTATCATCTAAACTGAATTCTATACTTCCACTCGTTTCTTCAATTTTTTCTGTAACCAATTTACCTGATTTTATATCTCTTATATAAATTGTATAATATTCAGAACCTTTTAAATCTAAAGAGTATCCTAGAAATTTGTCATCAAAACTTACCTCAAGATCTCCTAAACCAAAATATTCTGTATTTAGTTTTTCTTTTTCAAAATCTCCATTCCATATTTCTTCAACTTTTTCTTCTCCAATTTTTCTTCTTAATTTTATTGAGTAGTTACCTTTTGTTGTGGTTTTGGTCCAATATTCAAAATTTTTATCTTTGTAGGGCAAAGACTCATCGTCTAGTTTAATTCTTCCTTTAATTTCATTAAAAATTTTTTTTCTAATTTCCTTGGTATCATTCATTTGATATTCAAAGTAATCATTCTCTTTTTCTAAATACTTTCTAACTTCTGGTAACAATTTTGAGCTATCTTTTAAAACATCTAGTATATTTGATTGATGAATCCAACTATAGTTATCCTCCCAAGTTGTGTTGTGACAAGATTTTATTTCGGGTTTCTTTTGAAGTTGTGGTATTTTCATTTAGAAAATCATTAATATATGAATATTTTTTTTATAACAGTTATAATTTTTATAATAATTTATGTTCTTCTGACGTGGTTTGCTAGGACCTCTGCGAAAAGAATTTCAAAAATAATAAGATTAATTATAATTATATCATCAATTTTGTTAGCTTTTTTAATGGTGTACGCTGGTAGATATATTTTTTCATTACCATTTGTTTTAGCTATTTTGCCGCTAATAAAAACTAAAGCAGGAATTTCACTTTTTCAATTACTAAGACTTTGGGGCTTGTTCAGAGTTCTTAGAAACTCTGGGAGATTTAATTTTAATAATTTTAACCAGACAAATACTCAACAAAGTATGAATTTAGATGAAGCATATAAAATTTTAAATTTAGATCCCAAAAAAAAATATTCAAAAAGTGAAATCTTAAACTCATATAAAAAAATTATGAAAAAAATTCATCCCGATGTTAGCCCAGAGCTAAATAGACTAGCCTCAATTGTCAATGAAGCAAAAGAAATAGTAATCAAGAGTATATAAATCTTAAGGTATATTAATACTTTACTAAATTTTATTTTATATTAATTTTATAGGATGATTGAATTAAAAGGTATTTTTGCTGCTACTTTATCAATACTAAAAAATGATCTTTCTCTTGATATAGATAATACGATTAAGCATGCAGAAAACGTCATAGACATGGGCTGTCACGGTGCAGTTTTTTTTGGTAGCACAGGTCAGTCACAATTAATTTCTCTGAGTGAAAAAATACAATTAATCAATCAGTTGCCAAGTAGTAAATATAAAGACAAATTTATAATAGGGACAGGCTTAAATTCACTTGCAGATAACATTAATTTGATAAAAATTTCCAAGTCTATGAATTTTAATACATTTCTAATAATGCCACCTGCATACTATAAATATGATGACAGCGATGTAATAAATTTTTATTCAAAAATAATTGAAGAAGTTAATGATTGTAAAATTATATTGTATAATTTTGAAAAACTTTCAGGTTACAAGTTTAGTCCAGCATGTATCGAAAACTTAGTTAAAAAATTTCCAGATCAAATTGTTGGTGTCAAAGATAGTTCTTATAATTTATTTGAGACATTGAAAATTAAAAATTTTTCTATATTTCCTGGTTCTGAATCAAAATTATTAAAAGGTTTAGAATTAGGGTGTGACGGAGTAATAACAGCTACAACAAATATCACTGGAAGTTTGGCTAGAGAAGTTTATGACAGCTTTAAAAATAATTCAGATTTATCTTTAAACAAAAAATTATGTGATTTAAGAGGGTGTTTTGAAAAATATAATTTAATATCTGGTTTGCACACTGTTATGTCAGAAAAAAATAAAATATTTGAAAATCTTTTACCACCTTTAAAGCTTTTAGATACTAATCAAAAAAAAGAGATATTAACAAGTTTAGTTAATCTAGAATTTAAAATAGCAAATTTAAAAGCAGCATAAAATGAGTTTAGTAAGTTTTCTAAATGATTTATTTAAACAAGACGGTTTTGAACTTATAGACTCTAATTCAAAAAAATACGTAATTGGAAATCCTAAAAAAGAAAAACCAATAAAAATTAAATTACTTGATCAAAAATTAATGCAAAAATTATTAATAAACCCAGATCTATATTTTGGAGAAGCTTATATGGATGGATCATTAGTAATACAGAATGGAACGCTTACAGAATTTTTAGACTTAGCTTTCAAAAATATAGGCAGGGGAGATATAAATTTTTATGGCTCTGTAATAAAAAAAATAAAAGGAACTTTCAGATATCTTACAAATTTTAACAAAATCGTAAAATCAAAAGAAAACGTAGCACATCACTATGATATATCTGAAAAACTTTATGATTTATTTTTAGATGAGAATAGACAATATTCTTGCGCTTATTTTAAAAATGATAATGATACATTAGAGCAAGCTCAAAATAATAAAATCCATCATATTATAAAAAAATTAAATATTCAGGCTAATCAAAAAGTTTTAGATATTGGTTCAGGATGGGGTACATTAGCATTAGCAATTGCCAAGGAGACAAATGCAAGTGTTACAGGCATAACACTCTCAGAAAACCAATTTGAGTATAGTAAGAATAAGGCAAAAGAGATGAATTTGTCCAATCAGGTAGATTTTAAACTTATTGATTATAGGCAACTTAATGAAAAATTTGACAGAATAGTAAGTGTTGGAATGTTTGAGCATGTAGGAAGAAAATTTTATAAAACATATTTTAATACTGTTTTTAAACTCTTGAACGAAAAAGGAATTGCTTTAATTCACACCATTGGTTCATCAATGCCCCCAAGAGACCCACAACCATGGATTACAAAATATATTTTTCCGGGCGGTTACACTCCAAGTTTAAGTGAAGTTGCAAAATCAATTGAAAACTCGGGTCTGATAGTCTCTGACATTGAAGTTCTAAGAATGCACTACGCACATACACTTAGAAATTGGAAAGAAAGATTTTTATCAAAAAAAGACACTGTTTTAGGTATGTTTGACGAAAAATTTTTTAGAATGTGGGAATTTTATCTAGCTAGTTGTGAA
>CABYCO010000002.1 GCA_902517495.1 uncultured Pelagibacteraceae bacterium | reverse complement strand
GAAATTAGAATTACGTAAGTTCACTAAATTTGTAGATAAGACTTTTATTGAAGGAGGAAAAGAAGCTAAAGAACCTGTTTTGATGGTTTCTGTTGCTGCGGTTTTTAAAAATCCGTGGGAAGGAAAAGGTTTTGTGGAAGACTTAAAACCCATTATTTTAGATCTAGCTCCTAAACTTGGAGATTTATTGGTTCCTGAACTTATCAAAGAAATAGGCTCTCCTGATAAAATATTAGCGTATGGTAAAGCAGGTGTGGTTGGACTGAATGGAGAAATAGAACATGCATCAGCATTTATTCATACATTAAGATTTGGTAATAAGTTCAGAGATGCTGTTGGAGGAACTTCTTATTTGAGTTTTACGAATACAAGAGGTCCGGCTGGATCAAAAATATCTATCCCAATGATGCATAAAACAGACTCTGGTTTAAGACCATATTATCTTACACATGAGTTTACAATTCATGATGCTCCATTAGATGATGAAATTGTTATTGCAATTGGTGGCGCTTCGACAGGTAGAGCTCATGCAAGAACAGGTGATAGGTACCAAGATATGAAGGAGATGGGCATTGAACCAAAATAATAATGATCAATGCAACAGACTCTAAAGGTACATTCTATAAACTAAATCAAAAAGAAGGAATACCAATAGTATTTATTCATGGTGTGGGTCTTGATCATAATATTTGGGATCCACAAATTGATGAATTTGATAATACAGTTTTAATTTATGATATTCTTGGACATGGTAGAACACCTTTGAATAAAGAAAAAATAAGTTTTGATGATTTTTCAGATCAAATTAATGATCTAATTGATGAATTAAAATTTGATAAAATTCACCTTGTTGGATTTTCAATAGGCTCATTGATTGCAAGAAACTTTGGAACGAAATTTAGTGATAGATTGAAATCCCTAACATTGTTGTGTTCAATATTTAATAGATCTGATGATGAACAAAAAATAGTAAATGAAAGGTTTGAGCAGACAAAAAAAGATCAAAAACTTACAAAAGACGCGCTCAAAAGATGGTTTAATATGGATTTTATTGAAAAAAATCCTCTAATTTCAGATAAAATCATCACAATTCTTAATAATAATAATATGGATAACTTTATTAAAGTTTACTCATTGTTTGTAAATCACAAAGATAACGAAAAATTTGAAAATATTAATGTTAAAACACTTGTGATGACTGGAGAAGGTGATATCGGCTCAACTCCAGAAATGACCGATAATCTGAGTAAAAAAATTAAAAATTCTGAAGCAAAAATAATACCTGTAGGTAAACATCTGTGTAGTATTGAATGCTCTTATAATGTAAATAAAGCAATTAAAGAACATATAAAAAATGCCTGAATTGAAAAAATACAAAATGTTTATAGGAGGAGAATGGGTTGACTCCGACACTAAAAAAACTTTTGAAACTTTAAATCCAGAGGATAATAAACCATGGGCTATTGTTCCTGAGGCAAGTGCTTCTGATGTAGATAAAGCAGTTCAAGCAGCTCAAAAAGCCTTTGAAGGAGATTGGCCTAAAATATTACCGCGTGAAAGAGCAAAGTTTCTAAGAGCTATTGGAAATAAGCTTAGAGATAACGCAGAATTACTTGGAAAAATTGAAACTATAGATACTGGAAAACTTTATAGAGAAACAAATAAACAGGCAAATTATATTGCTGAGTATTACGATTATTATGCTGGTATGGCAGACAAGGTCGAAGGTACAGTTCTACCAATAGATAAACCAAATATCCAAGCTATAACTTCAAGAATACCTATTGGTGTTATTGCTGCGATTGTTCCATGGAATTCTCAAATGTTTTTAACAGCAACTAAACTTGCACCTGCTTTAGCAATGGGAAATACTGTGGTTATTAAATCCTCTGAACTTGCCCCAGCAGTAATGTTTGAATTTGCAAAATTGATACAGGAAACTGGTATTCCTAAAGGAGTAGTAAATGTTATTACTGGTTTTGGAGATCCGTGTGGAAAAGCTTTAACTACACATAATTTAGTTGAAAAAGTTGCTTTTACGGGAGGGCCCGAAACTGCAAGACATATTATTAGAAATTCTGCAGAAAATTTATCAGAGGTTAGCTTAGAACTTGGAGGAAAAAGTCCTGTTGCAGTATTTGATGATGCTCATCAAGAAAATGCTGTTAATGGAATTACTGCAGGAATATTTGGAGCTAGCGGACAAAGTTGTATTGCTGGTTCAAGGCTATATCTTCAAAAAGGAATTTACGATGAGTTCCTTGATAAACTCACAAAAAGAGCTGAAAAAATAAAAATTGGTGCTCCCATGGATCCAGACACAGAAATGGGACCTTTGAGTAATTATAAACAGTTAGAAATTATTGAAAAAAACATAAAAAAAACCACCGAACAGGGGGGAAAAATAAAATGTGGTGGTAAAAGGCATCCATTTTCAAATGAGGGATACTACTTTCCTCCCACAATAATTGAATGTGATAATCACAATCTTCCAACCGCAGAAAATGAACTTTTCGGACCAGTTTTATCAGTTATGAAATTTGATACAGAAAATGAGGTAATAGAGAAAATGAATGATAATCAATATGGATTATCTTCTGGAGTTTATACTAGTGACTTCTCTAGAGGTCTAAGAGTTTCTAATGCAATTAGAGCAGGTATAACGTTTGTAAATACTTATCGATTGATTTCTCCTTCAGCACCTTTTGGTGGAATTAAAGATAGTGGATATGGAAAGGAAGCGGGAATGGACTCAATAAAGGATTATACTAGAGTTAAGACAACTTGGTATTACACATCTGATGAACCAACTTTAGATCCTTTCTCTATAAGATAATTTTTGTCTGCAAAACATACTTTACTTATTTTATTTGTTGTATTTTTATTAGGAAGTGCATATCCAACTGGTAAGCTTGGATTGAACGACACTATTCCACCAATTCTTTTTGGTTCATTAAGAATGGCTATTGTTTTTATTTGTTTAATTCCATTTTTTAAAATTCAAAGTATAGATAACAAATATATTATTCCTTTGATTGGGTTTTCATTATGTTTTGGTGTTGCAGTGAATATGTTTTTATATTTATCTATAAATGCATCAAGTATACTTGCACCAATTACAATAGGTGCTCAACTTTCAATTCCCTTTGGGATTATATTAAGCTCAATATTTTTAAATGAAAAAATAAGTTATAAGAAATGGATATTAATTATGATATCTTTTTTTGGTATTGTCATACTTGCATTTGACCCAAAAGTAATCGAGGAAATAATAGGGTCACTTCTTATTTGTGGTATGGCTTTTTTTTATGGACTATCCCAAGTATTTTCAAGATATTTAAAAGAATTAGATGTTAAATTTACTAATACTATAATGAGCTTTACTGGATTTATAATTTTAATAATATTGTCTGCAATATTTGAGGGAAATACATTTCAAACAATAAAAAATATAAGTTTAGGAAGTTGGTTCACAGTTTTATACGCTGGAGCAATTATTTCTTTGCTTGGACATTTAATGATGTTCTATCTTTATAAATTTTATCCTCTTGATATGGTATTGCCATTCTACGCTTTATTCCCTGTATTTGGTTTAATCCTTACTTTTTTTATTTTTGGTGAGATTCCATCTCTAGTAACAGTAATTGGAGGAATAATTGTCATTACTTCAGTGTTTTTTGCTCAAAAAATGAGATAATTTTCTCATTGAAAATTAAAATCAATAGGATTTAATTTTGTTTATATAAATTGTTAACAATTAGAGGGAATATATGAAAAAACTAGTATTAGCGATGTTTGTATTTGTTTCTTGCTTTGCAACTAAAGCATATTCAGATGGACATGGCATTAAAATGGGAATTATTTTAGGATTTACAGGTCCTATTGAATCCCTAACTCCAGCAATGGCTGCGTCTGCAGAGCTTGCATTTAAAGAAGCTTCAGATTCAGGTTCATTACTTGGAGGAAAGAAAATTTCTGTTGAGAGAGCAGATTCAACTTGTGTTGACTCAGCTGCTGCAACAGCTGCTGCAGAAGGTTTAATATCTGGCGGTGTAGTAGCAATTATGGGTGCTGATTGTTCTGGTGTAACTGGAGCTATTGCAACTAACGTTGCTGTTCCAAATGGTGTAGTTATGATTTCACCATCAGCTACTTCTCCAGGATTAACTGATCTTAATGATAATGGATATTTCTTTAGAACTGCTCCATCTGACGCAAGAGGTGGTCAAGTATTAGCAGATATTACTAAAGATAGAAAAGTTAAAAGTATTGCAGTTACACACACTAACAACGACTACGGTAAAGGTTTAGCAGATGTATATGTTGCAGCTGTTAAAGCTCATGGAATAAACGTAACAGTTGTTACAGCTCATGAAGAAGGTAAAGGAGACTATGGTGCTGAAGTTGCAACATTGGCAGCAGCAGGTGGCGATGCTTTAGCTGTGTTAGGTTACTTAGACCAAGCTGGTGGAAGTATCATTGATGGTTCATTAGACTCAGGTGCGTTTGACGTATTTGTATTATCTGATGGAATGATCGGTGACTCTCTAACTGACAGATTCGGAAATGATCTAAACAAATCATTTGGATCTTTACCAGGATCAATGGGTAAAGGTGCTACAATATTTAAAGGTGTAGCTGGTGGAGCAGGAATTGATTCATCTGGACCTTATACTTCAGAGTCTTACGATGCAGCAGCATTAATAGTTTTAGCTATGCAAGCAGGTGGTAAAGCTGATCGAGCTACTGTTCAAGCAAATGTAATGTCAGTTGCAAATGCTCCAGGAGAAAAAATATATCCAGGAGAATTAAAAAAAGCATTAGATTTACTTGCTAGCGGTAAAGCAGTCAACTACGAAGGTGCATCTAGTGTTGAATTTACTGATGTTGGAGAAGCATCTGGTGCCTTTATTGAAAAAGAAATTAAAGGTGGAAAATTCAAAGACAAAAAACAAAGATAATATTTGTTAAATTTAACTCCAGCGGTGAAAGCTGCTGGAGTTTTTTTATTTTAGAATACTCATAAAAACATAAACTGATAGCAAGGACATGAAGAGGACTATAGAATAATTAATTGTTTTCCATAGTCTTTCACTACTTATATAATTAGATAAGAATTTTGAGAGATATCCTAGTATAAAAAAGAAAAGAAATGATGAAAATGATGCTCCAATACCAAAAAGGTATTTTTGAGTTATTAAAAAATCTTTAGAAAAGTTACCTAAAAAAAATACCGTATCTGAATACACATGTGGATTTAAGTAAGTAAAACCAAGTGTTTTAAGAACTGTAGAGATAAAAGTATTTCTATCATAATTTTTATTAATCGAAATTTGATTATTAATCGACTTTAATTTCCTCCAGATAAAATTTATTAAAAACAAAAGAAGGAGAAGATTTAATATGAGTTCTATTAATGGTGAAAAAAAACTCTGGAAATGATGAAATAGAAATATTCCTAAAAAAATAAGTATAAAATCAGATAATGAACAAATTAAGCAAACAATAAATACATGTTTCTTTTTAAGACCTTGTTCAATTACAAATATATTTTGTGCTCCTATTGCTAGGATTAAACTAAGACCTGTAAGAAAACCAAAAATTAAATAGCTCACTTTTCAAGATTATTGTTTAATAATCTTTTCAGGAATTATTCCCTGCGGTCTAAATCTCATTATTAAAAGAAGACCTATTCCAACTAATAAAAATCTAAAATATGGTGCACTATTTATTAAATGAATTTTTATCTCATTTGTTTCTGGAAGATGTGAAGTAAATAGATTTATAAAAAATAATGCAATTGGTGCAGCCTCTACCCATAAAAACCAAACTACAAAACCACCAAGAATCGCACCGAAATTGTTACCTGTTCCACCTACAATTACCATTACCCATATAACAAATGTATATCTCATTGGTCGGTAACTCCCTGGTGTGAATAATCCGTCATTTGTTACCATCATTGCTCCCGCTATTCCAACAATGGCTGAACCTAAGATAAATATAAATAAATGCTGTTTAACAACATTCTTTCCCATTGCACTTGCCGCTTCTTCATTATCTCTTATGGCTCTCATCATTCTTCCCCAGGGTGAATAAAGTGTTTTTTGAGTAACTAACAATAAAATAATAACTACTACTAAAAATAACCCAGCAAAACAAAGTTTTACATAAATTGAAGACGCATCTATTACTAATTGGTTTAAAAGGTCTTGTCTTTCCGTAAGTGAGTTGGTTAATGATAATTTTGTATTATGAAGTTTTTCAACTAGGTTTATAAACCATGGTGATGTCTGTAAATCTATCTCATAAGGAGCAGGTCTCTTTAATCCTATAACATTTTTTACACCCCTCGCTAACCAATCCTCATGTTTAATAATTGAAACAACTATTTCTGCTATTAATAAAGTTGCTATGGCTAGATAATCGGCTCTTAAACCTAATGCAACTTTTCCAACTATAAATGCTAAACCAGCTGCAAAAAAACCACCAACAATCCAAGAGAATAAAACCGGCATACCTAATCCGCCTAAAAAACCAGTTTTAGCTGGCTCAACAGCTTCTATTAATTCGATTGCTGGTCCTGAAATTATTTTGATAAGAAAAAGTCCAACTATAATTATTCCTGCAACTAAGTAGTTTCTTTTCTTTGATTTTTCTATATTTTTGAGAACATATCTTACCGAAAATATCATTAAAATTATAAGAAGAAAACTCATAAGCATATTTACTCCCCCAACACTCCATGCTTCAGAAACTGGAGCAACAGAAACCAGTACGACTGCCAAACCCCCTAAAGCTGTGTAGCCCATTATTCCAAAGTTTATAAGACCTGCATATCCCCATTGAATATTTGCACCCATAGTCATTACAGCTGAAATCATACAATAATTAAAAATCGTTAAAGCAATAGACCAAGATTGAAAAATACCTACTAAAATTATTAGACCCAACATAATTGAATAAGCAATTATGATATTTAAGTAATTCTTCATATTTTCTTTCCTTCAAAAATTCCTGATGGTCTAAATACTAAGACAATAACCAAAATTGAGAATGAAATTGCAAACTTGTAGTCTGTAGATAAAAGTTGCATCAAGGAGTTTGGCTCCAGTTGTTCTGGTAAAATATAAATGAAAAATCTTTTATATGCATAAGTGAGAAATATTTCTGCGAATGCAATTAAATATCCTCCAAGAAAAGCACCATAAGGATTGCCAATACCTCCCGCTATTGCTGCAGCAAATATAGGAAGCATATTGTTAAAATATACAAAAGGTCTGTAGCTTTTATCTAAGCCATATAATACGCCTCCAATAGTGGCTAAAATTCCTGCAATAATCCAAGTTATAAGAACTACTTTTTTTGGATCTATTCCTGAGAGCAATGCTAAATCCTCATTATCTGAATAAGCTCTCATACTTGTTCCTGTTTTTGTTTTATTTAAAAACCAAAATAAGATTGCAACTAATATAATGGTTACTACAATAGTGATGATTTGTGTTGATTTGATTGTTAACCCTTCAGCTAGTCCTGTCATATCTTTAAATTCTGAAGCTTTTAGGATAAATTTTTCCCCATCCATAAATCTTCTATCAGTGGGACCAATAATTATTCTTATAATTGCTTGAGTTACGAACATTACACCAATACTAACCATTGCTAATTGCACTGGAGGACTTTTATTTATTCTATAATAACTAAAAACTGTTTTATCTATGATGAGCATATAAGATATCATCATTGCAACAGCAAAAGGTATAGTAAGTAAAGCTGTTGGTAAAAAACCAAAACTTATTCCTTTTGATTGTAGATAATAAGTAAATAAAACTGCAAACATAGTACCAAAAGACATCATGTCTCCTGTTGCAAAATTAGCAAATCTCAAAATTCCATATATAAGGGTAACAAATATTGCCCCCAATGCTAATTGAGACCCATAAGTTAATGCAGGTAATATTGTGTAATTCAATAATACAATAATTGCATTGATAAAATCCATAATTAAGCTCCTAAAAATGACCTTCTTACTTCTGGATCATTTAGCAATTCCTGTCCAGAACCCTCAAATTTATTTTCACCAGTTACTAAAACATAACCACGGTCTGATATGCTAAGTGCTTGTTTTGCATTTTGTTCTACCATAATTATTGCTACTCCAGTTTTTTTAACTTTGACGATATGTTCGAACAGCTCATCCATCACAATAGGTGAAACACCAGCAGTTGGTTCATCTAACATTAAAACTGATGGCTGTATCATTAAAGCTCTTCCTAAGGCTACTTGCTGTCTTTGACCGCCAGATAATTGTCCAACAACTTGGTCTCTTTTTTCTGCTAAAATTGGAAATAATTCGTATATTTGATTAATGACAATATCGACATTATCTTTTCTAAGAAATCCACCTATTTCAAGATTTTCTCTTACAGTCAATTCTGAAAAAACATTTTTTGTCTGTGGCACAAAAGAGATTCCCCTTTGAACTCTCTCTTGTGGGGAAAAATTGGATATGTCTTGATCTTCTACAACTACACTTCCAGATTTTAAATTTAACAAACCTAACATTGCTTTCATAGCAGTAGATTTTCCAGCACCATTTGGACCTAGGATTGCAACAATTTCCCCTTTGTTAACATTAATTGTACAAGAATTAATAATATCTGGACCATCTCCATAGCCACCTGTCATATTATTTCCCTCAAAAAATGCCATCAGCTAGTTTCTCCATTAATTTTTTTTCCTCTACCAAGATAGCTTTCTATAACTTGCTCATTTTTTTTTACTTCATCAGAGGTTCCTTCAAATAGAACTGAACCCTCTGACATTACAATTACTGGGTCGCACATCCTACTAATAAAGTCCATATCGTGTTCAATCATACAAAAGGTATAATTTTTTTCTTTATTAAGTCTTAAAATTGCAGTTCCCAGGTCTTTTAATAGTGTTCTATTAACACCCGCTCCTACCTCATCTAATAAAACTAATTTAGCATCTACCATCATAGTTCTTCCTAATTCTAGTAATTTTTTTTGACCTCCTGACAGATTTCCTGCTCTTTCATTAGCTAAATGCTTTAAATTTAAAAATTCCGCTACATCATAGGCTTTAAGTCTAATTTGTTCTTCCTCTTCTTTAATAAGTTTAGGCTTTATAAATGCATTTAACAGTATTTCTCCAGTTTGGTTTCCTGGAACCATCATTAAATTTTCTAAGACGGTAAGATTAGAGAATTCATGTGCAATTTGAAAAGTTCTTAGAAGTCCTTTTGAAAATAATTCGTGAGATGGTATATCAGTTATATTTTCATTATTAAAAAAAACATTACCTTTTGAGGATTTTAAATTACCTGCAATAAGATTAAATAGAGTTGTTTTTCCTGATCCGTTTGGACCAATAATTCCCGTTATTGTGCCTCTTTTAATGGTTAATGAACAATTAGATACGGCAGCAAGTCCTCCAAAATATTTTGAGATATTTTCTATTTTCAGAATATTTAAATCTGATGACATAGAGAATTATACTTTGTTAAGTCTTTTAAGAATACTATTTAATGTTTTCTCTGTAGACTTATAAAAACCTGCTTTTCTTAGTTCTTGTACTCCTTGTTCATTTAATCCTTTTGGAGTTTGAGACTCTTTAACCAAAAATTTTAAATCTTTATCAGAGTTTCTTAATGCGTCTTCAGACAATGCAACAAACAGTGAAGTTATATATTTTTGAGCTTTATCTTTTTTAACACCTCGTTGTACAAGCCAATTAGACATAGTATTTAATAATTCATAAAATGGAGCCATCATACCTGATGTCGACCAAAAGTTTTTGGATAACTTTTCATTATTGATTTCAACTGTTGTTCCAAGTTTATTGAAAAAGTTTTTTAATGTTTTATTTGGTGGAAAAACTGGAACTGGTCCCTTTCTAAATGATATTGGTGGAAGTGGTATAGCTCTAAAAATTTTTGCCTTAACATTAATTAATTTCTTTAGTCTTGGTAAAGTAATTGTTGAGATAAAACTTATTATTGTTTGGTTAGACTTAAATTTTAGCGTTTTGATTATTTCCTCTCCAACTGTAGGGGTAACTGCAAGAAAAATCCAATCACAACTATTAATAATTTCTTGATTTGACTTGCCAATACTTACTTTTTTGTTATTTTTTGACAATTTTTTTGCGACAGAAAGATTCCTAGGTGAAACTAAAATCTTGGAATATTTAATTTTTGACGAGGAAATACCTGTAACAACTGATTCAGTTATTTTTCCAGTTCCTATAAAACCAAGTTTCATAGAAGTAATTACTATACTTAATTATTAAAAAAGGAACCTCTAATTCTAAGCAATTCCCTTGATAATTTTTTATTTTCTTTGAATGGTTTTCTGCCATGTAGCCAAAAGTAATTATTTGCAACTATAGCACTACCCACCGGTAGAGAGGTTACGATTTTATTTTGGCTTCCCTCTAATGAATCTGATAATTTTTGAAGAAATAAACCCTGCTTCATATTTTTTGGTTCTGGAAATTGGTCTATATAAGAAATTGTGGGTTCTCCATTTTGATCTTTTGAAAAAACTGGATGTTCAACTTTATAACCAACATTTTTACTCTTAGGAGAACCCCAAATAAAATCTTGTTTACCAACTTCATCATTTACTAAATCTGACAAATGTTCCCAATCATCTAAATGTAATAAAGCAGTTTCTCCACCGTCTACATTTTCTTCCTCTAATTTTGACATCAATATCCAATCGGTAGTCTCTTTTACATAAGTGCCATCAGTATGAAGATCCATATTTATATATGCTTTTCTTAGATAAGAGTCGCTATTATCTTCATGCTTTACATGAAATCTTGCATAATATTTTCCAGCCATTGAGTCATGATTAGGATTACCAATTAAATGTGTAATTGCTGTAGATAGTTTAATTAAAAATGTTTGATCAATTTTAGATGAAATGTTTTTAGGTCCTATTATAAAACAACCTGTATTTCTATTTTTTAATATATGATTTAAAAGTTTACTTAGTTCATGAGATGTAGTCTCATCTAGACTTTTTGCAATTGTAAAACGTGTAAAAGGTTTATATTCGAGTGCTGTTATATCAAATTTTTTAAAAGGAAATATAAGTCTTTCAATTATTTCATCTTCAATTTTTATATTTATAATTCTTTTTGATTTTTCATGAAAGGATATGTCAAATCCATCTATTTGTTTTAAATCTTGCATTAATTTGTTTTATTGCAAATTCCTATTGAGTCTGGTCCACAAACTTCACCATTAGTCCAGATCGCACCTATTAGGTTAGCTCCATCAAAATTTGCATTCAAAATATTTGAAGATGTAAAATTTGCTTCCATTAAGTTTGAATTTTGGAAATTTGTGTCTATCAATGTAGATCCCATGAGGTCTACTCTTGTTAAATTAGCACTTGAGAAATTTGAAAGTTCAAGATTCGCACCTGTTAAAATTGACTCATATAAATTAGCTCTAATAAATGATGACTCTGAAAATGTGCCAAATGAAAGATTTGAATTCATCATTATACTCTTATCAAAATTTACTTGGATAAAACTTGCAAAAGACAGATTAGAATTAGGAAGGTAACTACCTTGTAAATCTTGACCATCTGAAAATTTACATTTCGTGTAATCTACACCATCAGTTATAGGATCATCACAACCAGCGTTTACATTGCTGCTAAAAATTAAAAAAAATATAATAAAAATAAGTTTTTTCATACCGCAAAACTATTTAATGCAGCCAAAATTATAGCAGATAATACTGTTGGATAAACTAAATTTCTTTTTGTGACATAAAAAATTAATATTGATAATAAAATTACAATTATCCTTAAAAGATAGTTGACTTCGGAAAGGTCTCCTGACGGAAATATGAGTATTCTTGAAATTAAGGCAGCTAAAGTTGAATATGCTATACAATTAAACCATCTATAAATTTTAGATTTTTCACTAATTTTTTCTGAGGTTAATGCTCCAAGAAATCTAGATAAATAAGTTGCTAAGGAAGTTACTATTATTGCTAAAACTATATTAATTGCCATATTTTTCTCCTATAAAATAAGAAATTGTCCCAGCAACTAACCCACCGATAAGTACACACCACTCGGGAGAAATAAAATAAAAAATAGGTCCTAATAATGCACCAAGTAAAATTGCAGATGTAAGTTGTACTGTTTTCATTACACCTATCATTGCACACATAAAATAAATTGGGTTTATTATCGCTAGAGCAATAATCATATCTCTATTTAAAAAATCAGAAGCATAATAACCAATAATGGTTGAAAAAATTGCAACTAACCATGTAGCTGTTCCTATACCAATCCAAAAATCTATTCTGTATTTCCTTTCTATTTCCTCATAGTTACTTTTTAAGATCAACCACGATGAAACAGCAACAAAATGACATGATAAGTAATATTTCCATCTTGGTTGGCTTTCATGTTTTAATAATGGCATAATTGAAACTGTCATTGGATAAAGTCTTGAGTTAACCAACCATACTGCAAGAAAAATATTTACAAGTGAGGCACCAATTAACATAGACTCTGCCATAACTAAAGATCCTGGAAGAGCATAAGTTAACAGGGTTGAAAATATACTTTCTTGAATAGTAAAACCTAAATTTTTAAGCAAAGCACCGATTGCAACAAAACTCGCACCCAAGGCAATAGCTGGACTATCAAACTTTTTTGATGCAAGTATTCCTTGAAGAAAATATTTGGAGTTGATCATCAACCGCCTAAAAATAGACGACCCACATCTGGATTATTTAGAAGTTCATCTCCTTTACCTGCAATAGCAGTTTGTCCAGAAACTAAAACATATCCAATGTCGGCAAACTCCAAACCCTTTTTGGCATTTTGTTCAACCAATATAATTGTTTTTTTCTCATTTTTTTGAAGATCATCTAATATTTCAAATACCATTTGAATATATCTTGGTTCTAATCCAATTGAAGGTTCATCAACTAATAAAATAGATGGTTTCATTACTAAAGCTCTAGATATTTCTAACAATCTTCTCTCACCACCAGACAAAACTTTAGCTGGTTGGTTTCTTCTATTTCTTAATCTCTCATATTTCTGAAGAACTCTCTCGGCTTCCTCAAATGACTCTTCAGTTTTATCTTTTATATATCCACCCATTAAAAGGTTTTCTTCTACAGTCATGTCTGGAAAAACAGAATTATCTTGAAGAATATAAGCTATTCCTTGAGATTTTAGTTTCTCTGCAGGTGTAAGGTTTGTTATTTCTTTACCATCAACTTCGATTTTACCAGAAAAAATATTCGTAAAACCATATATTGAATGAAGAATTGTTGATTTACCTGCTCCATTAGGACCTATCAAGCATAACGATTGTGCCTTGCTGACAAACAAATCTAAATTATGTAGAATTTCCATTTTACCATAGCCAGCTGATAAACCTTTAATTGTTAAGTGAATGTTATCCTCAGAAAGTTTTTTTAAATCCTCAGCACCAGGTGCTTTACCTAATACTTCATATTGATTAGCCATTATTGTGCTCCTAAATAAGCGTCTATTACTCGCTTATCATTTTTAATTTCATCTGGTGTTCCATTAGCAAGCATTTTTCCGTGTGCTAGGCAAAAAATACTTTCTGCCAATTGCATAATTACTCTCATATTATGCTCTATTACTAAAAGAGTAATACCAAAGTCTTGATTCACTTTTATTAATCTATCAATAATTCCATTTATTAATGTTGGATTTATTCCTGCTGTTGGTTCATCTAATAATAACATCTCTGGCTCATTCATTAATGCCATAGCAAGCTCTAATAATTTCTGTTGTCCAAATGAAAGATCTCCGGCTCTTAGTTTTCTTTTTTGATATAGTCCAACAAAGTTTAATAAGTTCTCTGCTTTGTCAGTTAAATCTTTTGGGATAGTTGAAAATATTGAGACTAAACTTTCGTCACTAGCTTTATGACTTATTAACATATTGTCTACACAATTTAATTTTCCATAAATTCTTGTTTGCTGAAACGTTCTTAACAAACCAAGTTTTGCAATCACTGGTACGGGCAATTCTGAAACTTCTTTTTCATTAAACTTTATTGATCCCTGGTCTATAGGATAAGTACCAACTATAGAATTGAATAATGTAGTTTTTCCAGATCCATTAGGGCCTATCAATCCAACAATTTTCCCCTTCTCAACTGACATTGAAATATCAACATTAGCTTTAACCCCTCCAAAAGATTTACTTACATTATTTACTTCGAGAATACTCATTTGAGTTCTACCTGGGCCTTTCGATCGGCTTCATCAACTACCTCACCAAATCTTTCAGGATATTTTTCTCTTAACCATCCCATAATTCCTTCAGGGAAATAAATAACTATTACAATAATTAAAACTCCTAGCGCAACATACTGCCACCCTAGGAAAAAAGTCCAAAACCCCTCTTTAAATATATGAAATACTGTTGCTCCAATAACAGGTCCCCATAAAGTTCCTTTACCGCCTAATATTGCCATCAGCACCATAAATACTCCCATTTCTCTTCCATCAAATGCTACATCTGTTGAGTCTATATAGCCGACAAGTCCACCCATAATTCCACCTGCTAAACCACAGAAAAATGCAGAGATCATCCAACCTATGATTTTATATTTCATAGTTTGAATTCCCATCGCCTCTGCTTTATCTTCATTATCTCTTATGGCATTAAGCACCAATTTAAATCTTGTTGAATAAATTGCCTTAATTGCAATAAATGTAAGAACCAAAACTATGAAACTACAAAAATAAAAAAATTCTCCTCTTGCTTCTAAGCTACCAATGTTTGGAAATGGAGGAGTTGTAAAACCTTGTCCTGCTCCTATAATTTCTATACCACCAGATATTTCTCCAGCTGCAACTCCTAAACCCAACGTACAAATGGCAAAATAGTGTCCTCTCAATCCTAAAATTGAATAACCTATTAGTCCAGCTACTATCGCTGGTACTACAGCAGCCACAGCTAGGCCAACAGCCATTCCTTGAAAAAACTGTGTTGGAGTATGAACAAATGTTTTCTCGCCGCCTCCTTCAGTCCACTCTGCCAATGGAAAAAACATTCCAACTTGTACTGAGGCACAAAGATACATTCCCAGTCCATAAAAAAGAATGTTACCAAAAGTATTGTATCCCATTTCTCCACCTTGAACATTCCAGGTTAGAGCTAGAATTATTAAAATACAAAGAATTGATAACTGAACTTTAAAAGCTGGAAATATAAATGGCGCAGCTATCCCAAAAGTTAAAATAAATATATATAAAATTAAATTATTCTTGTTCATAAAGATTTTTAATTTTCTCTCTAAATAATTTATTAATTGTAAAATAATGTCCTTTTTCTTCGTGAATACTTGAACCATTTGAATGGTATTCATCTAGATGGTTTTTAAATTTCTTTATATCAACCTCAATATTATTTCCTTTGTCATCAGTAATTTTAACCTTACTCATTTTAAATATTCTCTCTTTTTCGAAAGTTTAAATCTTCTATAAACTAAAATTAAAACTAATAATAAAAATACAGAACCAATTCTAAATTCTGTTCCTAGAATATAATCTGCAAATTCCTCGAACATACCAAGGCCCATTCCAGACATTGCTACACCTGGTAAGTTTCCTAATCCTGCTACAATTACAATCATGAAAGATCTAATTGTATACGGTAATCCCATATATGGGTGGATTGTAAAGGTTATTGAGATTAATGCTCCAGCTACACCACATAAAGCTGCATTAATTCCAAAAGTGGCTGCATAAACTTTTTCTGTATCTACACCTAATATCTTTGCTGCTCTTGCATTTTGGGCTGTAGCCCTAATAGCTCGACCTAATTTTGATTTTTTCATATAGATTACTAATCCAATGGCAAAAACAATGCTAATAAAAGCAGAGAATATCTTAGAATTTGGCAATGTCACCGAATTATCAAATAACATAGTTGTTCCATAACCTGAATTTGCAAGAACGACATCTGCTCCAAATGCAAAGTTCATTAATTGCATAAATAAAATACTTATTCCAAATGTTGCAAGAATTGAGATGAACAAATCTCTATCGACTACTTTGTTAATTACTAATTTGTAGATAATTACTCCAACAAAATACATGATGATTGGAGAAACAATCACTCCCCATGCTGGATGAATTCCATAAAGATACATAAAGTAAGCAATGTATCCGCCTAATATAACTAGATCACCTTGTGCAATATTAATTATATTCATAACTCCCCATTGAAGAGCCATTCCGTATGCAATTAATGCGAACAAGATACCAAGCAATACGCCATCTAGAGTAGCTTGAACTGTTAACATTGGTACTTGAAATATTAAAAAATCCATAAAACTTTAAATGCTTATAAAAAAAAGCCCCCTAACGCTAGGGGGCTTATATTCATTATTATATTATCTGTCTGACCACTTAGGAATTGGGTGAATTAATTCAGCTGAAGCCCATTTTAATGGAGCTACAACTTTATTTTCACATTTTCCTGCATCATCACACATAACTTGGAATAATACCATTGGCTTATCAACGTTTTGACCACCTTCAGCAAATTTTATGTTTCCATAAAAAGTTTGCATGTTAGTAGCAGCAAGAGCATCTCTAACTTTCTTTTGATCGAAAGATCCTGCTCTTTCAAAAGCATCTTTAAACACTAACAAAGCTGCAGAAGATTCTGCTGCTTGGTATGGTGGTGCATAACCAAACTCTTTTGTAAAGTCTGCATCATAAGTCATACCATCTGTAAAGAAATCATCTTTATAAGTTAATGTTTTATGCCATTGAGAAGCACACAAAGCATATTGCGAATTGGCACCATGTTGCTTAGAAAGTTTTGCTGCATCACAGTGTGTCATTGCTAACATTGGAACATCAACTTTCATTTCAGCAATTTGTCTAATTGCTGTTAAAGCACCTTTTGTATGACCTGAAACAACAAGAACATCTGGCTTAGTTGCTTTAACTTTTGCTAAAGTTGCTGCCATGTCATTAAGCTCTTTTGGAAGTTTATCGTCAATTATAATTTTTGATCCTGTTTCTTTTGCAGCATCTAAAATACCTAATCTAACGTCTTGTGAGAATGCATCTTGCTCAAAAGCTTGTGCAATTCTTACACCTTTTCCACCATTAAGCTCAACCGCTGTTCTGATTGCAACGTCTAAATACAAGTTCGCTGGCGCAAGCACTGCGAATAAATATTTATAACCTTTTGTAAACAAAGATCTTGATGCACCGTTAGCTTCTACCATTGGAACACCATACTTCTCTGTTACTGGTGCAATCGCTTTAGTTAAACCTGAACTGTAAGGTCCAAGCATAAATTCAACACCATCTTGTGAAATTAATCTTTCTGCAAGTTGAGCTGCTCTTTTTGGATTTGATTCATCATCGTAATAGATAATTTCAAATTTATAAGTCTTTCCACCAACTTTTACACCGCCCATGCTGTTTATTCTGTCAACGGCCATGTTATATCCGTTTTGAGTATGAACACCATTAGATGAATACTTTCCTGTAAGTGAAATAGCAGATCCTAAAATAATTTTATCGCCAACAACTTTTGCAAAAGATACAACTGAAGTTGAAAATAAGATTGCTAATGCAGAAACAAATGTAATTATAATGTTTTTAATTTTCATTTCTCTCCTCTTTTATTATTAATTAATTAATTTATCCCCTATTTAACTAAGAATTTAATTTTTTTGCAAGTAACAGTAGTATCGCATTAATAACTAATATTGTTGCATTAATGCAATTATAGCTGCTATTACAATTAAAACGCACGCAGAAATTGTGTTAATAACCTTTGCGTTGGCTTTAACCCATATAATCATTTTATTTGCAAGGATTGCATAACCGACTAAAGATAAAAAATCTAAAATTACATAAGTTGTTATGAGAATAATAAATTGAGCAACATAATTTGAATTAAAATCAATAAATTGTGGAAAAATAAACGGAAAAAACATCCAGGCCTTGGGACTTGTTCCTGCAACTAAAAAACCATCTTTATAAAAAGATAAAAAACTTTTTTCAGATTTTTCATCAGAATTTATACTTTTTGGTCGGGATTTATAAATATCATAAGCAAGATATAGAATATAAATTATTCCAACCCACTTAAATGTATTTAGCAACTCAGGATTATCTGAAATAAATGAGCCAATAACAAATATAACAAGAGTTGCTTGAATAATATTTGCAGTAACATCTCCTAAAGCTGTCCATACGCATTTCTTAACTCCATAATTCATTGAATAAGAAATGATTACTATCCTAGGTGTTCCAGGAGTAATAAACATAAAGAGAATAATTTGCAGAAAAAGGAAGTAGTTTAATGGAAGCATCTTAGGATAGTCCTAAAAAACCGGGAGCTAAAGATGGCTAGATAGGACTATCTAAAAGTGATATTATCATAAGCATTAAAATTTGCATTAAAATTTATTTAGAGTTTTACTGAAAAATCTATGAAAAAAAGTCACAGGCCTACAACTAGAGTCAAAAACCCTGAGCCAAAACCAGGAAGTCCAGACTGGGTTATCTGGGCAGCATGGGCTGACAGAATTACATTTGAGGAAATAGAAAAAAAAACAGGAAAAACTGAAGCTGACGTTATTAAGATAATGAGAGGAAATCTTAAACCCTCGTCTTTTAGGTTATGGAGGAAAAGAGTAAATTCTCAAAGTATTAAGCATAGAAAAAAATTTGAATATTCTAGAAAACAAATAAGAGTAAAAATAAAGAAAAATGAAATTCTTAACTGGTAAATTTAAAAAATATAATTATATCTAAATTATGAAAAATATTACTATGTATTCAGGGCCAATGTGTGCTTTTTGTGATGCAGCAAAAAGGTTGCTGAATAGAAATAATCTTGAATACAAAGTGATTGATGTATCGACTGGCCCAGATTTAAGAGATGAAATGATTAAAAAAGCAAATGGAAAACGCACAATTCCTCAAATTTTTTTTAATGATGAACATATTGGCGGCTATCAAGAACTTAGAGATCTAGAAAAAAATGGTACTTTAGAAACTTCACTAAAGTAAATTTAATTCCAATCTATCAAACCTAATTGTTTTTTTGCTAGTTCACTTAAATCATTAATTTTAGTTCTTCCTTTATAATTAACTTCGTAGTCCTCAGCAGCAAAATCTGGTGGACTTTTACCTTCAATAAATTTTTTTGATTGTTTTTTTATGTAATCAATATTTTTTTTACAATATGGAGTTGCTCCTACATACACAACATTTGAAAAAGTTTTGCCCATATGTTTTTCCTCAACAGCGTGTACAACGTCAGGATGCCACCAAATTGTATCTCCAGGATACATTTTTGGAATTGAAATTAAACCTTCTAACAATAAGCTATGATATTTTTCGTTTATCGATAAAGCTTTTCCTGCTTTTGACCCACACAACTCATTTTCAGGTACATCATCAAGTAAAGCTCTAGTTAAAACATATGCCATACCTTTTACAATAGGAATTAATTGTAAAGTTCCATCATTTGGACCTTGTTCTGTTAGAGCTGTCCATCCTTGGAATGTTCTAAATACATGTGCTACCGCTGGCGACTCAAATTCAATTGTTTCATCTCTATATTTGGCATCAAACGGATTATAATTTTCGAAATTATCTGAAAAAATATCATCATAAATTTTTTGATATGCTTCATCAGTCCATCTTTCAATCGATCCAGCATCACAATGTGGCGATAACCCCAACGTATCATCTCCTGGCTCTCTTCTTCTTATTCGATCTGCATATACAAGTTCTTTATTTGGATCAAAAACACTTTTATACTTATAATCATAGTTCCAAAGATTATTTAGCCATTTTTTAACCTGTTCCATTTCTTGAGAGTGTCTAATCTCTGATTGTGCTTTAGACCAATACAATCCAAAAATTTGAGGTTTTCCTGATTTTAGTTCACTGAAATATTTGTCTATACCTATCTTTTTTTTTTGATCTTCAAAATAATTATTTTCCAAAACATATTGATCTAGATTTTCATTCAGATCTTTCATTTTTTTTTCATCAAAAACATTTCTAATTATTACACAACCACGTTTCAGTACATTCTCATTAATAGTCCTTTTATTTTCAATTAAAATATTTTTAAATTCTATTTCTGGGATAATCGAATCCTCAAAACGTTTAATTATCTCTACTTCTTTTTTAATGTATTTCTCAATATTTTTAAAATTACCTAAATAGTTTTTCGACTTATTTTTTAACTTAATTTTTTCAGAGATAATCTTGTTTTGTATTTCAATTATATTCATAATTTGAAATCGATTACTTAGGTTTAAAAACTAGGCAAACTCCATTATTACAATATCTTTTTCCTGTTGGTTGTGGGCCATCATCAAATATATGGCCATGATGTCCTCCACAATTCTTGCAATGGTACTCGGTTCTGGCATAACCGACATGATAGTCTGTTGTAGTTTCAAATGCATCAGGTATAGACTCGTAAAATGACGGCCAACCAGAACCACTTTCATACTTAGTATTAGAGTCAAATAATTTCACTCCACAGTTTGCACAATGATAACTACCCTCTCTCTTTTCAAAATTAAGTTCGCTTGAACCTGGAGGCTCTGTTGATTCTTCAAATAATACTTTATTTTGTTGATGAGTTAAATTTGGATTATTTTTTGTCATTTAAATATTTAGCACAATTTTTATGTAAACTTGCGTGTAATTCAATAAGTTTTTTAAAGTCTTTGTTGTAACCACCACCTAAAACTCCACAAATAGGAACTCTTCTTTTAAAAAAGTTTCTAATAACCATCTCGTCTCTTTTATTAATTCCTATGTCAGTAATACACAACTTACCTAATCTATCATCTAAATGAATGTCAACACCTGCGATATAAAAAACAAAATCAAAATTAAAATCGTTTAGAAAAATTAAATTTTTTTTTAAAATATCTAAATACTCATCATCTTCCATGTTTTGTTCAAGTTCAACGTCCAGATCACTTTTTGATTTAATTGGTGGATAATTCACTTTTGTGTGCATACTAAATGTAAAAACGTTATTTTCATTTTTAAATATTTCTGAATTTCCATTACCCTGGTGAACATCTAAATCAACTATGAGGATTTTGTTAGCCAACCCTCTTTTCAAAAGATATTTTGCAGCAACAGCCACATCGTTAAAAACACAAAAACCAGCTCCCTCATCATAGATAGCATGGTGACTTCCACCAGCTGTATTACAAGCTATTCCATAATTAATTGCTAGTTTAGAGGCCAATACAGTTCCGCCTGTTGCAACTAAAGATCTTCTGACCACACTATCAACTAAAGGGAACCCTATTTTTTTAACCAATGTTTGCTCTAATGTTTTATTTTTAATTTTTAAAATATACTCCTCAGAGTGAGCCCCTTTTAGTGTATTAATTGAGCATGGCTCAGGTTTATAAAACTTCTTAACTACTTTTTCTTTTTTAAGAAAACTTGCTAATTCACCAAACTTTTTAATTGGAAATTTATTATCATCACCAATTTTTGCCTCATAATCAGGGTGATTTACAACTGGTAATTCCACTTTACTTTATTTCTCGAATAGGCTTACCAGCAACACAGGCTTCTAAATTTTCAATCATTTGTGTATAGAAAATAGAATAATTTTCAGCTGTAACATAGCCTACGTGTGGAAGCAAAAGTGCGTTAGGAACAAATCTTAATTTATGACCACTGGGTAGGGGTTCTTTATCATAAACATCGATACCAGCGCCAGCAATTACGTTAGTTGATAGAGCTATAATTAAATCATCCTCGTTTACAATTGGACCTCTTGAAGTATTAATTAGATAAGAGGTTTTTTTCATTTTATCAAAATCAGCGAGCTTTATACAATCCTTGTATCTTTCTCCTCCTTGGACATGAATTGATATAAAGTCAGAGTTTTGAATAAGATCCTCTTTACTAGATGGCAAAACATCAAGTTCTTTACACTTATCTAGACTTAAGTTTTCACTCCATGCCATAACTTGCATGCCAAAAGCTTTTCCTATTTTTGCAACCTGAGATCCAACTTTTCCTAAACCAACAAGTCCTAAAATTTTACCTTTTAATTCAATACCTACCGTTGTCTGCCAATAACCTTGATACATATTATCAACTTCTACTTTAACATTTCTTGCAAGACCTAAGATTAAAGCCCATGTTAACTCACAAGTTGGATTTGAATTTATTTCTGTTCCTGTAACAATAATTTTAGCTTTCTTTGCTGCCTCTAGATTTATTGCTTTATTTCTCATTCCACTTGTTGAGATATATTTCAGTTTTTTCAAATTTTTAATGAGATTTGAACTAATTGTAGTTCTCTCCCTCATGATAAGTAGGGCTTCGAATTCTTTTAATTTTTCAATAGCATCATCTTCATTTTCAAAAGGTTCACTAAAAATTTCAATAGCGAATTTTGATGAAAGATTTTTCAAATCTATGAATTCTTGAGCAACGTTTTGATAATCGTCTAAAATAGCTACCTTAAGCATTTTGAATTTTTTTATTCGAGACTGTAATACCAGCAATTATAAAAATTGCACCTAAGAAATGATAAAATAAAATTTTTTCATTGAAAATAAACATAGCCATCATTGCACCAAAAATTGGCATCAAATGTAAAAAAACTCCAGATCTATTTGCTCCAATAAGTGTGACACCTTTAATCCAAAATAAAAATGAAATTATTCCTGGGAATAATACAACATAAAATAACACTAGGAAAAAAGAAGTTTCAAATTTAATGACACTACCAAGTTTATAATCCATATAATACATTGGAATTAAAAAAAACACGCCACATGTAATAACGACTTGTAGTGTTGCAATTGGGGATAGATCGGATTTACGTTTTTTTAAAAGCGTCGAATATAAAGACCAAGCAAACATTGCAATTAATGCAAATATATCTCCTCTGTTAAATGTTAAATTTATAAGATTGTTTAAATCTGCTTTTGTGATGATAAACATAACTCCAGCAAGAGATAAGAATACTCCTGTTATTTGAAATAAGTTTGTTTTCTCAATTTTGAGTAGAGAAGAAAATAATATAATCATGACTGGAACTGTTGATATCATCAGAAGACCAGTAATAACTTGCGTATGTCTTAAAGAATAAAAAAGAGCAGAATTGAACACTGTTACAGCTAAAAAACCTAAAATTGAAAATAAAAAAATGTTATCAAATATTACTCTTCTCTTATTTATTAATTCTTTGTAAGTAAAGGGTAGCAAAACTAAACAGGCTGAAAACCATCTATAAAAATTTAATGATATTGGAGGTATATCTATAATGCTTGCTGCTTTTCCAACTACAAAATTTCCAGCCCAAAATAGGCTCGCTAAAACTAAATAGATAGACGCAAGATAAAAAGGATTATTTAATTTCATTAAAATTTAACAAATCTGTTTTATTTATAGGTTATCTGTTATTTATTGTTTGTATAGACCTTCAATATTTATATCTACAATAAATATTTTTAGGCAAATCTAATAGAGCTATAAGGTTTTAAATCCATATTAGTATTTTCATTTGCAATCATACCGGAAACTATTTTTCCAGAAATTGCACCTAAAGTCCATCCTAAATGATGATGACCAAATGAGTAAAATACATTTTTATAATTTTTTGATGGTCCAATTATTGGTAAAAAATCTGGTAGTGTAGGTCTAAACCCCAACCACTCATCTTTATGCTCAGGCAATCCATCTAACATATCATTTGCATTTAAAATTAAATTTTTTATTCTAGATTTTGATAAAGAATTTTCCAAACCACCAAATTCCACAGTGCCAACCACCCTTAAACCTTGATCCATCGGTGACATTCCAAATCCTCTATTAGAATAAACCACTGGCCTAGATATTAAATGGTCAAAATCTTTAAAATGAACATGATAACCTCTTTCTGTATCTAGAGGAATATTTTCATGAAGTTTGTCAGTAAGTTTTTTTGAAAATGCACCACAAGCAATAACTAATTTATCAAAAACAAATCTCTGGGTTTCGGATCTTAAAACAGGTTTTTCTTCATCAAAATTAAGATCTTGAATATTAAGTTTTAAGAACTTTCCACCTTTGTTTATAAAATTTTGAAATAACTTAACTAGTATTTTTTTCGGATTTCTTGCATGTCTTGCATAATCATAAAAAACACCACCGTGGTAAAATGGCTTTAAGTTAGGTTCTAGGTCATGTATTTCTTTTTTATTTACTACTTGTTGCTTAACGCCCAGATCATCTCTAATTTTTATTTCTAGTTCTCTACTCTTTAAATTTTTTTCATTCCACACATACAAAATTCCATTATTTTCAACTAAACCCTCTAAATCTATCTCTTCGAATAGTTCATCATACGCCAGTAAAGATTGATCTAAAATTTGATGCATATTTTTTGCGGTATGCATCATTTTATCATTAGTACAATTCATCAAAAACTTTGAAAACCAAGGGATCATTTTTGGAATATAGTTCCATTTAAGCGCTAACGGTCCTCTTGAGCTTAAAAGCATTGAAGGAACATCGTTGACAATATCTGGTCTGTTTAGAGGAACTGATGCATATGGAGAAAAGTGGCCTGCATTTCCATAAGAAGCTGCGTTTCCAGGCTCATCTCTATCGAATAAAATTACTTGATAACCTTTTTTTTGTAAGAAAAGTGCATTGCATACGCCTTGAATACCTGCTCCAATTATACCAATTTTTAACATTTTTTCTGACATAAAAAAAATATAGTTTGTAAGATAAATTATAATAGATGCTATTTGATCGCGGGAGATAACCGTTTACTATATTCTAGCTACCAATTGGATCTCGACTGTAAATCTTACAACTCATTACAATGCTTAAGCCTAGCATTATTGATAGCATTGAGGAACCGCCATATGACATTATAGGAAGTGGCGCACCAACAATTGGTAATAGTCCAAGAACCATCGCTATATTTACAAAAATATATAAAAATAAAGCTGATGCAAAACCAAAACAGTATAGTTTTGCAAAAAACGATCTACTTAAAAAACCAATCCTTATTATTCTGTAAATTAAAAGAGCGTAAAGAAAAATTAATATAATTGAGCCTACAAATCCAAATTCTTCTGAAAAAAGAGTGAAAATAAAGTCAGTGTGTTTTTCAGGTAAGAATTCGAGATAACTTTGTGTACCTTGTAAGAAACCTTTGCCCAAAAAACCTCCTGAACCAATAGCTATTTTAGATTGAATTATTTGATAACCTGCACCTAAAGGATCTCTTTCAGGATTAAAAAAAGTTAATATTCTTGATTTTTGGTATGGTTTTAAAATTGAAATTACAAATGGTAGCGAAACCATTAATATTAAACCTGAATATACAAAATATTTTAAATTAAGTCCTGCTAACCATATAATTGCCAAGCCACTCCCTGCTATCAAGATTGCAGTTCCTAGATCAGGTTGAGTTATAACTAAATAACAAGGAATTAATAAAAGAATAATTGGTTGTAAAAGATATTTATAACTCTGAATATCTGAGCTTTGTATGCGGTGATAATATCTTGCAAAACAGACTATTACAGCAATTTTCATTAATTCTGAAGGTTGAAGGTTCATTATGAAAAGATTTATCCAACGCTTAGATCCAGAGGCAGAGATTCCGAAAAACATTACAAATAAGAGTAGTAATATTCCTAGAATATAAAAAATATATGCCTGCCTATACCAAGCTGAAACTCTTATAAATGATAAAATTAAAAACATAGAAAAAAACACAAGAAATCTAATTAGATGATTTTTTGTGTAAAAAGAAAAGTTCCCACTCTCGGTAGAATATATTGAAAACACACTTAATGAACCTATTATGGCAACGATTATTATTAAAAAATAGTCCACTGCCCTCAGCTTATCAATAAATGAATAGCTGTTAGAATTTAGAGACGTTGAGAGTATCATGCAATATTTTTTAAATCTTTTCTAATTTTTTCTCTTGATTCATGCCTATCTACAATTTTTTTTATTAGTTTATTTGCTAGTGGTGCAGCTGCTTTGCTGCCAGAACCTCCATGTTCTATCAAAACACTTAGTGAATATCTTGGTTTATCAAAAGGTGCAAATGCAATAAATAAAGCATGATCTCTGCTTTTATATTCTATCTCTTCAAGGTCTAAATCAAGCTCTCTGTCTTGATCAGTAATTCTTTTAACTTGAGAAGTTCCAGTTTTTCCAGCAAATTTATATTTATCCTCTTTGTGCCTAGATCTGAATGAGGTTCCAAATTGTTCGTTAGTTGACCCATACATCGCATCCAGAACTAACTTTAAATTATTTGGATTTCTGTAAAGTCTTTCATAGTGTTTAAATTGATGATCTTTCAAAATATTTTGACTTACAGATTTTTTTTTTTCACTTTCAATTTTAGATTTAATCATCTCTAAATCTATTTCTTTATCATGAATTAAATTTGGTTTGATCTTGAAGCCTCCATTAGCTAATTGGGCTGTCATCAAACATAATTGAAGTGGAGTAGTCTGAATATAACCCTGTCCTATTCCAGTAATTACAGTTTCGCCAAGGTACCAAGACTGTTCTAAAACTTGTTTTTTCCATTGTGTTGAGGGGACAATTCCTTTTTTTTCTTCTAAAAAAAAATCTTCTAAAACTTTTGAACCTAGACCATATCTTTTTGCAATTAATGAAAGCTTATCAACACCTAAAAGCCTTGCGACTTCATAAAAATAAATATCACATGACTGTTTAATAGCATTTCTCATACTCATTAATCCATGACCATTTTTTTTCCAACAATGATATCTTTCTCCATACAATTCATATGGATGATCATGGCCCTTACAGTTTACTTTAAACTTTGTATCAATTATTCCATATTCTAGTGCGGCAAGTGCAACTAAAGGTTTTATAGTCGATCCTGGAGAATATAATCCAGCTAATGATTTATTGATCAAAGGCCTTAACTTATTATTTTTAATTTCATTCCAATCTTTAGTGCTTATTCCATGTGTAAACTTATTTGGATCGTAGGTTGGAGACGATGCCATGGCAATTACTTCACCTGTGTATATGTCCATAACACATATTGAGCCTGCTTGGTTTTTTAATAACTCTTGAGCCAATTGCTGAATTTCTAAGTCTATGGTCGTTCTTAAGTTTTCACCTTGAGTTTCCTTGTTATAACTAATTTCACTTATTTTTTTTCCTGATGCATTAACTTCATATCTTTTAGTTCCATGATTTCCAATTAAGTCAGAGTCTTTTGAATTTTCAATACCAATTTTTCCGACTTTTAAACCTGGCACAAAGTTTTCTTCTATTTTTTTTTTATTTTGAATATCTTTGGTTGTTGCATCACCCACATAACCAATAACATGTACTAAATCATTGGAATAAGGATAATGTCTTGAAGTAGACAAAACTGGCTTTGCACCTTCCAATTCATGCAGGTACAAATTTAATTTAGAAAATTCTTTCCACGATAAATTTTCAGAAATTATTAGAGTATCCCATGGCTTAGACTTTTCTTTATTTTCATATATTTTTTTTATTTCATCCTCTTTAAGGCTTATAATATTTTTAAGTTTAAAAATTGAATTATTAAAATTAGAAACCTCCTCAAGAGATAAATGAACTTGATAAACTCTTTGATTATCTGCAATAACATTATTAAAATAATCAGTTATTATTCCTCTTTGAGGTGGAGTTTTCCATTCTCTTATTCTATTTTTGTCAGATAAAACTTCATATTTTTGCTTTTCAGAAATTTGAAGATTATATAATCTTGAAGTAACAATTCCAAGTAATCCAATCTTTGCTGCAACTAAAACAAAAAGTCTTCTACTTATAATTTTATTTTTATTTAAATTACCTATTTTTTTTATCATTCTCTGTAACTAGCATCATATTATCTATCCAAATAAATATTTTGAAAAATATAGGGTAAATTAAAAATGTAACGAATAAACCCAATATTAAACTTTCATAGACAATTGGAATTTTAAATATTGTTACTAATATAATGTAATTTACTGATCCTACAATTAAAATTGCTATCAAAAATGATATCCAATCATAAATTAAATTGTACATGACCATTCTATTCCGTATAAAGGCTCCAATCACAGATAATGATAAATAGTCTAGAGAAGAAATTCCAATTGGAAAACTTTGAACTACATCATTTATAATACCTGCAAAGAAAATTAATCCATATCCTAGATGCTCTGGTTTTTTTAAACTCCAGAAGAATACAATTATGTAGCTAAAGTTTATGATAAAATCATAATTTTTATAAATAATATTAATATTTAAACCTAAAATTACGACAAGGATTAGAATTAAAGTAGGTAGACTTGTAATGGTCTTAGAATAAATTCTGTTAGCAAATAAACTCACTTTTTGAAATAAACCTTAACATATTGAATTTGATCAAAATCAATGAAAAATCTCACAGATTTTTGATTATTTTTAATAATTATTTTTCCTACAGGTATTCCAGAGGAGATAATTCCATCGGTCCCCGAAGTATAAACTATGTGACCCTCTTCAACTTGATTTT
The DNA here is from genome assembly GCA_902517495.1 of uncultured Pelagibacteraceae bacterium. Classification (GTDB taxonomy): domain Bacteria; phylum Pseudomonadota; class Alphaproteobacteria; order Pelagibacterales; family Pelagibacteraceae; genus Pelagibacter. Next base: position 60,504 of record CABYCO010000002.1, on the reverse strand, counting down.
TTTCAGGTAGGTACTCTATATCACCAAATATTTTACTTCCATTGCCAGAAACCATAGCTCTCATCCCATCTGGTTCAATTATTACTGGTATCTTACTATTAAGGTCATTTATTAATAAAACTCTGGAAGTTAGGTAATTAACGCCAACAACTTTTCCTACAAAATACGAACCGCTTCTCACAGCTGACCCTATTTTAATATCGTGTTTAAAGCCTTTATTAATCACAATTGATCTAAGGTATGGGCTCTCCTGATCTAGTAAAATTTTGGTTACATGATAATTATCAGAAAAAAGACTCTTTTCTTCAATCAACTCATTTAGCCTTATATTTTCTTCTTTTAAAAATTGATTTTCAAATTTTAATTCTTCAATATTTAAATTTGTATTTTTAAGTTTTTTATTTTCTTCATATATTTTTAAATGATCATTAAAACCATAATAGACATTTTTCATTGATGAAAATGGTAATGATATAAAATATGAAGTTTTAAAAATAACATCTTTTGCAAATATCCTAAATTGATTTAAAGGTCCTGTTTTAAAATATTCTAATGATAAAATAATTATGGATACTATGACTAAAGTTAAAAGTGAAAATTTTTGTCTGTTACCTTTTTTTAAAAAAATTGAACGTGCAGATATGACAAAATCGTCTCTGCCCATTTCCTTAGACATTTTAATTAGTACTCAGATAAGACTGATGAAAAAGTTTCCTCTTGGTCTAAAGCTTTACCAGTTCCTATTGCAACACAAGATAAAGGATCATCAGCAACATTTACTGGAAGACCTGTTTCTTTTGAAAATCTTTTATCTATATTATTTAAAAGAGAACCTCCACCGGTCAAAGTTAAGCCCATATCAACTAAATCAGCAGATAACTCAGGTGGAGTATTCTCTAAAGCTTTTTTAATTGAAGATACTATATCTTTTAAAATTGGATTTAGTGCCTCTGCAGTATCTTCTTCAGAAATATTAACTTCTTTTGGAGTTCCTGATCTCAAATCTCTACCTTTAACTGCATATGTATTATTATTTGTTGGAATAGCTGTACCAATATCTTTTTTGATTTTTTCTGCAGTACTATCGCCAATCATTAAATTATACTCTTCTCTCATATATTCTTTTAAAGCATTATCCATTGCATCTCCAGCTACTCTTAATGATTCTGAATATACAACGCCACCTAATGATAAAACTGCAATTTCAGTTGTGCCTCCACCTATATCAACAACCATTGACCCAGTTGCTTCAGATATTGGTAGTCCGGCTCCTACTGCTGCAGCTATTGGTTCCTCAATTAAGTTAACTTTGCGAGCTCCGGCTGCAAGGGCGCTATCTTGAATTGCTTTTCTTTCAACTGGAGTTGAACCTGTTGGTACACAAATTAAAATTCTTGGATTGGCTAATGTTTTTTTGTGAACTTTTTTAATAAAGTGTTTAATCATCTCTTCAGTAACAACGAAGTCTGCAATAACACCATCTCTCAGAGGTCTTATTGCTTGAATATTTCCTGGTGTTCTTCCAAGCATAGTCTTTGCTTCATCTCCAACAGCTAAAACTGATTTTTTTCCTTTATTGTCAACAACTGCAACTACTGATGGCTCATTAAGAACTACACCTTTTCCCTTTAATACTACAAGTGTGTTTGCTGTACCAAGATCTATCGCCATATCTTGACTCCATAATTTTTTTAAGTTGCTGAACATTGCCATTTTTATATACCTTTCATCTTTTGATTTTCAAAATTTTGATTTTCTATGTTTGTACCTGGTGCTGTTTTATCTCTTTTTATAATCATTTTATTAAGTGAATTTATATAAGCATTTGCAGATGCAACTAAAGTGTCAGTATCTGCAGCTTGTCCTACAGTTGTTTTTCCATTTTCTTCAATTTTAACACTTACTGTGGCTTGAGCATCTGTTCCCTCTGTAACAGCATGTACTTGATAAAGTTGTAAATTTACCTCGTGCGGATAAAGTTTTTTTATACATTTGAAAATTGCATCAACTGGCCCATCACCTGTTTCTGATGCTTTTTTGACTTCACCAAAAACATCTAATGTCATTTCTGCTCTTTGAGGTTCACCAGTACCAGCAAATACTTTCAAAGATTTCAAATTTATAGCACTTACTTTATTGTCTGTTATTAAACTATCATCTATTAAAGCAATTATATCTTCATCATAAACATGTTTTTTTTTATCTGCTAATATTTTAAATTTTGCAAACGCATTATCGACAACATCGTCAGTAATATCTGGATATCCCAAACTAGTTAATTTATCTTTAAATGCATGTCTTCCTGAGTGCTTTCCCATCACAAGAGATGTTTGTTTAACACCCACACTTTCCGGTGTCATGATTTCATAAGTTTGTCTATTTTTTAGCATTCCATCTTGGTGAATTCCTGCTTCATGAGCAAAAGCATTCTTACCGACTATAGCTTTGTTATATTGAACAGGAAAACCTGTAGCATTAGATACTATCTTGGATGCTTTGCTTAAAAGAGTAGTTTCAATCCCAGTTTCAAATGGCATTAAATCTGGCCTTGTTTTCATAGCCATAACAACTTCCTCAAGAGCTGCATTTCCAGCTCTTTCCCCTAAACCATTTATAGTACATTCAATTTGTCTAGCTCCAGCTTGAACGCCTGCTAACGAATTGGCAACTGCTAAGCCTAAATCATTATGACAATGCGTCGAAAGAATTACTTTATCTATATTTGGGACTTTATTTAATAAAGTTTGAATAATTTTTGTAAATTCAGATGGTATAGTATACCCAACTGTATCTGGAATATTAATAGTTTTAGCTCCGCATTTTATTGCAAGTTCAACTGTCTTACACATATAATCCATATCTGTTCTAGTTCCATCTTCACAAGACCATTCCACATCGTCTGTAAAATTTCTTGCATAAGTTACATTTTGCTTGATAGCTTCGTAAACCTCTTCTGGAGATTTATTAAGCTTATGTTTCATGTGTAAAGGACTTGTGGAAATAAATGTATGAATTCTGAATCTTGGCGCATGTTTTAAAGCTTCGTAACATCTATCAATATCTTTTTTTGAATGCCTTGCTAAACCTGCAGGAATTGATTTTTTTAATATCTTACTTACTTCAGTCACAGCTTCGAAATCTCCAGGAGATGCAATAGGAAATCCTGCTTCAATGATGTCTATTCCAAGTTCATCAAATACTCTGGCTATTTGGATTTTTTCTTCCAAACTCATTGATGCGCCAGGAGACTGCTCTCCATCACGCATTGTAGTATCAAAAATGTATACTCTGTTATTATCAGTCATTTAATTATTATAAGCACACATATCATACATGCTCACGCTCAGATTGCAAAATAAAATGGCTATTTTAGCCCAAATAAAACAATTATTTATCTACTTCTTATCGCTATCAACAAGTTTCTTTTTTGAAATCCAAGGCATCATAGCCCGAAGTTCAGCACCTACTTTTTCAACCGAGTGCTCTGCTAATTTAGCTCTAGTTGCAAGAAAATTTTTTTGACCATTTTTGCACTCTTCCATCCATTCTTTTGTAAATTTACCAGATTGAATTTCTGCTAAAACTTCTTTCATTCTTTGCTTAGTTTCATCTTTTTTAATTATTCTTGGACCTGACTGATACTCGCCATACTCGGCTGTATTTGAAATTGAATAATTCATATTAGCAATTCCACCTTCATATATTAAATCCACAATCAATTTCACTTCGTGAACAGTTTCAAAATAGGCCATTTCTGGTTCGTATCCAGCTTCAACTAAAGTTTCGTATCCATTTTTAATTAATTCAACAAGACCACCACACAATACTGTTTGTTCTCCAAATAGATCAGTTTCTACTTCATCTTTAAATGTAGTTTCAATTATTCCAGATCTACCACCACCAACAGCTGACGCATATGACATTGCTAAATCTCTTGCTTTACCAGAACCATCTTGGTGAACAGCAAATAAACAGGGCACACCACCACCTTTTTCATATTCACTTCTTACCAAATGTCCAGGTCCTTTTGGTGCAACCATAAATACGTCTAAATCTTTTCTAGCTTTAATAAGATCATAATGAACATTTAAACCATGAGCAAAAGCAATAGATGTTCCTTCTTTAACACGTTGCTCTATATGATTTTTATATATTGATGCTTGTAATTCGTCTGGTGTTAATATCATAACAACATCTGCCCATTCTGCAGCATCTGATAAATTCATTACTTTTAAACCTTTAGACTCAGCTTTTTCAATACTTGAAGAACCTTCTCTTAACGCTACCACAACTTCTTTAACACCACTATCTCTTAAATTAAGTGCATGTGCATGACCTTGGCTTCCATAACCAAAAATTGCTACTTTCTTATCCTTAATTAAATTTACATTAGTATCTTTTTCATAAAACATTTTCATAATTTCTCTCCTTTAATTTTTATTTATTTAAATATTTCTGACCCTCTAGTCATAGCAACTGCACCTGTTCTTGAAACACTCACCAAACCAAATTTTTTTAAATTTTTTGACATACTATCTATTTCTCGTCTTAAAGCTGTAATTTGTATAACGTTTGATTTATTTGTTTTATCTAATATTACTGGATTAAAATTTTTGCAAGCTTCAAAAGCTTTATTTAGTTTGCCATTGTTTGCAACAAACTTGAATAATGCCATTTCTTTAAAAATAACATTTTTATCTTCTCTTTTAAAATCTGCTACTTTATGGACTGGAACTAATTTTTTTAATTGAAGTTTAATCTGATCTACAACTTGGGGAGTACCAGTAGTAACAATTGTTATTCTAGAAATATTTTGTTTTTGATCAACCTCTGCTACTGCTAAAGACTCAATATTGTAACCTCTTCCAGAAAATAACCCAACTACACGCGCTAAAACACCAGCTTCATTATCTACCCACACAACTATAATATGTGTATCAAGCTTCTGTTTTTTTCCTGCAGTACTATATGCTGATTTTGAGTTTGCCATTAAACCAGTGTTCTACCCTTTCCTGTTATCTTTTTTTCTTTTTGATCTTTGGGACCAAGTAACATTTGATTATGGGGTTTACCAGAAGGTATCATTGGAAAGCAGTTTTCTTGTTTGTCTACAAGACAATCAAATATAACTGGACGATCTGTGTTTAACATTTCAATGATCTTATCATCTAACTCCTCTGGTGTTTTTGCTCTTATACCAACACACCCATATGCTTCTGCCATTTTAACAAAATCTGGCAACGCAGCCGTATAACTCTCTGAATAATTTTTATCATGTAATAATTCCTGCCATTGTCTTACCATTCCCATGTACTCATTATTCAAAATAAATATTTTTATAGGCAAATTGTACTGAACTGCGGTTGACATTTCCTGCATAGTCATCAAAACAGATGCTTCTCCAGCAATATCAATTACTAATTTCTTAGGATGAGCAATTTGGACTCCAACTGCTGCTGGTAATCCATATCCCATCGTACCAAGACCTCCAGAAGTCATCCATCTATTTGGTTTATTGAACTTGTAGTGTTGAGCGGCCCACATTTGATGTTGGCCTACTTCAGTTGTGATATATGTGTCTTTATCTTTTGTTAGCTCGTATAATCTTTCAATAGCATACTGTGGTTTTATTGTCTCTTCACTACCAATGTAGTCTAATGATCTTTTAGATCTCCATTTCTGAATTTGTTCCCACCAATTAGATATTTGATGTTTATTTGATTTAGAAAAATTATTTTTAGATTTTTTAAAAGTTTTTAATGTTGATGTTAAAACTGACTTAATATCTCCAACAATTGCTAAATCTACTTTTACATTTTTATTTATTGACGATGGATCTATATCAATATGAACTTTTTTAGATTTAGGAGAGAACTCGTCAATCTTACCAGTAATTCTATCATCAAACCTCGCACCAACATTTATCATTAAGTCACATGAATACATGGCGTTGTTTGCTTCGTAGGTTCCATGCATACCTAGCATTCCTAAAAATTGATTATCATCTGCAGGGAAACAACCAAGACCTTGTAACGTTGAGGTTATAGGAAAACCAGTTACATATACGAGTTCTCTTAAAAGTTCACTTGCCTTTGGTCCTGAATTAATTACTCCACCTCCAGTATAAAAGATTGGTTTTTTTGCTTTACTAATTAATTTAATTAACTCATCAATATTTTTTTGAGAAAAATTGTCATGAGATTTTCCATTTAACTTTTTAATCTTCATGAAATTTTTATATTTACCTTTTTGAAATTGTATATCTTTTGGAATATCCACCAAAACAGGTCCTGGTCTACCTGTAGTTGCTACCTCAAAAGCTTTATGCATTACTTCTGCTAAATCGTTAACATCTTTTACTAGCCAGTTATGTTTAGTACAAGGTCTAGTTATCCCTGTGGTATCACATTCTTGAAATGCATCTGTACCAATTAAGTGTGTTGGGACTTGTCCTGTGATGCAAACTAAAGGCACAGAGTCCATGTAAGCGTCTGTTAGGGCAGTAACAGCATTAGTAGCTCCAGGACCTGAGGTAACTAATAATACTCCTGGTTTGCCAGTTGATCTTGCATATCCTTCAGCAGCATGTCCTGCACCTTGTTCATGTCTTACTAGAATATGTTTTACAGAGTTAAAATTTTTTAATTCATCATAAATTGGAAGAACCGCTCCTCCAGGATAACCAAATATGTGACTAACATTTTGATCTTCCAAGCATTTGAATACAATCTCAGCCCCTGAATATAATTTTGGCATTCAGCCAATCTAGCTGAAGTTGTACTCATTGGTCAAGTTATTGTGAGGATTATTTATAATTTTTTTATAAATTTTGAAAGAGCGTCAGCATCAAATTTTTGCCAATCACTCATTTGACCTCTAGACCAAGTTCTCTGTCTTTTAGCGTATTGTCTGGTTTTTATAACAATATTTAGTTTTAAATCATGCATAGAAGTTTTCTTATCAATAAATTCTTTAATCTCTCTTATTCCTATAACTTTGAAGATGTTACTATCACTCTTCAAATTAAGCTTTAAAAAATCCTTTACTTCATTAATAGCTCCGTCTTTCATCATTTGGTCTACTCTCTTGGAAATTTTGTTAATTAATTCATCTTTAGGATAATCTATATAAATTTTAATAAACTCATCCTTTCGAAAAGATGGTTTTGTTTTCTTATACCATTCAAAAATTGATTTTTTTGAAATCGAAATAACTTCATAAGCTCTAATTGATCTTTGGGCATCAGTTGGTTCAATCTTATTTTTTACTGATGGATCAATTTTTAAGAGTTTTAAATAAAATTTTTTTTGACCTAAATTATTTTGCATTTGCCTTATTTTATTTCGAATATGGATTGGTATTTTTGGAATTTTAACCAATCCATCAGTCAGAGCTTTGAAATAAAGACCAGTACCACCAACTAAAATTGGAATTTTATTTTTGTCTCTAATTTTTTTAATAATCCTTTTAGCTAATTTTAACCACTCACCTGACGAAAATTCTTTTTTAACACTTCTAAAACCATATAAATGGTGAACGATTTTATTCAAATCGGCTTGTAAAGGTCTAGCGGTCAGTATATTTAATTCTTTATATACCTGCATGCTATCTGCATTAATAATTTCTCCATTTAACTTTTTAGCAATTTTCAATGCAACTTTGGACTTACCTGATGCTGTGGGACCCGAGATTAATATTATTTTGGACTTTAGGTCCATTTTTATTATTTTAATTTAACACCAACATATGTTCTTTGATTTTGGTTGTTGTAGATTGCAATTAGCAAGTTATTTTCATCACTTCTTAATTTCAATTTTACCACATTATCAAGATCACCTATTGTGTTAATTTTTTTTCTGTTCGCTTCAACAATAACATTGTTAATTTGTAAATAGTTTATAGGGCTATCATTATCTATTTTAGTGATGACCACTCCACTTGTTCCTTTTGGAAGATTTCTTGCCTCAATATCATCTTTACTTAATAAACGAACATCTATTTTCAAACCTTCAATTCTCTTTACTTTTGGTTTTTCAATTACTGGTTTTTGTGCTTTAAAATCCTCTGAAGTTTCTAATCTTCCAAGAATTATTTCTTTTGTAATTTCTCGTTTATTTCTCCAAACTTTAACAATTACTTTTTTTCCAACATCTGTTTCAGCAACTATTTTAGGTAGTTCCTTCATTTCATTAATAGGTTTTTCATCAAACTCTAAAATTATATCTCCAGGTTTAATTCCTCCCTTGTCAGATGGGCTGTTATCCGCAACACTTGCAACTAGAGCACCTCTAGGTTTATCTAGTTTTTCTGCATCTGCTATTCCTTGATCTACAACTTGAATTCTAACTCCAAGCCATCCTCTTTTTGTCTCTCCAAATTCAATTAGTTGTTCAATAACCTTTTGTGCACTGTTTGATGGAATCGCAAAACCTATTCCGATTGAGCCAGATTGGCCAAGTATAGCTGTATTAATTCCAATAACATCTCCATTCATATTAAATAGAGGGCCTCCTGAATTTCCTTGGTTTATTGAAGCATCAGTTTGAATATAATCTTCATATCTTGATAACCCTATACTTCTATTTCTAGCAGAAATTATTCCTGCTGTTACAGTCCCCCCGAGACCAAATGGATTACCTATCGCAATAACCCAATCTCCAATTCTAGATTTGTCTGAGTTACCAAATTTGACTGGCTTAAATTTTTTGTCAGACTTTATTTTTAATACCGCAATATCCATACCTGCGTCTGCACCAAGTACTTCTGCTTTATAATCTTCGTCGCCATTAACTCTAACAAATATGTCTGATGCTCCTTGAATAACATGGTTGTTTGTTATTACAACTCCCTCCTCATCAATTATAAAACCTGATCCTAGCGCACTAGTTTGTCTTTGTTGAGGAGAACCGAACATGTCCTCAAATGGTGAACCTGGTGGAAATTCAAATGGTAAAGGGTTTGATCTAGTTGTTACAGTTGTGGTCGTTGAAATATTTACAACCGACGGCATTAACCTCTCTGCTAGATCTGCAAATGAAGATGGAATTTCCTGAGCTTTAGAAACTGTAAAAAAGTTTAATGAAATTATTATTATTGAAAAAATTTTAATTAAGTTTTTCATACTTTTAAATACCAAATAATTATAAACCCAATAAGTGCAAATATTAACCCACCTGTTCTGAGCTGTTTGTCAGTGACTGAATCAAGTTTTTTTAACATATTTTTCATTTTTGATGGAAATAAGGCATATAACACTCCTTCAATGAACAAGAAAAGACCAAATGCTATGATCAATTCTCTCATATTAATTTTAAAATTGTCTATTTTTGTTTATTTCCAAAAAATTTAAAAAATTCACTATCTGGGGATAAAATCATTGAGGTTTCTCCACCAATTAGAGCTTTTTGGTAAGCTTGCATTGCTCTGTAAAATCCAAAAAATTCAGGGTCTTGTCCAAATGCATCAGCAAAAATTTTATTTTTAAGGCCATCTCCTTCACCTTTCATAATTTCAGATTTTTTTTCTGCCTCAGCTAAGATAACTGTAACTTCTTTATCTGCAGTTGACGTAATGGTAACAGCCATTTCAGCACCTTTCGCTCTAAATTCTTTAGCTTCTCTTTCCCTTTCAGTTTGCATTCTTCTAAAGATTGCATCACTGTTTGCTTGAGGTAAATCAGCTCTTTTTATTCTTACATCAACTATCTTTATACCAAAATTTTCAGCTTCATTATTTACACCTTGTTGAATAAGAGCCATTTGTTTGGATCTATCTTCAGATAATAATGTTTGTAATTTTTGTTGACCTAATACGTTTCTTATTCTTGAATTAATAATCGTTGCCAACCTTGATCTTGCAACTCTTTCATTTCCAACTGAAATATAGAATTTTAGTGGATCAGTAATTTGAAATCTTGCAAAAGCATCTACTATTAGACGTTTTTGATCAGATGCAATAACTTCTTCAGGTGGAGTGTCTAAATTAAGCACCCTTTTATCGAGAAATACTACATTCTGAATAAATGGAAGTTTAAAATTTAATCCTGGTTTTAAAATAATTCTCTTGGGATCACCAAACTGAAGTACAATAGCTTGGTTTACTTCTTTAACAATAAAGATTGAGAAGAATAAAGTTGCCCCTATTAAGATTATTATCGGTAATATAAATTTTCCAGCTTTCATTAATTTGTCCCTGATTTTAACTCTTGTAATGGAAGATATGGCACAACGCCAGATCCAGAATCTTTATCAATTATAATCTTATTTATATCAGCAAGCACCTGCTCCATTGTTTCTAAATACATTCTTTCCTGAGTTACCTCTTTTGCTTTATCGTATTCAGTATATATCGATAGAAATCTACTTGCCTCACCCTCTGCCTTTGCAACAACTTCTTTTTTGTAAGCTTCTGCAGCTTGTAAAATTTTTGCAGCTTCTCCTCGCGCTCTTGGTATCACATCATTTGCATAAGCTTCTGCCTCATTTTTTGATCTTTCCATATCAGCTCTTGCAGCCTGTACATCTCTGAAAGCATCAATTACTTGGTCTGGTGGGTCAGCCTTTTGAGTTTGAACTTGTGTGATTAGTACACCACTTTCATATTCATCAAGTATCCCCTGGATTATGTCTTGAGTATCTCTTTCGATAACTGCTCTTCCTTCTGTAAGAATTGGCTGAATATTTGATCTTGCAATAACTTCTCTCATAGCAGTTTCAGCTGCAGCTTTTACTGTACCTTCTGGATCCTGAATTTTAAAAAGAAAGTTACCAGCATCTTTGATTACCCAAAATACTGAAAAGTCTATATTAACTATATTTTCATCACCTGTTAACATTAAGCTTTCTTCAGGGACATCAGCTACACCGCCACCTTGGCCAAACCCACTGTCTCTTTCTGATCTAAAGCCTATGTCCATTCTATTAACTTTAGTAACTTTTGGAGTTAACACACTCTCAATTGGAAATGGTAAATGATAATTTAATCCTGGCTGAGTGGTATTAACAAATTTCCCAAATCTTAAGACTACGCCCTGCTCATCAGGTAAAACTCTATACAAACCACTTAACGCCCAAATTACAACTAAAATGATTAAACCTAATATTATTGGTTTTTTTCCACCTGTGCCACTTCCTGTGAACTTATTTATAGTGTCCTGCAATTTTTTAATTGCTTCATCCAAATTAGGAGGTGTAGGGCCTCTTCTGAAACCTCCACCATTTCCGCCTCCACCACTACTACCTGAAGGACTTCCCCATGGACTTTGATTTTTGTAAATTGTCATTATGACATTCTATATAGTGTCTTTATACTCAAAAACAAGGTAAGTGTATTTTTATGGATGATAAAAAAGTAGGTCTTAGTGACACAATGAAGGCAAAAACTGAGCCAAAAACCTTCAAAAGAAACCCAATTCCAGGAACTAAATTTACAATTGCAATATCTAGTGCAAAGGGTGGAGTTGGGAAATCTACTTTTGCTACAAATTTAGCTTTAGCCTTAAAAAAAGTTGGATGCAAAGTAGGAATTTTAGATGCTGATATTTATGGACCTTCTTTACCAAAACTATTCTCTATAAATGAAAAGCCAGATAGTGATGGGCAAACTTTAAAGCCAATTATAAAGTATGACATTCAATGTATGTCTATTGGTTTTCTAACAGACGAGCAAACACCGATGATCTGGAGAGGACCAATGGTAACTAGTGCTATTAAAACTTTTACTCAAAAAGTTGGTTGGAAAGATTTAGACTTCATTATAGTTGATATGCCTCCAGGCACAGGTGATACACAACTAACTTTTGCTCAAGAGATTAATGTAGATGGTGCAATAATAGTCTCTACTCCTCAGGAAATAGCACTACAAGATGTAAAGAGAGGAATTAGAATGTTTGAAAAATTAAAAGTAAATATTATTGGATTGATTGACAATATGAGTCACTTTATTGGAGATGATGGAAAGAAATATGCAATTTTTGGAGAGAATGGTGTTGAAAGAACTGCACAAGAATTTGAGAAGAAATTTTTAGGACAAATACCAATAAATTCTGATGTTGGGAAATATGGAGATATGGGAATTCCTATTGTTGAGAAAGATCCAGATCATGAAATTACAAAAATTTATATAAAATTTGCAGAAGATATTAAACAATCCTTTTTTTAATTTCGAAAGCATCCATAAGTTCATTCCATTCTCTTTTTGAAAGTCCAGATTGTTCTAAATTTATTTCCTCACCTTTTAATAGTTTTTGAATAATAACTTTTCCTTTTGCAGAAACTTCCGTACCACCTACTCTATAATCCATAAAAGCATCGTACGTAATAGGAACCCATCTCTTAAGTGTATCTAACATTATATCAGCATAAACTCTAATTTCATATTGAGCATGATGATCAGCACGTAATCTTAAAAAATTCATTAAGTTTAAAAGATCAGTTTTCCAATACCACTGTGTATAGGTATTCAAAGTTAAGTTCATTCTCGCTAACTCTCTAGCTAATCCTTTTTTATTTTCATCAATTGTAGACCCATCAAATTTTTGATTAAGCATAGTTTCATAATTATCATATGTTCTTTCAGCATCATTTTTTAAAAGTTCTAAAACTTCCTTTGCCTGATCTCCCTCAATCACATCGCCTCTACCTTGTCTGTTTGCAATTGATTGAGCTGCCAAATTTTGTGGATCAGGTAAATAAAATTCTTTATCTAAAATTGAATATCTTGCAGAGTATTCATTAACGTTAGCTGTACGATGTCTAATCCATTGTCTTGCAATAAAAATTGGTAACTTTACATGATACTTAATTTCACACATTTCAAATGGAGTGCTATGCCAATGGCGCATTAGATATTTAATTAGACCGCTATCTGTCGAAACTTGTTTAGTTCCTTTGCCATAAGAAACTCTTGCAGACTGAACAATTGAGCTATCATCTCCCATATAGTCAATAACTCTTATAAAGCCGTGATCTAAAGCTGGCATTGCTTCATATAATACTTTTTCTAATTCAGGAGCTGTAACTCTCTTGGTTACGTTCTCTTGAGATTGTTGATCTTTTATGTCGTTTATTTGTTCTTTTGTAAGTTTCATGAATAAATTATTGAATCTCTTGTATTTGGTTTTATATTAATAGTGTTGGTTTTCCAACTATGACGATAAACGAATTTCGTAATAACCATTACGGACGTGGGGGCAGTACCCACCACCTCCACCATTTTCAACTTAAGGGGGTGAATTAGGATCGACGGGTGTCTAAAAGTTGTTCTTTCGTTCGGTATTGTTCCGCCGTGATGGGCTAATTTATAAATGCTAACGAAAGTTACGCACTTGCAGCTTAATTAGTTTACTAATTAAGTTACGGGGTTTGGGGCACCTGGCAACAGAACGCCCCTTTTTTCATATATAATATAAATTAATGGTGCGGCCAGAGAGAATCGAACTCTCATGAGCTAGGCTCACACGGCCCTCAACCGTGCCTGTCTACCAATTTCAGCATGGCCGCAAATCATGCGTCAGATTAAATGAATGACAATTCTATTTCAAGTTGATAAGTTTTTATTATGGAATTCACAACTCAAGTTAAAATTGCAACAGATCCTATTTATCAGAAGGTTTCTAAATCCATTCCTGAAATAGAATGGGCCACTCATGCACCTTACATTTATAAGATAAATAAACTTAAAAAAGAGAAGAACGCAGTAATTCTTGCTCATAATTACCAAACTCCTGAAATATATCATGGTATATCTGATTTTTCAGCTGACTCGTTAGCCTTAGCAATTGAAGCTGCAAAAACAGAGGCTGATATAATCGTTATGTGCGGTGTACATTTTATGGCGGAGACTGCCAAATTAATGAGTCCAGATAAAAAAGTTTTACTGCCAGATATGAAAGCTGGTTGCTCTTTATCCTCATCTATAACTGGTGAAGATGTAAGAAATCTAAAAAAACAATATCCTGGTGTTCCTGTAGTTTCATACGTTAACACTTCTGCAGATGTTAAGGCTGAAACTGACGTTTGTTGTACATCAGCAAATGCTGTTAAAATTGTAAACTCTTTAGGTGTAAAAAAAGTAATTTTCTTACCAGACGATTATTTAGCAAAATATGTTGCTTCCCAAACTGATGTAGAAATTATTTCCTGGAAAGGGACTTGTGAGGTTCATGAGCAATTTAATGATGAAGAGATTAATGAAATAAGAAAAAATAATCCTGGAATTAAAATTATTGCCCATCCTGAATGTCCTCCTGATGTAATAAAAGCAAGTGATTTTGCAGGCTCAACAAGTGGAATGATTAAATATGTAAAAGATAATCAACCAGAAAAAGTTATGATGGTTACAGAATGCTCAATGAGTGATAATGTTCAAATTGATAATCCTAATGTAGAATTTATTAGACCTTGTAACTTATGTCCTCACATGAAAAGAATTACACTACCAAAAATACTTGATTGTTTAGAAAATGAAACCAACGAATTAATAATGGATCACGAAACAATTGAGAAGGCTAGGAAATCAGTAGAGAGAATGGCTGAAATAGGCAGATAAATTCTGTGCCAAAAATTCAATTAAGTAAAAATTTTATCCAATCAGCCTGTAAGTTAGCTCTTAATGAGGATCTATATCCTTCAGGAGATATTACAACAAATCTACTAAATAATAATTCAATTTCAAAAGTTAACCTAATAAGTAATGAAAAAGGTATTATAGGTGGATTAGAATTTGCTAAACAAACATTTAATTTATTAGACAGAAATATTAAATTTCATACAAAAAAAAAAGAGGGATCAAAAATTAGTAAAGGGTCTGTAATTGCTATAATTGAAGGTAGAATTAAAAATATATTAATTGGAGAAAGAGTTGCTCTAAATTTTCTTTCTCATATCTCTGGCATTGCAACCAAAACCAATAAATTTGTAAAAAAAGTAGGCAAGAAAACAAAAATATGCTGCACTAGAAAAACAATTCCTAATCTAAGAGTTATTCAAAAATATGCCGTAAAACTAGGAGGTGGGACTAATCACAGATTTAATTTAAGTGATGAATTTTTAATTAAAGATAATCATCTAGCCTCATCAAAGAAATTTGAAGAAATAGTGAAAAAAGCAATTAAAAATAAAAAAAAAAGAAAAATTACTGTTGAGGTAGACACCTTGAAGCAATTTAAAAGAATAAATGGACTAAATTTTAATACAGTTCTTTTTGATAACATGAGTCCAAAAAATTTAAAAGTGGCTATTAAACATGCAAAAGGAAAATATGAGACTGAAGCCTCTGGGGGAATAACTTTAAAAAATGTAAAAAAACTAGCTGCAACAAACGTTGATAGAATATCGGTAGGTGAATTAACACATAGTATTCAAGCTTTGGATTTAAAATTAGAAATTTAATTTTTTTTTAGTTGAGCTTGTGCTGCTGCTAATCTTGCAACTGGAACTCTATAGGGTGAACAAGACACATAATCTAATCCAGTTTTTGCACAAAATTCTATACTTTTAGGATCTCCACCATGCTCACCACAAATTCCAAGTTTAATTTTTTTGTTTTGTTTTCTGCCTTTATCTGTTGCAATTTTTATTAAGTCTCCAACTCCATCATCAATTGATACAAAAGGATCAATATCAAAAATTTTGTTCTCGATATAATCATTAAGGAATTTACCACTATCATCTCTGCTAATTCCAAATGTAGTTTGAGTTAAATCGTTTGTTCCAAAACTAAAAAATTCAGCGTGTTTAGCTATATCTTTTGCCTTTATTGCAGCTCTAGGCAATTCAATCATTGTTCCAACTAAAAAATCAATTTTAATTTTATTATCATCTTGAACTTTTTTTGCAACCCTAATGACTAAATCTTTCATAATTTTTATTTCTGCTTCTGTTGAAACTAAAGGGATCATAATTTCAGGCATAGTTGATTGAATTTTTTGCTTTTTACATTCAACTAAAGCTTCAAAAATTGCAGTACACTGCATCTCATAAATTTCAGGGAATGAAATTGCCAATCTACAACCTCTATGACCTAGCATTGGATTTTGTTCATGAAGTTCTGAAATTCTAACTTCAAGTTCTTTAATGGGAATATTAAGTGAAACTGCAACATCATTAATTTCATTTTCACTTTTTGGCAAAAATTCATGTAGCGGTGGGTCAAGCAACCTTACTGTTACTGGTAAGCCTTTCATTATCTTAAATATTTCAATAAAATCTTTTTTTTGATGCGGTAATAGCTTTTTCAGTGCATTAGATCGATCTTCTATTGTTTTTGATAATATCATTTCTCTTACTGATAAAATTCTTTCTTCATCAAAAAACATATGTTCAGTTCTACACAAACCAATACCCTCTGCACCAAATTCTCTAGCAGTTTTGCTATCTAATGGTGTCTCAGAATTAGTTCTAATTTTTAATTTTCTAAAATCATCAGACCAAGTCATTATTTTTGAGAAGTCACCCGATATTTCTGGTTTAACTGTTTTTATCTCTCCAATAATTATTCTACCTGTCGAACCATCAATTGTAATTATTTCACCCTCTTTAATTACTTTATTGTTTGTTTTGAATAATTTATTTTCATAATCAATTTCTATTTGACTAGATCCAGAAACACATGGTCGTCCCATCCCTCTAGCAACTACTGCAGCATGACTTGTCATACCTCCTCTTGAGGTAAGTATTCCTTTTGCTGCATGCATACCATGTATATCTTCTGGTGAGGTTTCTACACGAACTAATATTGTGCTTTGCATCATATTATTTAGTCTTTCAGCCTCCTCAGAAGTGAAAACAACTTTCCCACTTGCGGCACCTGGTGATGCGGGTAAGCCTGACCCAATTACTTCTAAGTTTGCTTTTTCATCTAAAGTTGGATGAAGCAATGTGTCTAAAGAACTTGGTTCTATTCGCAATATTGCATCTTTTTTAGTAATCAATTTTTCTTTAACCATATCTACTGCAATTTTAACGGCAGACTTGGCTGTTCGTTTCCCAGAACGCGTTTGAAGCATCCAAAGTTTTCTATTTTCAACAGTAAATTCAACATCCTGCATATCTTTGTAATGTTTTTCTAATTTAGTTAAAATATTCTTTAGTTCCTTGTATGTCGCTGGCATTGCCTCCTCCATTGACTTAAGAGTTTCTTTTGATTCAACTCTAGCTTTTTTTGTAATATGTTGTGGTGTTCTGGTTCCAGCAACAACATCTTCTCCTTGCGCATTTATTAAATATTCTCCATAAATATTTTTTGATCCATCTGATGGATTTCTGGTAAACACTACACCAGTTGCACAATCATTTCCCATATTTCCAAAAACCATTGATTGTATATTAACTGCTGTACCCCAATTAGACGGTATTTGATTTAATTTTCTATAGATTTTTGCTCTGTGACTTTCCCAAGATAAAAAAACAGCACTTATAGCTCCCACCAGTTGTTCTTTGACGCTTTGTGGGAAATTTTTTTTTGTTTTTTCTTTTACAATGTTTTTAAAATCTTTTATTAAATATTCCCAGTCATACTCATCTAATTCTGTGTCTAGTAATACTCCTTTTGTTAACTTATAGTTCTCAATTATATCCTCAAAGTGATAACCTTCGATTCCCAATACAACATTAGAATACATTTGAATAAAACGCCTATAACTATCATTTGCAAATCTTAAATTTGAGGTATTTTTTGCAAGTGCTATTACAGTATTATCGTTTAGACCTAGATTTAAAATTGTATCCATCATACCAGGCATAGAAACCCTAGCGCCAGATCTTACAGAAACTAAAAGAGGATTTTTTATATCTCCAAATTTTTTTCCTGAGTCTTTTTCAATGAATTTTAATTCTTTATTTATTTCATTAAGTATTTTTTTATTTAATTTTTTTTTATTCTTATAAAACAAATCACATACCTCAGTAGATATTGTAAAACCAGGGGGTACCGGTAACCCCATTCTTCCCATCTCAGAAAGATTAGCACCTTTGCCACCAAGAATATTTTTTGGAAGTTTAATTTTTTTTATTTTATTTGATTTGAAATTAAATATAAATTTTTTCATACTAAGTTTCTATTTTTGAAAAATTAAAATAGTTATCAAAAGTTTTGCACAACATATTTAATAATTCCAATCTATTTTTTTTTATTATTATATCTTCATCATTAACAATAACATTATCAAAAAAATCGTTTAACTCGTTCTTTATGCTTGATAAAATTTTTAGACTTTCCTCGTAGTTTTCGTCTTTTCCAACACTCAAAAAATATTTTCTTATATCATTTATTTTTTTATATAGTTTTTTCTCATAATCATTTTTAAATAAACCTGTATCTGCAAAACCAAGAGATTCTATAGACATTTTTTCTTCAGTATTTAATATATTTGAAGACCTTTTGTATGCCGCAATAGTTTCAAAACCGATTTCTTTTTTAATATTTTTATTTAAACATATAGATTTTTTATAAGCCTTTAATAAATCATCCAATCCAAGCAAAAATGTTGAGCTTTCAATTAAATCTTGTCTTACCTTTTTTTCTTTTAAATAATTTTTTAATCTTTCAATTATGAAATCACTTAATTCGTTTTGTATCTTTTTGGTATCAAATTCATAGCCCTGTTCTCTATATACTGAACAGGTGTAAACAATTAAATCTCTTAGTTTGATTTTTATTTCATTTTCAACAATTAATCTGACAAGACTTATAGCCATTCTTCTTATGGCATATGGGTCTTTTGAACTAGTAGGTTTCAGATTAATTCCAAAAAAACCTACTAATGAGTCTATTTTATCACTTAAAGATAAAGCAACACTGTACATTTTTTTTGGTAATTTACTTTCCATCCCGTTAGGCAAATATTGTTCAGATACAGCAAGACAAACTTCTTTATCAAACCCTTGGAACTTTGCAAAATGACCTCCAACAATACCTTGGAGTTCTGGAAACTCTCCAACAAGATCAGACATTAAATCAACTTTACAAATTGATGAAGCTATTTCAATTTTATCTTTACTAATTAAAAAATCATCAGAAATTAATGATGATAATTTTCTCATACGTTGAATTTTGTCAAAGTAGGATCCTAAACCTTTAAAATAATTTATATTTTTTAATTTATCTACTTGTTTTACTAAATTTTGGGTTTTATTTTTTTCCCAAAAAAACTCAGCATCACTTAATCTTGCTTCAATCACTCTCTCATTTCCTAATTTAACAAAACCTTTAGTGTCTTTTATATCTGAAACTACAAAAAAATTATTTGTAAGATTATTTTTTTTATCAAAAGTTGGTAAATATTTTTGATGATTTTGCATTGTCGTAATCAATATTTCACTGGGGATATTTAAAAAATTATTGTCAAAATCACAAACAATTACCACTGGCTTTTCAACTATATTTACTATTTCATCTATGAGTCTATCATTCTGTTCGATTTTTAAATTTTTTTTTAGAATTATTTCATTAATTTTATTCTGTATTATTTTTTTTCTCAAATATTGATCAATTATAATACCTTTTTGTTTAAAAAATTTTAAATACGAATTAAAGTCGTTAAAAATTTTTACACCTTCTTCTAGTGATTTATCTATAAAAGTTTTGTTAGAGCTACTTATGTGGTTAAAAACAAAATTTAAAGGTTTTTTATTAAATATTGCTAAAATAGATTTAAGAGGTCTTCCCCAATAAAGATCATAATTTGCCCATTTCATTGATTTATTCCACGCTATATTTGCTAAGATTTCACTTAAATTTTTTTCTAGTAAATCTGAAACTTTTATTTTTCTAGACTCTTTTTTAAAAAAATAGAATTCACCTTTCTCAGTATTTTTCGTAAAGATTTTTTCTAATATTGTATTGTTTGATCTAATAAATCCCTCTAATGCCTTTTCAGGAGCATTAACATTTGGACCTTTAATTTCCTCTGATTTTAATTTGATTTCATTAGGGATTTTATCAATATGTAGAACTAATCTATTTGGCGTTGAATAAACTTTGAAATTTTCGTTGAATTTAATTTGGTTATCAACAAAAAAATTTTTAATATTTTTTTTTAATTCATTCCTTGCGTTTATTTGAAGCCTTGCAGGAATTTCCTCACTAAATAACTCTACAAATAATTCTGACATTAACCTTGGCTTTCAATCCAAACTTTCCCAATTGATTTAGTTAGTTCCCTTATTCTCGCAATATACTCAGCCCTTTGTGCTACACTAATCACTCCTCTTGCATCTAAAATATTGAAGACATGACTGCATTTTAAACATTGATCATATGCTGGAAGAGAAATCTTTTTTTCAACTAATAACTTTGTTTCTTCTTCAAGCATTTCAAATGTTTTAAATAAATTATCAGTATTGGCATATTCAAAATTATATGCTGAGAATTCTTTCTCTGATTGATGAAAAACATCTTTGTAAGTAATTCCTTCATCATTCCAAATTAAATCAAAAACACTTTTTTTATTTTGAATAAACATGCACAATCTCTCTAATCCATATGTAATTTCAACAGATACAGGTTTACATTCAACTCCTGCCATTTGTTGGAAATAGGTAAATTGTGTAACTTCCATACCATCACACCAAACTTCCCATCCAAGACCTGCCGCTCCTAATGTAGGACTTTCCCAGTCATCCTCAACAAACCTTATATCGTGTTCGTCATGATTAATACCTATTGATGACAAACTATTTAAATACATTTTTTTTATTTCTTTTGGTGAAGGTTTAATTAAAACCTGGAATTGATAGTAATGTTGCAATCTATTAGGGTTGTCACCATATCTTCCATCAGTCGGTCTGCGTGATGGTTGAACATATGCAGTTTTCCATGGTTTTGGGCCTAGCGATCTTAGAGTAGTTGCTGGATGGAATGTCCCAGCTCCTACCTCTAGATCATACGGTTGTAATATCACACAACCTTTTTTAGACCAGTACTTTTGTAAGTTAAAGATTGTATCTTGAAAAGATAAAGTTTTTTTTTTTATTTCAGAGACCATACCTTTGCCAAATTGATCTTTCTTCTAATAAACTAATTATTTTATCAGTATAATTTTCTGAAGATGATAGCTTTTTTGATAACCACCCTTTACTTTTTCCAAATTTCTTAATTTCTATATCTTCACCATATTTCTCTCTTAATATTTGCTCTGCATTTCCTAATCCATCGATTAGTCCTAATTCTTTTGCTTTTTTTCCTGCCCAAAATTCTCCAGAGAAAAGTTCAATACCAGAGTTTTTGTTTAGTTTCTCTTTTCTACTCTCCTCAACGACATCTATAAAATCTTGATGTATTTCTAATTGAATATTCTTTAAACGATTAATATCTTCTTCTTTTTCATCCAAAAAAGGATCTAAAGTACTTTTATTTTTCCCAGCGGTGTAAACTCTTCTTTCAATCCCAATTTTTTCAATTAGATTTTTGAAACCAAATGATGCAGAAATAACTCCGATAGATCCTATGATTGAACTTGAGTTAGCATAAATTTCATCACCGGCACATGAAATAAGATATCCACCAGATGCCGCCACATCTTCAGCAAAAACAATTACTTTTTTTTTTGTTTTTTTAGATTGCTCTTTTATTAGTTTGTAAATTAAATGTGATTGTACTGGAGAACCTCCTGGTGAGTTAATTGTAATTGCAACGGCCAAAGCTTTCTTTACCGAAAAAGCCTTTTTTATTATCTCTTCCTCACTTGAGTATTCTATTCCTTGTCTGAACCTTCCAACATTTCCTATAACTCCTGATAATCTAAGATGACTTATTATCTTTTTTTTTTTAAAAAATGAGAACATTAGAATTGTTATAAGTTTTTTTAATATATTATAAACCCTAGTTATAATTAAAGAATAAGGTGCGTCAATTGATAAGTATATTAATAAATTGGATATAATAGTTTTAAAATATGGGAACTGTAATACAGTTAAAAAAACAAATTAATAATTCTTATGAGGATTTAAAAAATTCTGTTGATGATAAATTGATTCTAGTTGAAGAAAAAATTAATTCTAGACTAGCAAGTAAGGTTGACTTGGTTCAAAAGATGACCAAGTATCATTTAAAAACTGGTGGAAAAAGGTTAAGAGCACTCTTAACCTTGCAAAGTGCTAAAATTTGTGAATATCAAAAAGGATTAAGGGATGTAAATCTTGCAGCTTGTGTAGAACTTATACATGCAGCAACTTTAATGCATGACGATGTAATAGACAGTGCTGATCTGAGAAGAGGAAAAAAAACTTTGAACACAATATGGGGGAATCATTCCTCAATTTTAGTAGGTGATTATTTACTTAGTAAATGTTTTGAAATGATGGTAGAGGACGGGAATCTAGAATTATTAAAACTTTTAGCAACTACATCTTCTGAAATAGCACAAGGTGAAGTTCTTCAGTTACAACACAATAAAGAAATAGATATCTTAGAAGAAACATATCTAAATATTATTTCATCAAAAACTGCCTCTCTATTTGCAGCAGCTACTAAAGTTGGAGCAATTATAGCTGAAAAAGATTTAAAATTTAAAAATGCATTAGAATTTTATGGAAAAAACCTAGGCCTTACATTTCAAATAGCAGATGATACATTAGACTACAATTCTGAATTAAAATTATTTGGAAAAAATATTGGCAATGACTTTTACGAGGGTAAAGTGACTTTGCCTATAATTTTACTTTATCAAAAAGTTGACAAGTTTGAAAAAGAAAAATTAAAATCTTTTTTTGAAAAAGATATACGTGAAAAGCAAAACTTAGAGTATGTGCTAGATCTAATAAAAAAAAATAATATTATAAATGAGTGTTATAAAAAAGCAGAACATTATATTAATTTAGCATCTAATTCTTTGAGTGTATTTGAAGAATCAGAAGAAAAAAATATATTAAAAAACTTAACATCTTTTAGTATTGAAAGAAATTTTTAGGGACTTAATAATACTTTTTTCCATTTTTTGGTTTTTCTAATATATTTTAATCTTTCGTGGACTCGATTCTGTCCATCTAACCAAAATTCAATTTCTTTAGGTTTGATTCTCCAACCAGACCAATATTCGGGTCGTGGTATATTATTTTTATTTGGGAATTTTTTCTTAAATTCCTCAATTGACTTATATAAATCTTGTCTTTTTTTTAAAATAGAACTTTGCTTTGAGGCCCAAGCACCAATTCTGCTTCCATAAGCTCTTGAATTGTAATAAGCATCAGCTTCTTTTTTTGTTACCTTACTAGCAATACCAATTATTCTAATTTGTCTTTGTAAACTTTTCCAGTGGAAGCACATAGAAATTTTTGAGGAATTTTTGATAGCCTTGCTTTTATCACTATTAAGGTTTGTGTAGAAAACAAATCCATTTTTATCAAAATCTTTAAGAAGTACCATTCTAACTGTTGGAAAGCCATTTTTGTTTACAGTTCCAACCGCAAATGCGTTTGGATCATTAATTTCAGTTTTTTTTGCTTTATTGAACCATTCTTCAAAAAGCTTTATTGGGTTATTATGATCTTTAAAGCAAAGATTTAGTCCAAGTGAGTTTTTTTCGTTCATAAATTTAAAAAAATAATTTATACATTAAAATAATGTCATTTAATACTTTTGGAAAGTTATTTAGATTTACCACTTGGGGAGAGTCTCATGGTCCAGCTATTGGATGTGTAATTGATGGCTGCCCTCCAAATATTCCAATAAAAGAAAGCGATATACAAAAAGAACTCAATAAAAGAAAGCCAGGACAATCTAAATTTACAACTCAAAGAAAAGAAGATGATAAAATTAATATTTTATCTGGTGTTTTTGAGGGTAGAACAACTGGAACTCCAATTTCTCTTATAATTTATAATAAAGATATGAGATCTAGAGATTATGAGACAATAAAGAATAAATTTAGACCAGGACATGCAGATTATACTTATTTTAAAAAATATGGGATCCGAGATTACAGAGGTGGTGGAAGACAATCTGCTCGCGAGACTGCTGCTAGAGTTGCGGCAGGTGCTATTGCTAAAGTTGTTTTAAAAAATAAAATTGGTAAGAAGTATCAAGCAGTTGGTGCTGTTACACAATTAGGAATACTAGGATGTGACTTAAAGAAATGGGAAGACAAAACAATTTCTAGTAACCCATTTTTTTGTCCTGATAAAACTGTGATTAAACTTTGGGAAAAATATTTACTTGGTATAAGAAAAGCTGGATCATCTTGTGGAGCAATTATTGAGGTTAGAGCAAGAGGAGTTCCTTTGGGACTTGGGGCACCTATATACTCAAAATTAGATATGGACCTTGCGGCAGCGATGATGAGCATTAATGCTGTAAAGGGTGTAAATATTGGATCGGGGATGAACTCGGCAATTTTAACTGGTGAAGAAAACTCTGATGAAATTTTAAAAAAAAAAGGTAAAACTACTTTCAAATCAAATAATGCAGGAGGAATTCTTGGAGGAATATCTACTGGACAAGAAATAAATGTTTCATTTGCAGTAAAACCAACATCATCTATTTTATCGTCAAGGAAAACAATTGACAGATTTGGGAAGAATACGACAATATCCGTAAAAGGAAGACACGACCCATGTGTTGGAATCAGAGCGGTTCCAATAGGAGAGGCGATGATGCATTGTGTAATTCTTGATCACTATTTAATGAATACAGCACAAAATAAAATTTAATTAGATTTTTTAATTAAAACTTTTGAATTTAAAGTATCTAAAATTTTATTTTCAATACCAATAGAGTCTAAATTAGCAAACTTATACATTAGCTCTGGTTTGTCATGATCAATAAATCTATCAGGTAATATCATTGATCTAAATTTAAGATTACCGTCTAATAAATTTTTTTCACTTAAAAATTGGCTCACGTGAGATCCAAATCCTCCAATTGAACCTTCTTCTATTGTAATCAAAACCTCATGTTCTGTAGCGATTTGCCATATTAGGTTTTCATCTAACGGTTTTGCAAATCTTGCATCAATAATAGAGATATCAACTCCTTTTTTTTTTAAATTTTCTGAAGCCAAAATACACTCCTGTAACCTTGCTCCAAAATTTAAGACTGCAACTTTTTTTCCTTCTTTAATTGTTTTTGCTTTACCCAACTCGATTTTCTCAGTTATTTCAGGTAATTGAACTCCTATACCATTGCCCCTTGGATATCTAAAAGCTGATGGTCTATCGTTTATATCCATTGATGTATTTATCATTCTTACAAGCTCGGCTTCATCACTTGCAGCCATTACTACAAAATTTGGCAATGTTGAAAGGTATGTTATATCAAAAGACCCAGCATGTGTTGGGCCATCAGCACCAACTAACCCCGCTCTGTCAATTGCAAATCTTACAGGTAAAGATTGTATGGCAACATCGTGAACGACCTGATCGTAAGCTCTTTGAAGAAATGTTGAATATATTGCAGCGTAAGGTTTATACCCTTCGGTAGCCATACCCGCAGCAAAAGTAACTGCATGTTGCTCAGCAATCCCAACATCAAACATTCTTTCTGGAAATTTTTTTCCAAATAAATCCATTCCTGTTCCTGATGGCATAGCAGCAGTTATACCAACGACCTTGCTATCTTTTTCTGCATGTTTGATTAATGAATTGGCGAATACTTTTGTATAAGAAGGAGTATTAGATTTAGACTTTTCTTGTTCTCCTGTTTTTACATTAAATTTTGAAACACCATGAAATTTATCCTCTGATTTTTCAGCAAATGAATAACCTTTGCCTTTTTTAGTTTTAACATGGATTAAAATTGGTCCATCATAATTAATATCTTTTGCATTACTAAATACTGAAATCATTGTGTCGATGTCATGGCCATCTATTGGCCCAATATAGTAAAATCCCATAGAATTGAATAATGTTCCACCAGTGACTGCCGACCTTAAAAAATCTTCTGCCTTTCCTGCTTGATTTTTAAATCTTTTTGAAAAAGCAGATATAATTAATTTTAATGTCTCTCTGAAACTAAAGTAAATTTTACCAGATAAAATTTTTGCAAGATATTTTCTCATAGCTCCAACAGGTTTGGCAATTGACATGTCGTTGTCATTTAAAACAACAATCATCTTTGTTTTGTTTTCACCTGCATTATTCATCGCCTCATAAGCCATTCCAGCGCTAATTGCTCCATCACCTATAACTGCAATTACATTACCTGATTTATTTGATAACTTATTAGCTACTGCTATTCCTAATGCAGATGAAATAGAAGTCGAACTGTGAGCGGCGCCAAATGGGTCATACTCGCTTTCTGATCTTTTAGTAAAACCTGATAATCCCTCACCTTTTCTGAGAGTTCTAATTTTATTCTTTCTACCAGTCAATATTTTATGTGGATAAGTTTGATGCCCAACATCCCAGATTAATTTATCATGTGGAGTGTTAAATATATAGTGTAGGACAACAGTTAATTCTACAACTCCTAAACCAGCACCTAAATGTCCCCCAGTTTCAGAAACAACTTCAATTAATTCTTGTCGAACTTCATCTGCTAGAATTTTTATATCAGATTGAGAGAGTTTTCTCACATCATCAGGAAAATTAATATTGTCTAGAAATTTATAATTATTGCTCACTTTGTTCGATTTAAAATATAATTTATTGTTTCTCTAAAATCTTCGCCTTTTTCTCCAAAAATTTTCAAACTTTTAAATATTTTTAATTTTAATTTATCTGCATATTTAATAGTATTATCAGTGCCCAGTAAACTTATTAAGGTAGCTTTTCCCATTTTTAAATCTTTTTTAGTTTTTTTTCCAGCATTAGAAGTTTTACCTCTTAAATCAATCAAATCATCAGCAATTTGAAATAATAATCCTATTTCGTTACCTATTTTATTAAACTTATTCCGATATTTTTTTTTACCTGACATTATAATGGGAGCAACACAACAGAAACTGAAAAGCTTTCCAGTCTTTTTAATTTGCATATCTATAATCTGATTTTTAGTTTTTTTAATTTTCTCATAACTTAAGTCTAAAAATTGCCCCCCAGCAATTCCAGTATGCCCCGAGCTTTCTGAGAGTAGGTTTATTAATTCTATTTTTTTATGATCGTCTAAATTTAATCTTTTTTCACTTAGAATTTGAAATGCAATAGTAAGCAAAGAATTCCCAGCAAGAATTGCTGTGGATTCACTAAATTTTTTATGTGTCGTCAATTTTCCTCTTCTTAAATTGTCATTGTCCATGCATGGTAAATCATCGTGTATCAATGAATAAGCATGTATACATTCAACCGCTGCTGCAACTTGCAAGATTTTTTTTTTATCTACTTTGAATATGGAACCAATATCAAAAAGTATTTTTGACCTTACTTTTTTACCTCCAGGTAAAAGTCCATAAAGCATTGGTTTTATAAGCTCAGTTTTTTTTTGTTTTAAAAAATATTTATAAAGATAGTCATTAGTTCTATTAACTATTTTATTTAATTTTTTTTGCATTTTTATTTGATTTTATATTTTTAATTTTTAAGTTTGTTTTATCTGATATTTCCCTCAAATTTTTTTGAAATTTTTTTTCTATTAATCTATTAATTTTTAATAAATTTGCATAGTCTTCAGATGTGCTTTCTATATTATTTTCATTTTCTAAATTTTCAATAATTTCATCAGCTAAATCAGTAAGCTCATTTAAAGATTTTGACGTAATATCATCTGGCAAAATTTTTTCATTCATATATTAGTTGGTAATATTATATGAAAAAGAATGATTCAAATATTAAAAAAGCAATAAAATACTTAAATAATAATGAATGTATAGCGATCCCAACCGAGACTGTCTATGGACTGGCAGGTAATGCGTATTCGGATAAAGCTGTTTCTAGAATATATAAATTAAAAAAACGGCCAAGTAACAATCCTTTAATTGCTCATTATTATAATCTTAAAGATTTAAAAAAAGATTGTGAAATTGATATAACTTTTAAAAGGCTTTATAAAAAATTTTGCCCAGGGCCAATATCGTTCGTTTTAAAATTAAAAAAGACAAGTAGAATTTCTAAAATTATTACAAATAATTCAAATTCAATAGCAGTAAGATTTCCAAGCCATTCGTTAACCAGAAAACTTTTAAAAAAAATTAATTATCCACTTGCAGCACCTAGTGCAAACATATCATCAAGTATAAGTCCTGTTTCAAAACAGGATGTGATTGACGAATTTGGTCCTAAATTAAAGTTAATCTTAGATGGTGGTTCTTCAAAAATAGGTTTGGAGTCAACTATAATAAATCTTATTGGAAAACCTCATATCTTAAGATTAGGGGGAGTAAATAGTAAATCAATCTATAAATTAATTAGTCCATTTGAAAGTAAGAATAAAAAAAAGATTAAAATAAAAGTTCCTGGTACTAGCAAATTGCATTATTCACCTGGAATACCAGTGAGACTAAATGCCAAAAAAAATTATCAAAATGAAGCATATATTTTAATAAAAAAAAGAAAAAAATTAGATAAAAACTATTTTTATATAAGTAAGAAAAATAATTTAAAAGAAGCTGCAAAAAATTTATACGGGACGTTAAGGATAATAAAAAAATATGGGTACAAAAAAATTGCTATTGAAAAAATACCCAATATTAATATTGGTGAAGCTATTAACGATAGAATTTTAAGAGCATCAAAAAAATGAAAAATTTAATCGAAGTAAAAAACATAAAAAAAAATTATGGAAAAAAAGAAGCTGTAAAAGGTATATCATTTAATGTGGAAGAAGACGAAATTTTAGGTTTGCTTGGTCCAAATGGATCTGGAAAAACAACGACTATTGGAATGTTGCTAGGGTTACTTAAGCCTACTAGTGGTCAAATATTTATCAATAATCTTAAACTTGAAGAAAATAGAATCGAAATTCTTGAAATGATAAATTTTATATCACCTTATATTGAACTACCTAAAAAACTTACTGTGAAACAAAATTTATATGTTTACTCTAAACTTTATAAGGTCAAAAATATTAAGGAACGAATTGAATATTTGTCGGAAAAGCTAAGAATAGGAGAGTTGCTGAATAGTATTACTGGGGAGCTTTCATCAGGTCAAAAAAATAGAGTAAGTTTGGCCAAGGCCCTAGTTAATGAGCCAAAAGTTCTGTTGCTTGACGAACCAACCGCCTCTTTAGACCCAGAAGTAGGTGATTTTGTTAGAACATTTTTAGAGGAATATAAAAAAGAAAAAAAAATTTCGATACTTTTAGCTTCTCACAATATGAATGAAGTCACACGCTTGTGTAAATCTGTACTAATGATGAAGAATGGAGAAATTGTAGACCAAGGTAAACCTGAGGATTTGATTACAAAACATGGAAGAACAAATTTAGAGGAAGTCTTTTTAAAACTATCAAGGAGTAAAAGTGAGTCTAACTAGAATATACGGTTTATTTTTAAGGCATTTTTATCTAATCACTAGATCATTTCCCAGAATATTGGATCTAGTTTACTGGCCATCTATTCAAATTACTTTATGGGGATTTATATCTAATTTTTTTGCAACACATACAACTTATTACAATAATGCAGTTGGTGTAATTCTTACCTGCGCAATTCTTTATGATTTTTTGTTTAGAACAAGTATTGGTTTCAATATGCTTTTTTTAGAAGAAATTTGGAGTAGAAATTTTACTAATCTTTTCATAGCACCAATGAGAATTGGTGAGATTTTAACTTCACTTGTCATAACTGCATTAATTAGATCGTTAATTGGCCTTATTCCAGCAATTTTACTTACATCCCCATTATTTGGAATTTCAATTTTAGATTTAGGAATATTTTTATTTTTTCTTTTTTTAAGTCTTTATTTTTTTGGAATCACGCTTGGTATTTTAGTTTCTTCAGGTTTGCTAAGATTTGGCCCATCATTTGAAAATATAGCATGGTCAACAATGTTTTTACTGGCACCCTTTGGATGTATTTATTATCCAATTGAAACTCTTCCAGAAATATTTCAAAAAATAGCTTATTTACTTCCATTGGTTTACATATTTGAAGAAGCTAGAAATATTTTGATTAATCAAACAGTTAATATTGAAAATGTTTACTATGCGTTTATGTGGAATGCTTTTTATTTTTCTCTTTCAATTGCTTTATTTTATTATTCTTTTAATGCTGCAAAAAATAAAGGGACTTTGATTAATATGGGTGAATAATGGTGCGCCCGCAAGGAGTCGAACCCTGAACCTCCAGAGCCGAAATCTGGCGCTCTATCCAGTTGAGCTACAAGCGCTTATTGTATAATTATATCAATATGAAAAGTTTTATAAATATAAAAGTTAAAAATAAAGAAAAAAATTTAAGAATAGACATTTTATTATCCAATCAGGATAATAAGTTAAGTAGGTCAAGAGTAAAAAGTTTAATTTTAGAAAATAAATTAAAAATCAATAATATTATTATTACCGACCCCTCTAAGAAAATTAAGTTGAATGATGAAATTTATTTTGAGATTTCAGAACCAAAAAAAGAAACCCTTGAGCCATTTAAATATCCTCTTGATATTGTTCACGAAGATAAAGATTTAATAGTTATAAATAAATCTGCAGGAATTTCTATGCATCCTGGACCAGGAAATTATGACAACACAATTGTAAATGCATTGATAAATTATGATAGTAGAAATTTATCAAATATTGGAAATGAACTCAGACCTGGAATTGTACACAGAATAGACAAAGATACATCTGGATTAATAGTTATCGCGAAAAATAATATTACGCACGAAAATTTATCTAAGCAATTTTCTAATCATTCTATTACTAGAGTTTACCAAGCTCTAGTGTGGGGTAAAATAAGACCTCAAAATGGAAAAATAGAAACTTTTATTACTCGAAGTTCAAAAAACAGACAGATGATGGAAGTTTCAACTAAGAAAGGTAAAAGAGCTGTTACAAATTATAAAACTTTAGAAATATTTGAAGAAGAAAAAATTCCAACATTTAGTCTTGTTGAATGTAAATTAGAGACAGGAAGAACACACCAAATAAGAGTTCATTTGTCTCACAAAGGTAATAATATTTTAGGTGATAGAAAATATAAAAAAAAATATAAAAAATTTGTTAATATTGATACTGAACTTGAAGAGAGTATAGCTGCACTTAATAGACAATTTTTACATGCTAAAACTATTGGCTTTAATCATCCTAAAAATAATGCTAGACTTGAATTTACATCAAAATTGCCACTAGATTTAGAAAAAATTTTAAAAAAACTAAGAAAAATCAACTAATAAAAGCATTGTAAAAATTTATTTATTTATTAAATAAATACTTCGAATGAATAAAAATACATATAACTTACCAGCACTTTCTAATGAAGGTGGATTAACTTCATATCTTGCTCAGATTAAAAAGTTTCCAATGCTTGCAGCTGAAGAAGAATATATGTTGGCTAAGAATTGGCAATCAACTGGAAATGTAAAATCAGCAGAAAAACTCGTTACTAGTCATTTGAGACTAGTTGCAAAGATAGCGATGGGCTACAAAGGTTATGGTTTACCTCTTAATGAGATGATATCTGAAGGCAATGTGGGATTAATGCAAGCAGTAAAAAAATTTGAACCAGAAAAAGGATTTAGACTTGCAACTTATGCAATGTGGTGGATAAAAGCTTCAATTCAAGAATATATATTAAGGTCATGGAGTTTAGTTAAAATAGGGACAACGACTGCACAAAAAAAACTTTTTTTTAATCTAAAAAAAATTAAAAATCAAATAGCACCTCGTTCGGAAGGAGATCTAAGGAAAGAACACGTTGAAGATATTGCTAAGCGGCTTTCTGTAAGTGAAAGCGAAGTTGTATCAATGAATAGAAGACTTTCAGGCAAAGAACAATCTTTAAATGCTCCAATAGGAGAAGACGGAGATGAATGGCAAGACTGGGTAGTTGACAATGAAATGGATCATGAGTTAAAAATTGCTCAAAGTGATGAGATGGAACAAAGAAAAGACCTTCTTCAAGATTCAGTTAAGATATTAAATGAAAGAGAGAAAGAAATTTTATATTCTAGAAGATTAACTGATGAGCCTATAACTCTAGATGAATTAAGTAAAAAATATAAAATTAGCAGAGAAAGAGTAAGACAGATAGAAAATAAAGCTTTTGAAAAACTACAAAAGCATATGCTTAACTCTGCAAAGTCGAAAAACTTGCTACCTGCAAATTAAATATTAAAAGGGTCTTGAATTAAGATTGTATCATTTCTTTCAGGGCTAGTTGAAATACTTGAAATTTTAGTCTCAACAAAATTTTCTAATTCTTTAATATAATTTTTGGCATTTTCTGGTAGTTCTTCAAACTTTTTTATACCTACTGTTGAAGATTTCCATCCTTTAAAAGATTTATATACTGGTTTAGCCATAAATTGATCATCTACTGAGGCAGGTAAATAATCAAATTTTTTTCCATTTATCTCATATGCAACACAAATTTTAATCTCATCTAGTTCGTCCAGAACATCTAGTTTAGTAAGTGCAATTCCATCAATACCTGAAATTTTTAAAGTTTGTCTTACAAGCACTCCATCAAACCAACCACATCTTCTCTTTCGACTTGTAACAGTTCCAAATTCTTTTCCTCTTGTTCCAAGTAAGTCACCTACCTCATCAGTTAGTTCTGTTGGAAAAGGACCTTCTCCTACTCTTGTTGTATATGCCTTTGTAATACCTAAAACGTAATTAATTGAGTTTACGCCACAGCCTGAGCCAGTAGCCGCAGATGAAGCTACGGTATTGGAAGATGTTACAAATGGATAAGTCCCATGGTCAACATCTAAAAGAACTCCTTGTGCACCTTCAAATAATATTTTTTTATTTTGAGATTTAAATTCATCTATTTTTTTCCATACTGGCTGAGAAAATTTAAGTATTTGTGGCGCAATATTTAATAAATCTTTTTTTAATTTGTTTTTTAAAAATACAGGTTTTCCTAAACCTTTTCTAATAGCATTGTGATGATTTAATACTACGTCCAGTCTTTTATCCAAATTATTTTCTGATGCAAGATCCATTACTCTTATTGACCTTCTACCAATCTTATCTTCATATGCAGGTCCTATACCTCTTCTAGTAGTCCCTATTTTTGATTTACCTGCTGCATCTTCTCTTATCTCATCCATTTCTTTATGAAACGGCAAGATAAGAGTGGCTGCTTCAGACAAAATTAAATTATCAGAATTAACTTCTACACTTTTAGATTTAATTTCATCAATCTCTTCTAATAGTGCCCATGGATCAACCACTACTCCATTTCCTATTATAGATATTTTTTTTTTTCTAACTATTCCTGATGGTAACAATCTTAATTTATATACTACACCATCTATAACAAGAGTATGGCCAGCATTATGTCCACCTTGAAATCTTACTATTACGTCAGCTTCTCTTGATAGCCAATCAACAATTTTACCTTTTCCCTCATCTCCCCATTGTGAACCGACTACAACTACATTTTTCATCTAAAAAATTTTTTTATTTGTATACTATTTAAATGGTTTACAGGACCGTGACCTTTCCCTAAATTTGGTTGTGTTCTTAATGAATGATTTACATATTTAATTGCCATTTCACAAGATTTCTTTAAAGTTTTTCCACACGAAAAGTAGGTAGTTATAGCGCTAGAAAGAGTGCAACCAGTACCGTGGCTATTTTTTGTATTTATTTTCTTATTTTTAAAGATTGTAATTTCTTTCTTATTTATAAATACGTCCTGAATAATTTTATAATTTAAATGACCACCTTTTATAAGTACATTTTTTGCACCTAATTTTATTAGATGGTTGCCTGCTGAAACCACATCCTGGATGGTTGATATCTTTGAATTAGTTAAAACTTCAGCTTCAGGTATATTTGGTGTAATTAAATCTGCCTTAGATAAAAGTTTATTTTTTAAAATTTTGATAGCAGTATCACTGATTAATTTTTTTCCACCCTTAGCCACCATCACAGGATCCAATATTATTTTTTTTGCTTTTATATTTTCTAATGACTTTATTACTGCATATATAACTTCTTTTGAATGAAGCATTCCTATTTTAACAGCATCTGGTTTTATATCTTTTGCTGTAAATTCAATTTGGTTAGAAATTTCTTTAATATTGACTGGACTAATTGAATTAACGCCTGTTGTATTTTGTGACGTTATAGCAGTAATAGCAGTCATTGCATATGAACCAAGAGATGTAACAGTTTTAATATCTGCTTGTATGCCTGCTCCTCCAGAAGAATCTGAGCCAGCAATAATTAAAATTTTAGATTTTATTTTCAAGTTAGATAATTGATTTTTTTACAATACTAACACATCTTGAAAGCATATTTTTATCTTCAGTTTCACACATTATTCTTACTACTGGTTCTGTTCCAGACTTTCTTACTAACATTCTTCCCTTTCCTTTTAATAAATTATTTGCTTTTTTGATTGCATTTTTGCACTTAAAATTATTAATTATAGATTTATCTTTTACTACGACATTCTCTAACAATTGAGGAGTAGGTGTAAAATTTTCAAAAATTTCACTCGCCTTTTTTCCTTTACGCATAGAAAAGAGAATTTCTAAAGCTACCAATAAACCATCCCCTGTAGTCGCAAATTTGCCAAGGATGATATGGCCGGATTGTTCTCCCCCTAAATTAAATTTACTTTTCTGCATTGCTTCTTTGACATATCTATCACCAACTTTTGATCTTAAAAATTTTATTTTATTTTTTAAAAAAAATTTTTGTAAACCATAATTTGACATTAAGGTACCCACAACACCACCTTTTAAAATTTTTTTTCTTTTCCATCTTGTTGCCAGCATAGCAATTATTTTATCTCCATCAATAATTTTACCCTTTTCATCACAAATAATAATTCTATCTGCATCACCATCTAAAGAAACTCCAATGTGTGATCTATTTTTTTTAGTATGATATTTAATTTTATTTGGAAATGTAGAACCACATTTTTTATTTATATTAAATCCATTTGGAGATGTTCCAATTTCATGAACTATGGCACCCAATGATCTAAACAATTGAGGTCCTACTTTATATGCAGCTCCATTAGCACAATCTATGGTAATTCTTAACCCCCTTAAATTAAATTGTTTAGGAAAATTTGTTTTTAATATTTCAAGATATTTATTTGAACCATTCTCTAATCTTTTGACCCTACCTAATATTTCAGGATTTGATAATTTCTTTGAAATCTTAGAATCAATTAACTTTTCAATTTTTTTTTCTATTTTATCAGATAATTTAAGTCCATCTGGTCCAAATAATTTTAAACCATTATCATAATAAGGATTATGGGATGCGGTAATCATGATTCCCATATTGGCTTTCATTTTTTTTGTAAGCATTGCAA
The DNA here is from genome assembly GCA_902517495.1 of uncultured Pelagibacteraceae bacterium. Taxonomy (GTDB): domain Bacteria; phylum Pseudomonadota; class Alphaproteobacteria; order Pelagibacterales; family Pelagibacteraceae; genus Pelagibacter. The sequence goes on along the minus strand of CABYCO010000002.1, from coordinate 25,193 downwards.
GACCATTTGTTGGTAATGGCCCAAAAGTAAAAACGTGCATTCCAGAAGATGTTAAACCAGACACTAATGCTGGTTCTAGCGCATATCCTGATAACCTAGTATCTTTAGCAATTATTGCTATCTGTTTATTTTTTTTTTTATTATTAAAATATGTACCAACCGCTAAGCCAAACTTAAAAAACATGTCACCATTTATTTTATTTCCATTTACCTTTCCTCTTATTCCATCTGTCCCAAAATATTTTTTTATCATTAGTTAATATTTATTTTTTTAAAAACTTTAATTGCTTGGTTTACTTCATTTACATCATGGACTCTAAGTACTTGTACTCCTTGCAGCATACTAAAAATACTTGATGATACAGTGCCACCTATTCTTTCTCTACTATCATTATGTCCAGATATATCTTTAATAAATCTTTTTCTGGAAATTCCCAACATTATCGGCAATCCTAAAGAATGAAAAATAGAAATATTATTGATTAAGGTAATATTATGTTTCATATTTTTACCAAATCCTATTCCAGGATCTAAGATAATGTTATTATGCTTAATTCCACTTTTTCTAATTAATCTCAGCTTATCCTCGAAATAGTCATATATATCCAGCAAAACATTATTATAACTCGGATTTTTTTGCATTGTTTTTGTGTTACCTTTTATATGATGTAACACGAATGGTAATTTTGTTTTTTTTAAAAAATCAATTGTCTCATTATCATAGCTTAGACCAGATATATCATTGATTAAGTCTAGTTTATATTTTGAAGCTTTTTTCATCACATAACTTTTTCTAGTATCCAAAGAAACAAAAAAATTTTTAGATTTTAAATAACTCATAACCTTATTTACTCTCAGCCACTCCTCGTTTTTAGGAATTTCTTTAGAGCCTGGTCTTGTAGACTCTCCACCTACATCAATTATCTTGGCTCCATCGACTATTAATTTATTAATCTGTTTCCTTGCGGAAATTTTACTATTAAATTTTCCACCATCAGAAAAACTATCTGGCGTGATGTTTAATACACCCATAAAAATTGGCAAATTATCAAATTTTAATTTAGGAATTTTTTTTGCTTTTGATATATTATTTATATCAATTAAGACTTTTTTTTTAATTTTCGACTGAAGATTTTTAATACTACTAATATTTATTTTTTTTTTATTGGTTCTAGTAATGATCTCAATAGTATCAAAGGAAAGTGATTTGTTGCCACTAACTGGAAGTGAAATCTTCTTTTTAACTTTTTCTATAGATGTATTATTATGATAAAAATTACACGCTCTTGTGTAATATTTTTGCATTAAATTTTAATGAACAATCTTTGGTTTCAGACCAATTGATCCTAAAGCTGAACCTTGGTCATCTTCCTCAATCTTTAAATCTTCTTTATTTTTTGGGTATATATTTTTATTAACTATATCCTCTATTTCAGCTCCAGATAATGTTTCATAAGTAAGTAAAGCTTTAGCTAATTTGTGTAAATCATCAATTTTATCAGTTAAAACTTTTTTCGCTCTATCATAGCCTTGATCAACAAATTTTCTAATTTCAGTATCTACTTTTCTTGCAGTTTCTTCAGACATATTTTGTTGTCTTGCAACTGATCTTCCAAGGAAAACCTCTTCCTCATTTTCACCGTAGGCAACTGGGCCAAGCTCTTTACTTAATCCCGCTCTCATTACCATTGCTCTTGCTCTTTTTGTTGCTTGCTCTATGTCGCTCGCTGCACCAGTGGTAACTTTATCATCTCCAAATATAATCTCTTCTGCAACTCTGCCTCCCATTGCTATAGCCATTTGAGCATGTAGTTGTTCTCTGGTTTGAGACACTTCATCTCTTTCAGGAAGTTGCATTACCATTCCTAATGCTCTACCTCTAGGAATAATTGTTGCTTTATGTATAGGATATGCTGCTTTTTCATTTATAGTAACAATGGCATGACCAGCCTCATGATAAGCAGTCAGCTTTTTCTCCTCCTCGCTCATTACCATTGATCTTCTCTCAGAGCCCATCATTACCTTATCTTTTGCTTCTTCAAATTCCATATACGTTACTATTCTTTTATTTTTTCTTGCAGCTAATAACGCAGCTTCATTTACTAAATTCGCTAGATCAGCACCAGAGAAGCCAGGAGTTCCTCTTGCTATGGTTCTTAAATTTACATCTGGCGCCATTGATATCTTCTTGGCATGAACCTTTAATATTTTTTCTCTTCCAAGTAAGTCGGGGTTAGAAACTACTACCTGTCTATCAAATCTTCCTGGTCGTAATAAAGCCGGATCAAGTACATCTGGTCTGTTAGTGGCTGCAATTATTATAACACCTTCATTAGTGTCAAAACCATCCATCTCCACAAGTAACTGATTTAGTGTTTGCTCTCTCTCATCGTTTCCACCACCTAGTCCTGCTCCTCTGCTTCTTCCTACAGCATCAATCTCGTCAATAAATATTATGCATGGTGAGTGCTTTTTACCTTGCTCAAACATATCTCGAACTCTTGAGGCTCCAACACCAACAAACATTTCTACAAAGTCTGAACCTGATATTGTAAAGAATGGCACTCCAGCCTCACCGGCAATTGCTCTTGCAAGTAAAGTTTTCCCTGTTCCTGGAGGTCCAACTAAAAGACACCCACGAGGTATTTTTCCACCTAGTCTACTAAATTTTTTTGGATCTTTTAAAAATTCAACTACTTCCTCAACTTCCTCCTTTGCTTCCTCTACCCCAGCCACATCATTAAATGTAACTTTACCTTTTAATTCATTCATCATTTTGGCTTTTGATTTTCCAAAGCCCATTGCCCCACCTTTTCCACCTTGCATCTGTCTCATAAAGAATATCCATACGGCAATTAAAAGTAACATTGGAAACCATGATAAAAGTACACCGAATAGTGAAGGCATTTTTTCTTCTAATGGACTCGCTGAAATACTTACTCCTTTGTCACTTAGTTTTTGAATTAAATTTGGATCATCAGGAGCATAAGTGTTAAACATTTCTCCATTCGACATTACACCCTTAATATTTTTTCCTTGAATTTCTACTTGTACAACTCTTCCATTATCTACTTGCGTTAAGAATTCTGAAAATATTATGTTATTTTTCTGATTTACTGAACCTTGCGGGTTTTTAAACATATTATAAAGACCAATAGTTAGGATAACTATTACTGCCCACATCGCTAGGTTTCTGAAATTCATAACTATAAATTAAGAATTATTATCCATTTAACAAGTGTCAATTTGTTACAATTTGGATGAATTCTTCGATTTTTCTGGAAAAATAATGACTGAATTCTCAACTTTTTGAATTATACATCCTGAAAGTGTTTTTTTTGAATATTTATTAGAAGATATTAAGTATTTAAGCAAATTTTCAACTTTGACGCCCCTTGCAAAAGTATTTCTTTTTCCTACTTTTTGAATCACTTCAGAAAATGATCTAAAGACTATTTCATCAGGTTGTTTAAGAAAATCATCTTTTAAGATAATTGTTTTAGTTAATTTTAAATAATTTGAGTTATCATTAATATTTTTTTGAACATAATAATCTATAGCAAAGTTACTTTTACTAAGATTTTTGAGAGATAATTTGAATTTGTCAAGTGTTAACCCATCATCCTCTAAATTTGAAATTAGTTTCCTTACTTTAACTCTTAAAAACTTATCATTTAAGTTAGAAGGATCGTTAACATTAAAATTAAAAGTATTTTTTGAAATATACGCTAGATTTTTTTTACTTATATCAAGTAATGGTCTCAGAATGAAAATTTTATCATCAAACTTAAATTTTGATTTAGTCTTATCGAATGAAATCAAACCTTTTAACCCAGAACCTCTTAATAATCTTATGAAAAAGTTTTCAATTAAATCATCTGAGTGATGTCCAGTTAAAATCATATCAATTTTTTTATCTAAGCTTTTATTGATAATTAATTTATATCTATTGTCTCTTGCGAAGGATTGAATGTTTGTTGATATTTTTTTTTTTTTGATAGTAAGTATGTTGCTAGAAATTTGAAATAATTTTAGTTTTTTTTTTACTAAATTAGCCTCGAAAGTAGAATTTTTTCTCAATTTATGATCTACGATAAAAAAGTAACATTTCTTGTTATTTTCAATAGAATAACATTTAGCTAAGAATGATAATGCCATGCTATCTGTCCCTCCTGAAACAGCTACACAAAAACTGTTTTTAATATGGCCAGATAATTTTTTTTTAAAATTTAAGTAAATTCTTTTTATTCTTGGATCATCTAGTTTCTTGGAATAAAAATTATGAATTTTCTTTTTTACACTCAAATTCTTTTTCTTCATAATACTTTGCTTTCTGAAGTACAGATTGAGTTGCGTCAGGATATTGTTTTTTAACTCCAGCAATCATCAAGCATCCTTGATCTTTTTCTCCCATCTGAACTAATGATACTCCTAGTTTCAATAAATTTTCAGGAGCAATCTTGCTTTTTGGATACTTTTGATAACCTTCCAAATATGCAGTGGCTGCATCGGTATACATTTGTCTTATTCTATAAGTTTCTGCATACCAATATTGTGCATTACCCGATAATTCGTTATCAGGATTAATCAATACAAATTCCCTAAATGCTTTTTCAGCACTATCATAATCACCAACTTTTAAAAAGTTTCTTGCAAATTGATATTGATCTTTTGGACTAGCGTCAGGTAATAATTTTTCCTCAGCACTAAAAACTTCTGAAATTATTGCTTCAGTTTGTTCTACAGACTCTATTACCTGTGTGTCATCACTTGTGGTCATATCTTTATAAGAAATTTCTCCTAGCGACTGTGGTTCTGAAGATCCAGGAAGTATTTTTTTCTGAGTTATTTCCTCATTTGTTAACGTTTGCTCGGTTTTAGTCAATGAAGTAAGAGATTTATTATTTGTATTTACATTAGAATTTTGTTCAATTTGCTCAAACCTTAATTGATTATCTTGCTGCACTTTTGAAAGCTTGCTTGAGAGTTTATCTAATTTAAAATTAATTTCCTCAAATTTATTTGTTAATTCTTGAAATTGCATTTCTATTTCACTTAATTTCAGTAAATGTTTTGTTAAAGCCTGCTCAGACTCCTTTGTCGCAGCCTTTTGAGTTGTATTTGTATTAGAATTTTCAGAGAATGACTGAGAATAAACTGCTCTTTCTAAAGTTCTTAGATCCTTTTGAATATTCTCTAAAATTTCTCCTACTTCTTGGTCCTGAGAAAATGAAATACTTGTTGAAAATAATAAAAATGAAACAAAGTTAACTAAAATTAACTTAATTAATGATCTCATAGAAGCATTTGTAGTTATAATAATGGCAAAAAGAAGACCCTTACTTTTTTTGATAAAGTTAAAGTAAGGGTCTTCTTAAATTAAATTTTAATTTGCTTTTACAGTTACAGATCTTCTATTTTTTGACCATGATAGTGGATTGGAACCTGAGTCTACAGGTCTCTCTTTTCCATAACTTAAAACTTTAATTCGATCAGATGAAACCCCATAAGTCATCAAATAGTCTTTTGCGGCATTAGCTCTTCTCTCGCCTAATGCTAAGTTATATTCTCTTGTACCTCTTTCATCCGCATGGCCTTCGACCACGACGGTTACATCTGAGTTCTGTCTTAACCAAGCAGCCTGCTTTCTTAAAGTTTCTCTAGAAGCTGTAGTCAATATTGTTTCATTTGTTGCAAAGAATACTCTGTCAGGAACTCCGCTTGCAAGCTCCCCAACAGTATCAGAGCCTATATATACGTCTCCCTGCATTAACGCATCTAATTTTTCAATTGGATCTGCTTTTTGAGTCTCTTCTGCCTTAGTAGTAGACGAAGACTCTGTTGTTGTTTTTACAGATTTCTTAGTTGCACACGCAGTAACAATTAAACCAAATATGACAATAAGAAATGCATTTTTTAAAATTTTGCTTAGATTCATTTTTGCTCCTTCACTAGAATATTATGAACTTAATCATGTAATTAGATGTTTTGTCCAGAAAAATCAACCAAATTAAACAGAATCTTATATTTTCTTTAATTTCCCAATAAAGAAGACCATGATGGGTCTGAAGCATCAGTCTCAGTTTTTACCAACCTCTCGTTGTATCCGGTTAAATCAATTGACCATAATTTTGCTGAAAATCCTTGACCTTTATCATCTGTTTTTGTTTCTCTATAGAATATGATTATTCTTCCATTTGGAGACCATGAGGGAGCCTCTTGATAAAAATTTTCAGTAAGTAATCTTTCTCCAGACCCATCTGTTCTCATAACCCCAATAAAAAATTTACCTTTGTGTAACTTTGTAAATGCTATTAAATCACCTCTTGGTGACCACACCGGAGTACCATAAATTCCTTTTCCAAATGATATTCTTTTGACTTTTGATCCATCGCTTCTCATTACATAAATTTGCTGATAACCACTTCTATCAGAATTAAATGTAATGTATTTGCCATCAGGTGAGTATGATGGAGAGGTATCTATAGAGGGATGATCAGTTAATTTTTCTTGTATGTTTGTTTCTAAATTTCTAACCCATATCTCCGAATTACCATCTTTTGCTAGACTCATTATAATTTTTTTTCCATCTGGAGAAAATCTTGGAGCAAATGTCATTCCAGGAAAATCTCCCACAACTTCTTGCTTTCCTGTTTCAATATTCAAAAGATAAACTCTAGGCATATTTCTAAAGTATGAAAGATAGGTTACCATTTGATTTGTTGGATTAAATCTCGGAGTTAATACCAATTCATTTCCTAAAGTTAAATATTTTGTATTAAATCCATCTTGATCCATAATAGCTAATTTTTTTACTCTTTGAGTTTTAGGCCCCTCTTCTGATACATATATTATTCTAGTATCAAAATAACCACTTTCTCCAGTTAAACGTTCATATACCTTATCTGAAATTTTATGACCAACCCTTCTCCAATTAGTTGGGACAGTTGTTAAAGAAAATCCATCAACCATTTTTGCGCCTAAGACATCCCATAGTTTAAATTCAATCCTGATATAATCTTTTTCATTTATGATTTTAGAAGTTACCTTGCCAGTGATTAAAACTTGAGACTTAATTAAAACCCAATCTTCAAATCTTGGTTTTAAATGTGCGATATCTGGCTTTTGTAAGAAAGACTCTTTATCTAGAGTATCAAACAATCCTGTTTTCCTTAAATTATTCTCAATTACTTTTGAAATTTCTAGTCCTAAATTATCTATTTCTAAATTTTTTTTGATTATTTCTTTCGAGATCTCATCGCTAAAAAAAGGAGAAACAGAAATTGGTAAAGGATCAAGATTTCCTCTTGTTATATCGATTTCAACAAGTGAATAAGATATGCTAGGCTTTAGAATTAGAAAGAAAATAAATAATAATACAAATTTATTTCTCATCCACCCATCATTTCTATTGGATTAAATCTTAATATCATTGTTTTCCATTTTTCATAACTTGTTGTTGGAAGATTTTTTATAGGGTTACAAAGTCTAATCGCTCTAATCACACTTTGGGCTATTTGATAAAAAGCTCCTTCGCCAGGTGTATTCATTCTTACATGATCCAACATTTCAAAGTTTTTTACAATTCCATTTTTCTCTAAATTTAGTTTAACACTAACCAATAGATCTTCACTATATGGCAGTCCAGTGGGGACTGACCAGCATGTATAAATTTGGTGTCTAACTGCATATTCAGTTGTTACACTCAATTTAGATAGTTTCATAGACTTGTCCTCAGATTGTGTAATTCCATCAGTTTTTTTTTTAACTTCACCTACATTCTCATATTGCTTTGCAATTAAACCTTTGATTTTGTTAACATCAATTTCTTTTTTTTCGAACTCAGACACTTGTTTCGCTTTTTCATCTTTCAAAGGTTTTTTTATTTGCGCAAATTCTTTTATAACTTCGTCATTATCAATTTTCTTTTCAATTTTTTTCCTTTTTTCCTTTTCAACTACTATTTTTTTATTTTCTTTTGAAGGCTGTTGTTCAGTTTCTTTTTTAGTTTCTATTTTTTCTAATTTTTTATCAGGCAGTGGAACAGATTCAGATTTTTCTAGTTTAACTTTTTCTTGTTTTTTTTCAGGAACTGGTACTTTTTTTGATTTTGATAAATCAATTTCATCTTTTTGATTATCAAATTTTACTTGTTTTTTTTCCTCTTTTTTTATTTCCTTTGGTGGTGCTTGTTCTGAAAGAAGTTTTTTATTTTCATTTTTTGCCTTTTCAATAATTTTTGCCGCCTTAGGAGCATAAGGAATATTTGTTTTCTCGGATATTTGTATCAATTCGACAGATACAACTGGCATCAATTCTAGAGGTTTTTTGGCAACAAACGGAAGTGCAAATATAGTGGCAAAAAATATTGTTCCATGAAAAATAAGAGAAAATAACATTCCAAAAGAAAAATTATTAAATCCGTTTGGTATACTACTTAATGAAATTTTACTAAACAAGTTTATCTTTCTTTATATGGTTCAGATATTAAGGCAACTTTAGTAAAACCTGAGCCTGAAAGTTTACCCATTACTTCTAATACTCTTCCATAATTAATTGTTTTGTCACCTCTTACATAAATTCTTGTGTCAGTTCTGTTTTTAGATACAGCTAAAATTTTTTTGATTAAATTATCAAATTCAATTTTTGTTTCTTGAATAAAAACTTCACCTTTCGAATTTATAGTTAATGTTAGGGGTTCGCTTTCTTCTGGCAATGTATCAGCTGAAGTTTCTGGCAAATCTACTTGCACACCTACAGTAAGCAAAGGTGCTGTAACCATAAAAATAATCAAAAGAACAAGCATTACATCTACGAATGGGGTTACATTTATTTCACTCATCGGTTCTCTTTCTGAGCGCTTTAAGTTAAATGCCATATTAAATTATTGAAATAAATCTTTTTGAAAAATTTTCTAATTTTTGCGAATATTTTTTAGAATCATTGCCGAATTTGTTATATGCAATAACTGCTGGTATTGCTGCTAGCAAACCTAAGGCAGTTGCAAACAAAGCCTCCGCAATTCCTGGGGCAACAATGGCTAGACTAGTATTTCTTGATATTGCAATCGATTGAAAAGAATTCATAATTCCCCAGACTGTCCCAAACAATCCTATAAAAGGAGCAGTAGATCCAACTGTTGCTAGAAAAGTAAATTTATTATTAACAACATTCATTTGCTTTTCTATGTTTACTTCTAATATATTTTCAAGTCTTTGGCTTATATTTGTTTTTGACCTTGATTTCATAACAGCTTGCATTGAATCTTTGAATAATTGAGCCATTGGATTATCTAATGCTGCAGGTAAGCTATTATAAAATGTCTCTGCTGACTTTGATTTCCAAAATCTATCCTCAAAATCCTCGGAGTCTTTATTAATTCTTTTAAACATTAAAATTTTATCGAATATTATTGCCCAGGAGTAAACTGAACTGGCTATTAAAATTACAATTACAGATTTGACTACAAAATCAGCTCTCAAAAATAAACTTAAAATTGAAAAATCTGTATTGCTGGCTAATCCAACTGCTTGGGAGGTTATATCTGCATCCATTTAAATGATTTCACACTAAAATGTGTCATGAATTTGACTATTGATCTCAAGTTAAGTTTATTTTTCTTGATTATTTAGATGATAATTAGCAATTAATATCGCATCAGCTTTATTGGCATCCTTTTTGCGAGACAACATGGAGGAAAATTTTGGAAACATTTCTATTGCCTTTACTCTACTCGAATCTTTTTGAGAATTTATTAAATCAAAGTGCTTTTTCCACTTTGCAGGTCTTACAAAATAAATTGGCAATTGCATTGCTGCGCACACTCCTTTTATCACTCCAAATGATTGACCAAAATTGAACATACTAGTAACACCCTGTCCAGGCATAGCTGAAACTTGTTCTACTACAACATTTATATTTTCATTGTTGTAGTTTTGAATTCTTAAAGATATTTCATTAAATATTTGGCTACCATTAATTTGTTTTTTATTTTTATTACCTGATGCCATTGTAGGCATATCAATAACATCTTTTATTTCTCCATCTTCAAAAAAACAAATTGCACCTGATATACCAGGGTCTATTCCAATAATTAACATGAAATTAAATTATATTGCATTTGTAAAAACATTCTGTACATCGTCATCATCTTCTAAAATTTCTAAAAATTTAATCATTTTTTCTTTATCTTCATCATTTAATTTTATTTTATTTATAGGAACCCATTCAATTTCTGTAGATATAAAGTTAGAAATTTCTTTTTCTAATATATTTTTTACATCATATATCTCATCTTTATTTGAGTGAATTTCGTAATAGTCATCATAAAATATACAATCAATAGCTCCGGCATCAGTCGCTATGTTGAAAACTTTTTCTTCATCGATTTCTTGCTTATTAATTTTTATAACTCCAAGTTGAAGAAAATTATGAGATGCAGATCCTTGTGTGCCAAGTCCTCCACCATGTTTTTGGAAAATTGTTCTAATATTTGAGGCAGTTCTATTTTTATTGTCTGTTAAAGTGACGACTACTGTTGCTGTTTTTGCAGGTCCAAACCCTTCATATCTAATATTTTCAAAATTAGAGTCCGCCGCTATTGATGATTTATCTATAGCTCTTTCAATATTGTCTTTAGGCATGTTTGCTGATCTAGCGGCCTGGATTGCAGATCTTAATCTTGAATTCATGTCTGGATTTTTATCTCCAAGTTTTGCGGCTACAGTAATTTCCCTAGATAGTTTTGAAAACATAGCAGATCGTTGTTTATCTGCCTTTCCTTTTTTATGTTTGATACCTGCCCAATGAGAATGACCTGCCATGATTTAATTATCTCTCTGAAGTTGACCACCAAATATAAACTGACTAATATTTGAAGCCAAACCATTTTTTGGATCAGCTTCAATAATTGCCCCACAAAGTGAAGCCTCTCCCTCTGCAGGAAAATGTTTGATAGAGTCTCTTTTATAAAACCTGTTAATAGAATTTTCAGTATTCATCCCAATTACTGAATTATAATCACCGCACATTCCTGCATCTGTTAAATATGCAGTTCCTTTATTTAGAACTCTTCCATCATTTGTGGGCACATGGGTATGGGTACCTACGACAAGCGTAGCATGACCATCAAATACATGGCCAATAGCCATTTTTTCACTTGTTATTTCTCCATGAAAGTCAACTATGAGAAAGTCATATTTTTCTTTTTGCATATTTTTATCTAAAAATTCTTTACTCTTTAAAAAAACATCGTCACACTTTTTCATAAAAACATTTCCCATTAAATTTAATACACCGACTTTATAACCACCAATAGTATCATAAATACCAAACCCATTGCCTGGAGCATCATTTGATAAATTCAATGGTCTCAATAACCTTTTTTGGTTTTTAATAAATTCAAATGTTTCTTTCTGATCCCAAACATGATTTCCAGTTGTAATTACATCAACACCACAACTTAGTAATTCATTTACAATATTCTCAGTAATACCAACACCTTCTTTTGCTGCATTCTCGCCATTTACGACAACAAAGTTTATTTTTTTTGATTTAATAATATTAGGTAAAAATTTTTTAACTCCACTACAACCACTGTTACCGACTATATCTCCTAAAAATAAAATATTCATTTCACGATTCCTTTATTTGTTAAAATAATATCTAGTTTTTGATCAAATTGATTGATCGGTATTTTAAAAATTTCTTGAAATGAAAAAGCAAAACCAACTGTTGTAATTCTTTTAATATTTTTAATTTTAGATATATATCTATCATAAAATCCACCTCCATATCCTAATCTGAATTTATTCTTATCAAAGCCCACCAGAGGAACAATCAAAAGATCTGGAAAAACTTTTTTTTTGGTAACAGGCTCAGGTATACCTTGATCACTTATTTTAAGTGAGTCTTTAAAAGACCATTCATAAAAATCCATATTATTTTTTTTTTTGGTAACTGGTAATGATATTTTGAAATTATTTTTTTCTAACTTTTCTAAAATATCTAAACATCCAATCTCACTATTAATCGGATAATAACCACCAATAGTAATATTGTTTTTTAAATTTAATTTTTTCATTATTCTTTTAAATTCTATAAAGGTTATGCGCTGATCTTTAAAATTAGATTTTCTAAAATTAATTAATTTTTTTCTTAAATTTTCCTTAGACACTTTAATTATTGGGTCTTAGTATCTGGATTATTTCTTTTGATAAAATTTTCGAGCTCAAGTGTAGTCTTATCAACTAAAGTTTCGTAGTCGTTACGGTTTTTTTCGATTTGATTTTTTAAATTTTCCTGGTTTTTGCTTAATTCAGAAATCTCCTTTTCTTTTAAATCTCTGTAATTATATACTAATGATTTAAGCTCTTTAAATTTCTCAGTAATTATTTTTATTTCATTTTTTTGTAAATCGATTTTTTTTTTTGTTTCGTAATATTCATCTAAAACAGAAATAGATGCTATGAGTAAAAGCTTACTTTCTCCTATATTACCTAAAGAATTTTTAAGGTTGCTAAACTTTTCGTTTAAATAAAAAGCTAATTCCTCTAAATGCTCTTCTTGACCATCCTCACAAGATAATAAAAATTCTTTTCCATTAAATTTGATATTTACATTTGCCATTTATCAATTTCTTCCATCAAATTATCTGTTTCTTGGTTTAATTCATCTATTTTTTCTGAAAATTGATCTTCTTTTTTTTTTTCCTCAATTTCCCTTTTTTTAAAATCGTCAAATTTTTGTTTAAGTATCTGATTTTCTTGCTGAAGTGTACTGTACCTTTTCTCTATGTCTTTTTTTTCAATTTCTAATTGATTTTTTTGGCTTGCTAGATTTTCTAATTCTGAAATTTTATGTGGTTTTATAGTTTCTAGATTTATTAATTTATCTAAAGTTTCTAATAGTTTTTTTTCTTTTTCACTAATTGAATTCATATATATATCTATATTAATAAATTGATTCACCTAAGTCTACAAAGGATAAATTTTGAAAAAATTAAATAAGATCTTGTCTAACTCTATTCGTGCTCTTTCAATGGATGCCGTGCAAAAAGCTAATTCTGGACACCCCGGTATGCCAATGGGTATGGCTGATGTATCTACAATACTTTTCAAATATTTTCTAAAATTTAATCCAAAAAATCCTAGCTGGATTAATAGAGATAGATTCGTTTTATCTGCTGGCCATGGATCTATGTTGCTTTACTCTTTACTTTATTTAACAGGTTACAAAAGTATTAAATTAAATGATATTAAGAATTTTAGACAAATTGACTCTATTTGTGCAGGTCATCCTGAGTACATTCAAAACTCAGGTATTGAAACAACTACAGGTCCATTAGGTCAAGGTATCTCCAATGCAGTTGGTTTTGCGCTAGCAGAGGAAATTTTAAAAAAAAAAATTGGAAAAGATATTATAAATCATAAAACTTACGTAGTTGCAGGAGATGGTTGTTTAATGGAAGGAATAAGTCACGAAGCTATGAGCTTAGCTGGACATCTTAAACTTAAAAATTTAATAATGTTATTTGATAATAATTCTATATCTATCGATGGGCCAACGAGCTTAGCAGTTTCAGATAATTTTAATAAAAGATTTGAAAGCTATGGTTGGGATTACATTGAAATAAATGGTCATTCAGAAAATGAAATATTTAAAGCCTTAAAAAAAGTTCAAGATGCAAAAAAACCAACTGTTATATCTTGTAAGACTAAAATTGGTTATGGATCACCAAATAAATCGGGAAAAGCTTCTTCACATGGAAGCCCGTTGGGGGCTGAGGAAATAGAATTGGTGCGTAAAGAATTAGGATGGAATTATAAACCATTTCAAATACCTAAAAATATATTGAAGAATTGGAGAAAGATTGGAAAAAAGGGAGAAAAAAGTGAGTCTAAATGGAACAAAATTTATAGTAAGAAAAAAAATAAAATAAATAAATTTTTTAAAAATGATTTTTTAAAGCTTTTCGTAAATGAGAAAAAAAAAGCACTTAAAGATGCTAGAAGCTTAGCTTCAAGAAAATCATCTGAGGCAGTTATTAGCTCACTTGTAAAAAAAAGTACTAAAATTATTGGTGGATCAGCAGATCTTGCAGGATCAAATAATACGAAGACAAATTATCATAAAATAATTGCTCCAGGAAATTTTGACGGAAATTATATTCATTATGGGGTAAGGGAACATGCTATGTGTGGGATTATGAATGGATTAGCTTTGCACAGCAAATTTATACCTTACGGAGGAACTTTTTTAATTTTTTCAGATTATTGCAAACCAGCAATAAGATTAGCTGCAATGATGAAACAGCAGGTTATATATATAATGACACATGACTCTATTGGACTTGGAGAGGATGGGCCAACGCACCAACCTATTGAACAGTTATCCGGATTAAGGTCAATACCAAATCTTAATGTTTTTAGACCTGCAGACAGATTGGAAACTATTGAATGTTGGGAGCATGCTCTTAAGAGTTTCAAAACACCATGCATTATATCTTTAACAAGACAAAACCTTAATCCTATTAGAAATAAATATTCTAAAATTAACAAGTGCTCATTTGGAGCGTATGAAGTTTTAAGAACAAACAAAAAAGTTAAATTGACTATTTTAGCTAGTGGTTCTGAGGTAAACTTGGCAATAGAAACCAGCCATAAATTAGCCAAAGACAAGATTTATTCTAAAGTTATATCAGTACCGTGTATGGAGCTTTTTGACTTACAATCAAATAGATATAAAGATAAAATTCTAAATGAGACTAAACTAAAGGTATCTATTGAAGCTGGATCAAGCAACTGTTGGAAAAAGTATGTAGGAGATTTTGGAATGACTTTTGGAATTGATGTATTTGGGAAAAGTGCTCCATATAAAGATATTTATAAATTTTTTGGATTAATATCTTCAAATATTACTTATAAAATTAAGAAATTAATAAAAAACTAGAAATGACAATTAAAATTGGAATTAATGGAATGGGTAGAATTGGTCGTATGGTAATTAGATCAATTATCGAGTCTAAAAACAAAAGTTTAAAAATTAATCATATAAATAACAGATCAAATGCAGAAGCTACTTATAAATTAATAAAATATGACTCTGTACATGGAAAATTTAATGCAGATTTAAAATATGCTGAAAATGAATTAATAATCAATCAAAATAAAGTCACTTTCTCACAAGAGTCTAAACTCGAAAATATTGATTGGAAAAAATATGATGTTGACTATGTTTTTGAATGTACTGGTAAATTTAATTCCAAAGAAAAATTACTTACACATATCAAAAATGGAGCAAAAAAAGTAATTGTCTCTGCTCCATGTAAAAATGCAGACAAAATGATAGTATATGGTGTAAATGAAAATACCTTATCAAAAGATGATAAGATAATCTCCGCTGCTTCATGTACAACAAATTGTTTAGCGCCAGTTGTGAATGTACTTAATAACAATTTTAAAATTGAAAAAGGTTTTATGACTACTATCCATGCATTTACTAGCGATCAAAGAATTTTGGATAATTCTCATAAAGACCCAAGACGAGCAAGATCCGCAAGTCAATCAATAGTACCAACCTCAACAGGAGCATCAAAGGCGATAGGTGTTATAATACCAAGTTTGAAAGGGAAATTAGAAGGAATTGCAATGAGAGTGCCAACACCCAATGTTTCACTGGTCGAGTTAGTATTCTGCACAAAAAATGAAATTAATATAAAAAAAATAAATGATGCATTTGAATTTGCCTCTAAAAATGAATTGAGGAAAATTTTAGAAGTTACACATGAAAAATTGGTTTCTATTGATTTTAATCATCATTCAGCGTCTGCAATAGTTGACGCCTCGTTAACAAATGTAGTTGGGCCAAATATGGGCAAAATCTCTGCTTGGTATGATAACGAATGGGGTTTTTCTAACAGAATGTGCGATATAGCTGAAGCTTTGTATAAAAACTCTCAATGAGAAGTATAATTTATGAAAAAAACCTTAACAAAAAAAAAATATTATTAAGATTAGACTTAAACGTTCCTCTAAAAAAAGAAAAAATAATTGATGCAACAAGAATTGACAAAATTCTACCTACATTAAATTTTTTAATTCATCAAAAGACTAAAGTCATAATTTTATCGCATGTTGGAAGGCCAAAAGGAAAAATTATAAGTTGGTTATCTTTAAAACCAATTGCTAAAGATTTGCAAAAAAAACTAAATATAAACGTCAGACTAATAACAAAAAATATTAATGAAATACAAAACAAAGAATTTTTTGACAAATTCAATGAAGAAATTCTGATTTTAGAAAATATTAGGTTTTATTCAGAGGAGGAAAATAATGACATTAAATTTGCAAAGCATCTAGCAAATCTAGGTGATATTTATGTTAATGATGCTTTTTCTTGCTCACATCGATCTCACGCATCAATTCATCAGATTTGCAGATTTTTACCATCCTTTTCGGGATTACAACTTGACGAAGAAGTCAAAGCTTTAAATAAAATTACCACTGAAATTGTAAAACCAATAACATGCATAATTGGAGGATCTAAAATATCGACTAAAATAAATATTATAAAAAATTTGATTCCCAAATTTGACAATATTATTATTGTTGGAGGTATGGCAAATAATTTTATTGAGTATTTTGGAAATAATATTGGAAAATCAATTAAAGAAAAAAATTGTAATAAAATAATTGAAGAAATTATCTTACTTTCAAAAAAAGAAAACTGCAAATTGCTCTACCCTGAGGATGTAGCTGTATCTGTAAATTTAAATGGTTCATCGCAAAATAAAGAATTGGATCAAGTAAAGTCTAATGAAATGATTTTAGATATCGGGCCAAAAACTATAAATAAAATTAAAAAAATTATAGATAATAGTAAAACTATATTATGGAACGGACCAGCTGGATATTTTGAAAATCCAAATTTTGCTGATGGAAGTATTGAGATAGCAAACAAAATAATTGAAAATAATAAAATGAACAAAATTTTTTCAGTTATAGGTGGTGGCGATACCGTTTCGTTATTAAATAATTTAAATGTAATAAATAATTTTAATTTTGTTTCAACTGCAGGTGGCGCTTTTTTAGAATATCTTGAAGGTAAAAACCTTCCTGGTATAATTGCTTTAAATTGATATGACAGAACTTAATAAAATCGTACTTAAAATAATTTCTAATGGCAAAGGTATTCTTGCAGCAGATGAAAGCAATGGAACTATGACGAAAAGGCTTGCCTCCGTAAATATAACTTCGTCCCCAGAAAATAGACTTTTATTTAGAGAAACTCTCTTTTCATCAGATAGTATGAAAGATTGTATAGGTGGTGTTATTCTATACGATGAAACAATAAATCAAAAAACAAATTACGGAAATTCAATCCCAGATTTGATTTCTTCCTCAGGAGCTATACCTGGAATAAAAGTTGATACAGGTGCTAAAGATTTGGCAAAATCCTCTGAAGAAAAAATTACGGAAGGACTAGATGGGCTTAGGGAAAGATTAAATAAATATTATAAACTTGGAGCACGATTTACAAAATGGAGAGGTGTGTATACCATAAGCAAGGAATATCCTAGTAAACTAGCAATACATAGTAATGCTCATGCTCTTGCGAGATACTCTGCCCTAGTTCAAGAAAGTAGAATGGTTCCAATAGTAGAACCAGAAGTATTAATGGATGGGGACCATTCTGCAGAAATCTGTTTAAACAAAACATCAGAAGTAATTCAAAAATGTTTTGAGGAATTAATTTTACATAAAATTGATCTTTCTGGAATTATATTAAAACCAAATATGATTTTAGCTGGAAACAAGTCTAAACATCAAATCTCTAATGAGGAAGTTTCAGAAAAAACACTTGAATGTCTTAAAAAGTCAGTACCTAGTGAAGTACCAGGAGTTGCATTTTTGTCTGGAGGTCAATCAGAAATAGAAGCAACAGAAAATTTAAATTTAATTAATAAAAATAATAATACAAATTTTATAATGACATACTCTTACGGAAGAGCTCTTCAGCATAGTGCTCTTAGGCAATGGTCAAAAGATATAAAAAATAAAGAGGCAACTCAAAATACTTTTAATCATAGAGCTAGAATGTGTTCTTTGGCTTCTAAAGGGAAATGGTCTGTAGAACTTGAAAATAAATAAAAAAAGATTTATTTATCTTATTTCTCCAAATAAAATAACCAAAGACTTCTACAAAGATCTTAAATCTGTGTTAAATTCAAATAAAGTAAGTTTTTTTCAAATGAGACTCAAAAAATACTCATTAAATCGAAAAATTTTTATTGGAAAGAAACTAAAAAAATTATGTAGAGCTAAAAAGGTAAAATTTCTAGTAAATGATGATCCTTGGTTAGCAAAAAAACTTAATGCAGACGGTTGTCATTTAGGTCAAAAAGATATGATTTTTCGAAAAGCACGTAAAATAATTGGAAATAAGATTATAGGTATTACTTGTCATAATTCTCTAACATTGGCAAAGAAAGCTATTAAATTGAAAGCAGACTATTTGGCTTTTGGGGCATTTTATTCAACAAAAACTAAGAAAATAAAATTTCGTGCTAATACAAAAATTTTAACAGAAGTAAAAAAGTTAACAAATATTCCTATAGTTGCAATAGGTGGTGTGAACTCTGAGAATTACAGAAATCTGTTATTGAATAAAGCTAATTTTTTAGCTATCTCAGGCTACATTTGGAATAATAAAAAATACAAACCAAAAAAAGCAATTGAATTATTAAAATGAAAATTAACGCAGGAGAAATTAGAGTTGGGATGCTTTTAGATTATAAAAATGATTTATGGCAAGTTCTCAAAACTCAACATGTAAAACCTGGCAAAGGAGGTGCCTTTGCTCAAGTAGAAATGAAAAGTGTTGGAAAAAATACAAAACTCAATGAAAGATTTAGATCTAGCGAGTCTGTAGAAAAAGCGTCGTTAGAGGAAATAAATTTTAACTATCTTTATTCAGATGAAAATAATTATTTTTTTATGAATCCTAAAACATTTGAACAAACAGAGGTTAAAAAAGATATTGTTGGTGAAAAAGGTAAACTATTAACTGAAAATCTTGAGGTAACACTTAGTTTTTTTAATGACGGTCCCATTTCAATTGAACTTCCAAATCAAGTAAATTGTAAAATTTCTAGTACTGATGCTGCTCTGAAAGGTCAAACAGTTTCTTCTTCATACAAACCTGCTATTCTGGATAATGGAATAAAAGTGCAGGTCCCTCCATTTGTAGAGCCTGATGATGAAATTATTATAGATACTAGAACACTAGAATATATTAAAAAAATTAATTAATGAATTCTATCTCTCCTATCCTAAATATTATGATTAAAGCTTGTGAAAAAGCTTCTAAAGCAATTATCAGAGACTTCGGTGAAATTGAAAATTTGCAAGTCGCAAAAAAAGGACCAAGAGACTTTGTAACGAAAACTGACAGAAAAGTTGAGGAAATTTTAATTCAAGAATTGACTAAAGCAAAAAAAAGTTATTCTTTTTTAACTGAAGAAAGTGGAAAAATTGAAAATAATGACAAAGATAAACTTTGGATCATTGATCCAATAGATGGAACAACTAATTTTTTACATGGAATTCCTCATTTTGCGATTTCTGTAGCTCTAAAAATAGATAATGAGTTAAAATCAGGTCTGATACATGATCCAATAAAAAATGAAATTTTTTTTGCAGAAAAAAATAATGGGGCCTTTTATAATAATCATAGAATAAGAGTATCTAATAAAAGTATTATCGAAGAATGTTTATTTTCATCTGACCAAGATGGTCTAAAAAAGATATATCCTAGTTTAAATATGCGAAGCTCTGGATGTGCAGCTCTTGATTTGGCTTATGTTGGTTCTGGAAGATTAGATGGGTTTTTTCATAATAAAATTAACTTATGGGATGTGGCGGCTGGAGCGTTAATTGTTGAGGAAGCAGGAGGTACTATAAATGATATTTCTAAATATGATTATAATAACATAGATATTAGAGCTGCTAGCAATGTTATTTATTCAAAAATGATGAAAAAACTTGATAACTTTTAATTGTTTTTAGTAGACTTTTTGTTATAAAACCGGCTATGAAAAAAAACTTACATCCTAACTACCATAAAATAACTGTCGAAATGACAGATGGTACACAATTCGAAACAAGATCAACATGGGGATCGGAAGGGGAAACATTGAAGCTTGAAATTGATCCAAAATCTCATGCTGCTTGGACTGGAGGAAAGCAAAAGTTAATGGACAAAGGTAGAGTAAGCAAATTTAACAAGAAATTTCAAAATTTTAGATCTGAAAATAAATAATGAACAACGCACCATTAATGCCAATGGCTACAGCTGTTTGGTTAGTAGAGAATACATCATTAACTTTTAGCCAGATTGCAGATTTTTGCAAACTACATGAAGTTGAAATCCAGGGAATTGCCGACGGAGAAGTTGCAAAAGGAATTGTTGGTTATAATCCGATTATAGCTGGACAATTAACTAAAGAAGAAGTGGAGCTGTCTTCAAATGATCCTCTTAGACCATTAATATTAAAAGTGAATGATATTGAAATTGAAAGTGAAGAAAAAAAATCTAAAAAGTATATTCCACTTTCTAAACGTCAAGATAAACCAGACTCCGCTTTGTGGCTAATCAAACAACACCCAAGTCTAAAAGACTCACAAATAGCAAAATTAGTGGGCATTACAAAAAATTCAGCCACTGCAATAAGAAATAAAAGCTATTGGAATTTTAATAATTTAAATGCTAAAGATCCTGTTGCAATGGGATTATTTACGCAAAAAGATTTAGCAGATGCTTTAGAAAAGGCAGTTAGAAGAATATCAAGAGAGAGAAAAAAAGAAGAAAAATTGAATTCAAAATAATGAAAAATTCGAACTTTAAATATAATAGACAAACTAAATATAAAGTGTTAGTTAGTCCCCTTTCTGGAGGTAGTTATTAAAATAGAAGTAAAAGATAATAATATAGAGCAAGCTTTAAGGGTTTTAAAAAGAAAACTTCAAAGAGATGGTTTTTTTAAGATTATAAAGCTTAAAAATACATACGAGAAACCATCTGAAAAGAAAAAAAGGTTACTTCAGGAAAATATTAAAAGAGTAAAAAAACTTAATAAGCTCAAAAATAGAATTTAAATACCGCGGGGTGGAGCAGCCTGGTAGCTCGCAAGGCTCATAACCTTGAGGTCGGCGGTTCAAATCCGTCCCCCGCAACCAATTAATCAAATAAATTAATTTTGATAATTACTATAAATTCTTGGTAATTTCCTCAGTCATTTTTTTTGCATCTGCAAACAACATTAATGTATTTTCTTTATAAAATAAGTCATTATCAATTCCTGCATAACCTGGAGAAAGGCTTCTTTTAACAAATAAAACTGATTTACACTTTTCGACATCAAGAACAGGCATGCCATAAATAGGACTTTGAGGATCAGTTTTAGCAACTGGGTTTGTTACGTCGTTTGCTCCAATTACAAATGCAACATCCGCATTTGCAAAATCACTATTTATTTCCTCTAATTCATATACCTCGTCATATGGAACATTTGCTTCTGCTAATAAAACATTCATATGGCCTGGCATTCTTCCCGCTACAGGATGAATTGCATAAGAAACTTTTATATCATTTTTTTTTAAAGTATCTACCATCTCTCTAAGTGCATGTTGGGCTTGCGCTACAGCCATTCCATATCCTGGCACAATTATAACTGATGAAGCATTTTTCATTAAAAAAGCCGCATCATCTGCATTACCACTCTTTACTGGTCTCTGCTCTTTATTTTGATTTTCAGAAGATTGTTCTGTAGCTCCAAATCCACCTAGAATTACGTTAAAGAATGAACGATTCATTCCTTTACACATTATATAGGATAATATTGCACCTGATGAACCTACTAATGCACCAGTAATAATTAAAGCTGTATTTTCTAAAGTAAATCCAATTCCCGCAGCTGCCCAACCAGAGTATGAATTTAGCATAGAAATAACTACTGGCATATCTGCACCACCGATTGGAATAATCAATAAAAAACCTATTAAAAAAGATACTGCGAGTAACATCCAAAAAAGACTGTTAGATTGAGTTGAACAAAGTAAAAATATTAAGACTATTATTGAAGCTAAAATTATTGCGTTTAGTGGATGTTGGCCTTTAAATGTTATTGGTGAACCTGACATAATTCCTTGAAGTTTTAAAAATGCAATAATTGAGCCTGAGAAAGTTATAGCACCTACTGATGCCCCAATTGACATTTCTATTAAACTTCCAATTTTTATGTTTCCGGGCGATCCTAAATTAAATGCAGCAGGATTTAAAAAAGCTGAGATAGCGACAAACACAGCTGCTAATCCAACGAGACTATGGAAGCCTGCAACTAATTCAGGCATAGCAGTCATCGGAATTCTATAGGCAATAAATGCGCCAATCAAACCACCAATTAAAAGAAAAATTATCACATAGATAATTCCACTCGAAAAATTTCCTATTGAAAGAAAAGTAACAGTTATTGCAATGATCATCCCACAAATTCCCAATAAATTTCCTTGTCTGGAAGTTTCAGGAGAAGAAAGCCCCCTTAGTGCTAAAATGAAAAGAACACCAGAAATCAAATAAAAAATTGCTGATAAATTTGGAGAAATCACTTCTTAGTCTCCTTTTTCTTTTTTTTGTACATTGCCAACATTCTTTGGGTTACAAGAAAACCACCAAAAATATTTATTGCTGCTAATGAAATTGCTAAAAATCCGAAAATACTTGAAGTATTAAAAATATTATTACTATTGCCAGACAGTCCTGCAATGATTGCTCCAACTATAATTACAGAGGATATTGCATTAGTTACTGACATTAAAGGAGTATGCAAAGATGGGGTTACACTCCAAACAACATAGTAACCAACAAATATTGATAGAATAAATATGCTTAATCTAAATATTAAAGGGTCAATTTCCATAATTTTTATTTTATTAGTGTTTTTTCAATAATTTCATCTTTTAAATTTATATTAATTTCGTTTTTTTCTTTATCAAATAAATTTAAAATAAAATTAAAGACGTTTTTTGCATAAAGACTAGAGGCTGAAATAGGTAATTTGTTAAGAATATTTGTTTCCCCCATAATTTTTACACCCTCTTTTTCAACAATACTATCGACCTGTGTGTATGCTGTATTACCTCCCTGAATAGCAGCCAAATCATAGATGACAGTCCCGGGTTGCATATTTTTCATCATTTTCTCTTTAATGATAACTGGAGCCTTTTTTCCTGGAATTAGAGCTGTGCAAATAACAATATCAATTTTTTTTAAAGTTTCAGACAACAAATCTTCTTGTTTTTTTTTAAACTCTTCAGATGCTTCTTTGGCATAACCTCCTTCTGTTTCAAGATTTTCAGCACCTTCAACAGTTAAAAATTTTCCACCTAGACTTTCAACTTGTTCTTTAGAAGCCATTCTTACATCTGTAGCAAAAACAATCGCACCCATTCTTTTTGCAGTTGCAATCGCTTGTAGTCCAGCTACACCAGCACCAACAACTAAGACTTTAGCAGCAGGTATTGTTCCTGCAGCTGTCATCATCATAGGTATTGCTTTTTCAAAATTAGCAAACGACTCTACCACTGCTTTATAGCCAGCTAGATTAGCTTGCGAAGAAAGTATATCCATTGATTGAGCTCTCGTGATTCTAGGAAGTAATTCTAAAGAAAATGCTTTAATTTTTTTTTTGACTAAGTTATCTAACTTATCTTTATTTGCATAGGGATTTAAAACGCCTACTAATATTTGGTTGTATTTAATTAAAGAACATTTTTCATCTGATAATAAACCTAATTGTAAAATAATATCTGCCTTATTAAAAATTTCATTATCTTTATCGCAGATTTTCACTCCTAACTCTGAAAAGTCTTGATCCTGAAAACCTAAATGATTTCCATAATTCTTTGATAACATGACATCAAAACCTACTTCAATATATTTTTTTGCAATTTCTGGTGTAATTGCAATTCTTTTCTCAATATCCTTGTTTTCTGAAAAAGACGCAATAATCATTTAATTTATTTTTGGTTATTTTTGTCTTGCTTTAAATTTTGGATTTTTTTTGTTAATTATGTAAACTCTTCCTCTTCTTCTAACTAACTTAGAGTTAAGATCTCTTTTTTTGAGTGATTTAAGTGAACTTGCAATTTTCATAATTAATAGCCTGGCAATGTCCTACTCTTCCATGTCTTAAGACAAAGTACCATCGGCGCAGTAAGGCTTGACTTCCGAGTTCGGGATGGGATCGGGTATTGCCCTTACGCAATAATTACCAGGCAGAGTTTTTATACTTAAATTATAATATTTGTAAATCAAATTTATTAAAAATATGAAAATACTTAATATTTACCTATTTATTATTTAATTTGACAGTTTTTTTGAACTCTTTGATATAATTCTTTAATGAGATTTTACCAAATCTTTTTTGTATAAGATTTGATTGATTAATATCAGTTAGAGCTGATGCATACCTCTCACCTGCTCTTGGAGGAAGAAATTTGACCTTACAATCAAACATTTTTGCTACATTTTTAATGGTATAACTTTCTTTATGAGAAATGCTGTAATGTTTTGATTTATTTTTTTTCCACGCTTCAATACACACTCTAATGGTATCACTTATATGCGTAAACCTTCTGGATTGATTGCCAGGTTTTACTATAGGTAAAGGTTTATTTTTTTTATAGTTATCCTCAAAAATTCCAATAACTGCAGCCATACTTCCTTTTAAAATTTGATTTGGTCCATAAACATTATAAAAATATATAATTTCACAATTTAATTTATACCATTTTTTTAAATTTTCTAAGAGTTCTAAATTTTTCCCTTTTGTAAAAGCATAAGGAGATAAATTTGTATCATCCCCATTGTTTCCAAGAGTCGCTGAAGTAGCAGAGTAAACTAATTTTATTTTATTTTTTAAACAAAAATTAAAAACTTCGAATGATCCAGTTGAGTTAGAATCTACACAGTTATTTAAATTTTTAAAACTTTGATATATTCTTGAAAATTCACCAAAATGAAACACAGAGTGTATTCTTTTTTTTCTTTTATTTAAAATTTTTGAAATATT
This sequence comes from uncultured Pelagibacteraceae bacterium, assembly GCA_902517495.1. Taxonomy (GTDB): domain Bacteria; phylum Pseudomonadota; class Alphaproteobacteria; order Pelagibacterales; family Pelagibacteraceae; genus Pelagibacter. The sequence continues at coordinate 64 of CABYCO010000002.1, read as the reverse complement.
TTTTGTATTATTATTTATATATATAACTCTCTTATTGATTATATGATTTTTTTTTGTTCCTGTT
>CABYCO010000001.1 GCA_902517495.1 uncultured Pelagibacteraceae bacterium | reverse complement strand
TTTGATTAAAAGGATAAAATAGGGGTATTGCACCTTCCTCTTTATAAGTAATCTTATAATCTTTTAAGTTTAAATTGTTTTCAATATATTCTTTAATTTGCTTATCATAATCCTTTTGAGAGTTATCCCTCATCTCAGATAGCCAAGTAGTTTCAATTAATGCTGTTTTTTTTGAGTACGGAAGAGTATAAAAAAAGTGAACACTTCCTCTTTGTTCACAGTCAAAGTCCATTAAATTTATAATTTCTTCGTCAAAAAAATCTTTTTTTGTTTCTATTTCAACGCCACAGAAATGTTGCCAGAGGCCATAATTTTGATTTTTTAAATTTGGAACACTATTAAAAACTAACGAATTATCTAAATTTATATTCTCTTCATTTTTATAAAAATAAATATTCTTATTTTCTTTTAATTTATTATTTATCTTTTCATAAAATAACCCGCTATCTATGGTTTGATATGGGTAACCATCACACTCTAGATGTTTAGTTTTGTGCGGTATATTTATAGAAAAATGTTTCCAGTTCTTTTTTACACAATCATCAAAATTATGCGAGTATGTTTTCCAGAAGGACCATGTTTTATCTTTTTGGTATTCGTCTCTAGGCTCAATAATTGCTAAAGTTTTATTTTTTAATTTGTCTTTTATTTCCAGCTCATAAGCTAAAGATAATCCTGCACAACCTCCACCAATTATTACAAAATCAAAATCTTTCATTTAAATTTATTTTTTCATTAATTAATTCGTGTTCTTTATCTCTAAGATGATTATGGTTTTTAATCAATGATAGTTTAAGCAAGTCATATATAGATAATATTGTTTGAAATATTTTGCCACTATTACTAACAAAAATTTTACCTGATTGGTTATAATTTTGAATTGTTTGCTTTTTAATAATATTTCTACCTATCTGCCTATAAACTCTTCTTGCAACCAAAATTGAGAATCTAAGACTAAATGGAATATCCTTTATTGAAGAAAAGCTACTATCATAAAATAAATCTGCAGTTGCCAATGTTTCTTTTATGGCTTCAAAATTATGTTTTATATAAAACCTTTTATTTTTAGAATCTTCTATTACATCTCTAGAAATATTTGTAAGCTGCATTGCTATACCTAAATCTATAGCTGATTTAAGAGAGCTAGAATCTGTAACATTTAGAATTTTTGCCATCATTAATCCAACAGTTCCCGCTACTCTATATGAATAAATTAATAATTCCTTTTTTGAACTTAATCTTACTTCATTTTGAATATCAGACTCCACACCATCGAATAAGTCTTCTACAATTTTTGTGGAAATATTATATTCATCCATTAATACCCACATATTTTTAATTATATGGTTCTGAAATTCTTTATTGATAAAATTATTTTTGAAGTTTAAAAATCTTCTTAACTTAACATCAATTATACCTTCGTCGTCTGCTATATTGTCTAAAGTTCTGCAAAAATCGTATAAATTAGAACATTTCAAATAAGTTTCATTCGGAAGAAAAAAACCAGCCCAGTTAAATGATTTTGCGTATATTGATAGAAAACTCTTTTTCTCCATTACAAAATTTTGTCTAAGACTTTTGCTGAAGATAGTACTCCTGGCACACCTGCTCCAGGGTGAGTACCTGCTCCAACAAAATATAAACCATCAAAAATCTCTGATTTATTATGAAATCTAAAATAAGCTGATTGAGTAAATTTTGGTTGAATAGAAAAACCTGAGCCATATTTTGTATTTAACTCTTTCTCAAAATAATCAGGAGTTAAGTAAAAATCCTCAACAATATTTTCACTTAGATTAGGTAGTAAACTTTCCTCCATTTTTTTAATAACTAGGTTTTTCATTTTACCTCCCTCAATAGACCAGTCTATACCAGATTGGTTATTAGGAACTGGTACCAACACATAAAAACAATCATGATTATCAGGCGCCATCGATTTATCTGTAGCTGTCGGTCTATGTAAATAGTAACTAATATCGTCATTTAATTTTTTATTGTTAAAAATATCTTCCAAGTGTTCCTTGTACTTATCTCCAAATTTGATTGTATGATGTTCAACATCATCGTAAACTTTTTTGGTTCCAAAATAATAAACAAACAAACCCATTGAATATTCCATTCTTTTCATTTTCCAATTAAAAATAGAATTACTACTATTTGTGTTTGCTAATTTTGAGTAAACTGCAGGTGGATCGGCGTTACAAATAACATTATCTGCTTCTATTCTATCTCCATTATTTAGTTCAACCCCAGTTATTTTATTTTTATTTGATATGATTTTATTTACTTCGCAACCTTTTAATATTTTTATATTTTCTTCATTCATTAGTTTTTCCATACCATTTATTATTTGACCAGTGCCACCCATTGAATAGTGAATTCCCCATTTTTTTTCTAAATATAAAATTAATCCATATATTGATGTTGTTGTGAAAGGATTACCACCTACCAATAGAGGATGCATACTAAGTAATCTTCTTAATTTTTCATCTTCTATATATGAGGAAACCAAACCATAAACAGATTTATAACTCTTTAGATTAAATAAAGAGGGTATTTGCTTTAACATAAAAGAGGGTTTATCAAATGGGACATCTGATAGTTCAGTAAAACCTTTATCAAAAATCTTTTTTGTAAAATTAACTAAATTTTTATATCCGTTTACATCTTTTTCGTTAATCTTTTTTATTTGATTAACCATTTCTTCTTCATCACCAGAATAGTCAAACTTAAAACCATCTTCAAAAACAAATTGATACCAAGTTTTTAAAGATTTAATTTCTAAATAATCTTTAGAATTTTTATTAAAAAGCTGAAATAATTCATCAATTAAGTAGGGTGCTGTTATCACGGTTGGACCACCATCAAATGTAAATCCATTTTTTTTAAAAACTCTTGCTCGTCCGCCTAAATCTTCATGTTTTTCAACCAAGGTTACATTATGGCCCTTAGCTTTTAACCTTAATGCTGCAGCCATACCACCAAAACCTGATCCTATTACAATCGAATTCATAATTTGGATTTTATATTATTTTAAGAAAATGTAACGTAATTAAGTTATGAATTAATTTTTTTTAATTCAGTCTTTGCCTCTTCAAGATTCTTTTCAAAAAGATTATCTAGTTTAGATTTATCAACTGTAGTTGTTATTATTTTTTTTACAGACTCTAGGGCAATTTTTACAGAATTATCTTTGATTTCTTTAATTGCTGCCTCTTTCATCTGATTAATTTTTGTTTGAGTTAAATTCTTCTTTATTTCAGAAGATTTATGAAATTTTTCATTCATACCTATAACAAGTTGCTCAGACTCAGTTTTAGCTTGATCAAGGATTTTTTTGGACTCCCCTTCAACAGAATTAAGTTTAGTTTGAGCTTCATCTAAAAGTTTTTTTGACTCAACTCTTAACTTTTCACTTTCATCGATTTCTTTTTTTATATCTCCTATCATTTTTGTTAGGAGATTGTTTATATTCTGAGGTATTTTAAAATATACCAATAGACCTATAAAAATAAAAAACGATATTGCTACCCAAAAAGTTGCATCAAACATCTTTTCTCTCTCTGTTTATTTTTGATTGGTCTTCTACAATCGCTGCTATGCTGCTACTATTTACTTCTTCACCAATTAGCTCTTTTATTAACTCAGCTGATGTTTCAGCTGCTATTTTATTTATTTTTTCCCCTGATTTCTGCTTTAGATCAGACAATTCCTTTTCTACTTCACTTATTTCTTCATCAAGATCTTTCTCTAATGCAGCTCTTTTTTTATTAATATCATCCAAAATCTTTTCTCTAGCTTCATTAAAGTAACTTTTAGCTTTAAGTTTGCTGTCTAAAATAATCTTTTCATATTCGTCAATTTTTTTTTGACTTTCTTCTTTTTGCTTATCTGCGGTCTCAATATTTTCAAGTATTTGAGATTTTCTAGTTTCTAAATTATCGCTAATCTTAGGCAATATAACTTTCGTCAAAATAATAAAAAGTATTCCAAACGTGATGATAAGCCAGAAGATTTGAGAAATCCAAAACTCTGGATTAAGTTGAGGCATACCACCACTTTCAGCGGCAGATACTGTATTAAAACATGCAAAGCATGAAACAAATAATAAAAAAACTATTTTTTTTAACATTAACTAAAATGCAAATAAAATAATCAACGCTACTACTAGGCCAAACAATCCTGTTGCTTCAGCTAAAGCAAATCCTAATAACAAGTTAGGGAATTGTTTTTGAGCTGCAGATGGATTTCTCATAGCACCAGATAAGTAATTACCAAAGATAATTCCTATACCAACTCCTGCACCTGCTAGTGCTATAGCTGCCAAACCTGCTCCTATCATTTTTGCTGCTTCTAATTCCATTTTTCCTCCTTTTTTTTATTAATGGTGTAGATTTAATGCATCATTTAAATAAATGCATGTTAAAATTGCAAATACATATGCTTGAAGAAAAGCAACTAGTATCTCCAAACCAGTAAGTGCAACCGAAAAACTAAGTGGAAGCCATCCACCTACAATTCCTAAGCTTATAACAAAGCCTCCAAATACCTTCATCATCGTGTGACCAGCCATCATATTAGCAAATAATCTTACTGATAAACTAATTGGTCTACTTAAATACGAAATAATTTCAATAACAACTATTAGTGGAAGTAGAACCATTGGAACTCCACTTGGAACAAACAATTTTAAATACCCCAATCCATGTTTCATGAACCCAATTATTGTAACTCCAATGAAAATAAATGCTGCCAACACAAATGTAACTATAATATGGCTAGTCACTGTAAATGCGTAAGGTATCATTCCAAACATGTTACAAAAAAGCACAAACATAAAAAGTGAGAAAATAAATGAAAAGTACGGTTTTGCTTTTGATCCTGCTGTGTCACTAATCATTTTGGCTACAAAGGAATAACTTAATTCTGACAGTAATTGTAGTTTATCAGGTATTAGAGTTTTTTTCTTTGCTCCTAGATTAAAAATTATTAAAATAGCTAAAGAACTAATGACCATAAACAAGCTTGCATTAGTAAAAGAAATGTCAACTGCGCCTAACTTTATTTCCGGACCAATCCGATAAACATTGAACTGGTACATTGGATTTGATGCCATTATATTCTATTATTTTTGTTGCATTCTTTTTGCTGATTTAATCACATTCATTATTCCTGCAATCACACCTACAAAAAAAAATATTAAAATTAACCAAGGCTTAGTACCAAACCAATTGTCTAAAATAAACCCAATAATTGTCCCAACAGCTACTGCAGCAACCAATTCTGTACTCATTTTAAAAGCATGACCCATTCCCGATGTTGAGGGCTCTTTATTCTCAGAATATTTGGATTTTGCTTTATTTTTTGCACTTTTAAGGCGAGTTTTAAAATCTTCCTCTTCCATTAGCCTAAGCTACCATGCTCTCAGCTTTTTGAAGATCAACAGCAACTAGTTGACTTATTCCTTTCTCTGGCATTGTAACCCCGTATAATCTATCCATTTTTGACATAGTTAGTGCGTGATGGGTCACTATTATAAATCGTGTAGAAGTGATCTTTGTTAGTTCATTTAATAGATTACAAAATCTTGTTACATTAGCATCATCTAGTGGTGCATCGACCTCGTCTAGTACACAAATAGGGGATGGGTTGGTAAGAAATACTGCAAATATTAGCGATAATGCTGTCAAAGCTTGTTCTCCTCCAGAAAGCAAAGTAATTGACTGCAGTCTTTTTCCTGGAGGACTGACTAGCATTTCTAAACCAGCATCTAGTGGGTCATCAGAGTCCACTAGTTCTAATTTTGCGCTTCCTCCATTAAATAATTTTGTGTAAACCTCATTAAATTTTCTACTCACTCTCTCAAATGCATCTAACAATCTTTCTCGACCTTTTTGATTAAGTTCTGTTATGCTCTCTTTTAGTTTTAATATAGCTGTAACAAGATCTTGTCTATCCTGCTCCATTTTTTTTATTTCAGTTTTATATTTTTCAGTTTCATCATCTGCTCTTAAGTTAACAGATCCAAGTTTCTCTCTTTCTCTCTTTTTTTCATCCAGCAGCTCTTCTTGAGTAACTAAGTCAGGAAATTCAATACCTTTTTCAAGATTTGAATAATTAAGTATATTTTCTTCTTCAACATTCAGTTCTGTCATAACTCTTTCCAAAAGATCATTTCTTCTTTTATTTAAACCTTCAATGGTTGCTCCAGAGCTTGCTTTTTTTTCTCTAATTTCAATTGAATTTTCTTTTGTGTTATTAAGTTGATTTCTAATATCTGCAATATTATTATCAATTTTTTCTACTAAAACTTCATTCTCATTTTTCTCATTTTCTGAAATTCTTAAGTTTTCGGAAATTTGCCCTTTTTTTTCTGCCTGTGATTGAGGTTGTTTTTCTAGATCATTTAATTTTTCGACAAGTTTATTTTTTCTAGTATTTAATTCATTTACCATTTTTTCAGAATTAGTTAAAAGGTTTTGCCAGCTTTCAAATTCTTGATCAATTATACTTATTCTCTCTTTTCTTTTGACAGACTCTTTTTTTATATTTTGATTTTTACTATAAGTTTCAGCATAATCATCCTGTAATTTTTTTATTTGATCACTCTTTGATGTTAGAGTTGAAATCATATTATCATTCTCAACCTCTTTAACTTTAATAGTTAAATAGGACAAGTCAATTATACATTCATCTAAAATTTTTATTGTCTGATGGTTTCTATTTTCTGAAATTAGATTTTTAACTTCTTCGATTTTACTTTTTATGTTGCTAATAATTTCATTATTTTTTTGCAGAGATTCAGCGCTAAAACTCTCTAATAATTCATCCATTCGATCTTGCTCACTTTTTAATTTTGATTTAGAGTTTTCTAGATCTTGATTGGAAAGTTTTTCTGTTTCATAATATTTTGAATCTGTATCAATTAAGATATTTCTTTCCTCTTTTAATCTTTTTTCGTTAGAATTTGCGTCAATTACTATGCTTCTTTCTCTATCTATGTCTTCATCTATAACTTTTATAGAGCTTTTAATTGTATCTATTTCCTCATTTATTCTGGTACTTTCCTCATCTAAAGCTTTCAGCTCAAGGTTTAACCTTTGAATCTTAGATAAATTTTCAATATTTTTTTGTCTAATTGGCTCTACTCTTTCAAGTTCATTTTTAATTTTAGTTTCTAATTCCTCAATTTGTTTATTAAATTCCTCTACTTTTCCATCTGCCTCATTATTTACTTCATTTTCTAAAGTGATTTCTTTATCAATTTCTAGAAGTCTTAAATAATAAAGCCCTGCCTCAACTTTTTTTATTTCTTCTGAAATTAATTTATACTTTGCAGCCTCTTCAGCTTGTTTTTCTAAATTTGCTAATTGTTTTTCCTGTTGTCTTCTAAGTTCGTCGGCTCTCTTTAAATTATTTTCTGCTGCTCCTAATCTAATTTCTGCTTCATGCCTTCTAACATGCAAACCAGCTATTCCAGCAGCTTCTTCAAGTATAGCTCTTCTATCAGATGGTTTTGCTGTAACTAATGCCCCAATCCTGCCTTGACTGATCAATGATGGTGAATGAGCTCCTGTAGACAGATCTGCAAAAAACATTTGTGCATCTTTAGCTCTAACTTCTTTGTTGTTTATGTAAAACTTTGATCCTTTATCTTTCTCAATCTTTCTACGAATTTCTATTTCATCCAGATCATTGTATTGGTGTGGTCCGTCTTTGTTATCATTGTTTAAACTTAAAACTACTTCAGCAATATTTTTTGATGGTTTATTTGATGTACCTGAAAATATTACATCCTCCATTCCAGAACCCCTCATACTTTTCGCTGAAGTTTCTCCCATGCACCATCTAAGAGATTCAACTATGTTTGACTTGCCACAACCGTTAGGCCCGACAATTCCTGTAAGGCCTTTTTCAATTAAAAAGTTAGTTTTCTCCGCAAAAGACTTAAAGCCATTCAATTGGATTTTTTTAAACTCCATTCAATGACTTATATCAGTTTTTCTATATATTTTTTTAATTTTTTATAGTTAGATGAATTTTCGAACTTTTCACCATTGATTATAAGTGTTGGTGTTGCCTCTATTTTGTAGTTTTTAGCTCCATTGATTCGGTCTTCTAAAATAAAATCTTCAATTTTTGAGTCTGCTATACATTTATCAAAATCTAATTTAAAATTTGATTCTTGTATTACCTTTTTTAGATTTTTGTTGAGATCTTCAATTGTGCTTCCTCTTACCCAGCTACTTTGATTTTTATATAAATGATGAAGTATTTCTGAATTTCCATCATTCTTACAATGAGCTATTTTTGATGCATTAAATGCAGCCATATCTAACGGAAAATTTCTAAATTCGATTAAAATTAAACCTTTATCTATAAAATCAGTTTTTAAGCTAGGATAAACATTTTTATGGAAATCTGCACAATGACTACATGTTAAAGACTCAAAAACTATAAGTTTTATTTTTGCATCAACATTGCCCTCAGTAATCGATTTAATATTTGCTTTTGCATTATGGATTAAAAAAAATAATGAAATTATAAATGTTTGTATTAATATTTTTTTCATCTTGATTTAAATATTTTATTTAATTCTAATAAAGATTGCTTAATTTTATCATTCTTAATATTGATAATCTTCTTTATATTTTTGCCTTTTGTCGCATTATTTGTTTTGTTTTCTTTAATTTTTTCAAACTCACCCTCAAAAGTTTTTAATTTAATATCATCGACTACATTGTAACCAAAAAATATATTAATTTTTTTTATTATTTCTTTCTTAGAGTATTCTAAGTCTACTTCATTTCCTCTTTTTACCATTATGTTTAAACAGCTTCCATTTAATTTAGAATTTTTATATGATCTTGGGTAAGAAACATTAAATAATTCCTTACCGACAAGAAATTTCCAATTATCTAAAGTATTTGAATAAATTTGACCTTTTTTGTTCAATATTCTTTTTGCTTCTTGGGGCAAAGTATCTTTAAAAGATCTTAGTCCTTGAACAGATTTAGATCTCTGCTTAGTATTATATTTAAAATTCATATGATAAGTCAAAACATACCAAATAAAATTTTAAATTGGTACGATAATAATAAAAGAGATCTTCCTTGGCGAAAAAAAGTCTCTAAAACTCAAAAAGCATATTTTACGTTAGTGAGCGAATTTATGCTACAGCAAACACAAGTTAAAACTGTAATTCCATATTTTGAAAATTTTATTTCTAAAATTCCAGATTTAAAAAGTTTATCAAAAGTAAGAGATGCTAAATTGATGAAATGCTGGGAGGGATTAGGGTATTATTCAAGAGCCAGAAATCTAAAAAAATCAGCAAAACAAATTATAAATGAATTTAAGGGTCAGCTTCCAAAAAATGAGGAAGATTTGAAATCTCTTCCTGGGATTGGAGATTATACATCTAAAGCAATTATGGCAATTGTATTCAACAAGAAAATAATACCTTTAGATGGAAATGTTGAAAGAGTTTTAAAAAGGGTATTTTATTTAAAAAAAGAAAAAGAAATTTCTAAAGAAAATTTAAATAAAAAAAAAACTTTTTTTAAAGAAACAATTAGAGCTAGTGATTATGCTCAAGCTATCATGGAAATAGGTGCATTAATTTGCAAACCATCCAATCCACTTTGTGATCAATGTCCCATCTCAACAAATTGCAAATCCTTTAAAAAAAATGACTTTGAAATAATTAAAATAAATAAATTTAACAAACAAAAGTTTTTTGAAGCAAATATTTTTCAAAATAAGCAGAATAATTACTATTTCTTAAAAAACAGAAAATTTAACTTTTTAAAAGATATGCCTATATTCCCCATGAATGAGATACCTAAGATAAAATTTAAAAATCATGTAGGAAAAAGGGTCAATATAAAAATGTCAAATATGGACATGAGAATTGCAATTAATGTGAAAAATAATTTATCAGAAAAGAGCGATGGATTTTTTATTAATGTAAAAGATTTAAGTAATTGGACTTTACCTTCGTTTACAAAGAAAATACTTAATAGCATCAAATAAATTAATGAAAAAAATTGCAATTATTGGTGGAGGTATATCAGGCTTATATTTTGCAAATCTTTTAAATGATCAAAAAGATTTTGAATATAAAATATTTGAAAAAAAAGATAATTATAATTTCCTTGAAGGTTATGGAATTCAATTATCAGTAAATAGTATAAAATTATTAAATAGTATAGGGTTTAAAAATCTACCTGAATCTGAAGTTAACTTTCCTTCAAAAGTTAATTTTATACAAGCAAATAATTCAAAAAAAATCTGTGACATAGACCTTACACAATTTAATGATTATTCTAATAAATACACAACACTAAAAAGATCAACATTATTAAAATTCTTATTTCAAAACGTACCAAAAGAAAAAATTAAATTTAATTCAGATATAACAAAAATAGAAAATTCAAATGGCCTCTCAGTTACCTTTGGAGATAATAAAAATGAAGAATTTGATTATTTAATTATTTCTGATGGTATTTTTTCAAAAACAAGGTCATTAATATTGAATGAAATTACAAGTCCAAAATATAATCTTAATGTTGCACTACGAGGTAAATTAACAGGTCATCATGGTAGTGATATTTCAATATACATGGGATCAAATAGTCACTATGTGACCTATCCTGTAAATCAAAATAATGAATATAATTTTGTAGCTATTATAAAAAAAAAATTATCATTAGATGAATTAAAAAATTACGATTTATTCAAATCTGAGGAATTTTTATCGTCTTTAGTATCAAGTTTGCAAAAAACATCCCAAATAAACACAGAAAATTTAAGTGAATTGAAATCATTTCCTGTTTACGTTAGCAGCGACTTTCCAAGTCTAAATAAAAAAAATATATTTTTGTCAGGCGATGCTTTGTTCACTTTCCCCCCATCATTTGCTCAAGGAGCTTCCCAAAGCATTGAAACTGCAAACGATATATTAAAAAGTATTTTGAGTGGTACAAATGAATTCTATCAAGAAAGGATTCGTTGTATTTCTTCTATAAATAATAAATCAAAGTTAAACCATTTTTCATTTCACTTATCAAATCCCATTAATATTTTTATTAGAAATAAAATTTTGAAATATCTTTCAAAAAATGAAACATTTCTTGAAAATTACTTGGGAAAAATTTACAGAGCTTAATTTGTAGGCCTTAATCTTTGTCTCAAATCATCAATTGGTTTTAAAGAATTTCCAGATTTATAATGCCAAAAAGTCCATCCGTTACAACTTTCTGCGCCAATAATTTTTGCTGCAACTTTATGGATTGAACCTTCTGAGTGTTGATATTTTATACTTCCATCTACCATAATTTTAGCATTTACTTTTTTCTTTTGATCATAAATTTCTGTTCCAGGTTTAATCAAACCCATTTCAACCAATGATCCAAAAGGAATTCTTGGTTTTGATCTATTATTTTGAAGTGTATCCAGATATTCATCTTTTATAAGATCTGTATTGTCTAATCTTTTTCTTGTAGCATCAAAATAATTTTTTTCCTTTTCAATTCCAAAATACTTTCTTCCTAATTTTTTAGAAACGACAGCTGTGGTACCTGATCCTAAAAATGGATCTAAAATAAAATCATTTTTATTTGACGAGGCTAATATTATTCTATGGAGTAACGCTTCTGGTTTTTGAGTAGAATGGACTTTTTTTCCATTTTTTTTTAATCTTTCTTTACCATTACAGATTGGAAGATTCCATGTAGATCTCATTTGGAGATCATCATTTAAGCATTTCAATGATTGATAATTGAAAGTGTATTTAGACCCCTCACTTTTTGATGCCCAAATAAGTGTTTCATGTGCGTTAGTAAACCTTGTTCCCCTAAAATTTGGCATTGGATTATTTTTATTCCAAATCACATCGTTTAGTATCCAAAAACCTAAATCTTGGATTGTAGCACCCACTCTAAAAATATTGTGATAACTACCTATTACCCAAATCGATCCATTCTTTTTTAAAATTCTCTTACATTCTTTTAACCAATCAAAAGTAAATTCATCATAACTTTTAAAACTTTCAAATTGATCCCATTTATCGTCTACAGCATCTACTCTAGATGTATCTGGTCTACTCAATTCTTTTTTTAATTGAAGGTTGTATGGTGGATCAGCAAAAATAAGGTCAAAAGTTTCATCAGGGATTTTTTTTAATTCCTTTAAACTATCTCCGTTAATAATTTTGTTTTTCAATGATTGATTGCTCATTTTTTAATTATTAATTAGACTCCAGAGTAGAGTCTTCGTCAACCTGAGATTGAATTATTATGAGTCTACTTGTTATTATTTTTTTCTGAGACTCAATATGTTGTGTGTAGGATTGAATGTTTTTCGATGAAATCTAGTTACTCCGTATTTTCTAATCGCATTAATGTGATCTCTAGTTCCATAACCAGCATTCAAATCCCATTTATATTTTTTAAAACTTTCTGACATTTTGAACATCAGTTTATCCCTTGAAACTTTTGCAATTATTGACGCTGCTGATATTTCTTTAATTTTTTGGTCTCCTTTAATTATTGCTTTAATAAGATAATTTCTTAATTCTGGTGATTTATTTCCGTCAATAAGTACTAAATTTGGTTTAACTTTTAGTTTTTTTATAGCTCTCTTCATAGCTAATAAACTAGCATTTAAAATATTTAGTTTTTCTATTTCCTTAACTGAGGCAGATCCTATTGCCCAAGTAGAATTTTTTTTTATATATTTTGCTAATTTTTCTCTATCAATCTTAGTTAACTTCTTTGAATCTTTGATCTCTTTTTTTTTAATATTTTTTTTAAGAATAACAGCTGCAGCATATACTGGACCAATTAAACTTCCTCTACCAACTTCATCAACTCCAGCTATAATTTTTTTCATTAAGTAATAAAAAAATGATATAAAAGTACTCCAATTATCAAACCTTTAATAAAAGAAATCCACAATAATCCATAATTTGAAAGATTAAGTTTTTCTCTCCACCAATTGATATATTTTTTATGTATTTCTATCATCGTAAAGTTAGACTGATATTCTTAATTCATCAATTTTCTTCCTGATTTGTTTTAAATCAGCCCAAGAATATTTTTTTTGTTCAGCTTGCCTTAATAAATATGCTGGGTGAAATGTTATCATTGTCAAGTATGTTTTATTGTGAATGATTAAATCTTTCCAAATCCCTCTTTCTTTTGAAATTTTTATCTTAGGTCCAAACAGTGATTCCATGGCTGTACTACCCATCAGAATTAAAATTTTAGGATCAATAATTGAAATATGTTTTCGAAGAAAATTCGAATATCTATTAATTTCTGAAGGCTCAGGCTTTCTGTTATTTGGTGGTCGATAATTAACTACATTAGTAATGTAAATATTATTTCTTTTTATTTGAATAGCCTCTAACATTTTATTCAATAATAGCCCAGCGTCTCCCACAAATGGCTTCCCTTGCTCGTCTTCTTTTTGGCCTGGACCTTCACCGATTACCATAATTTTACTTTCGCTGTTACCATCAGCAAATACTAATTGAGTAGCATTATTTTTCAGTTCACAATTATCTATATTTTCGATTTCACTCTTTAATTCTAAAATAAGTTTTTTTTTATCTTCTAGTTGTGGTTTAGTTTTAAGTCTGTTAATTGGTTTATCGTTAAATATATATTCAATTTCATTTGAGTTAAGATTTTCAAGGTTTAATATGTCATTTTGATTTTTGAGATTTAAAGTCATAAGTTTAAATATGAAAATTTTATTAGTAATTTTATCATTTTTAGCACTGCAGACCAGTACATATTCAAGTACTTCTGAAGATAATAAATTCAATCAAAAGTATCTCTCTAATTATTTTTCTGCCTTGGTTTCATCAGGTAATCAAAAAAATGAGGCAGCACTTGATTATTTTAATTCATCTAAATTTCTTATCCAAAAACATGATAATTTTTTAAAAAAGTATGTATTTTCACTAGTTTTAAATGGACAAGTTAAAAAAGGAATAGACCAAATAAAAATTTCAAAAAATGATATTAATTCAAATACCTTTGAGCTTAACCTTCTCCTTTTAGTTGATAGCTTTAAGAAAAAAGATTTTAAACAAGCCAATAAAAGAATCAAAGAATTTCAAATGGACAAAGATGATGGAACTTACGAATACGTAATTTACAAAATTTTAAAAGATTTTAATTATCTGTTTATTAAAAAAGAGGCTATTGAAGATAATAAATATGGATCATTAAGTTTAATTTCAACTGCTTTTCAGAATTGTTATTTAAACTCACAAAAAACAAATTCATATTTTGAAAGGTTATTAAATAGCTCAGATGGAGATTATTCGAGATATATGTATTTTTATTTTACAAATCTTATTGAGAATAAAGAACTTAAAAAAGTAAATGAAGTATCTAAAAGAATTGAACCTTTAGGAGATAGTATATTATTACATCAAATAAAAGATTGGATCGATAATGAAGATTACAAAAGATTTAAAACTCATTTTTCTTGTAAAAATGAAAATGATATTTTGGCTGAAATCTTTTATTTGGTATCTAATTTATTTTCTACTCAAAATATTTTTGATCAGTCAAATTTTTATTTAAGAGTATCAGAATACTTAAATCCTAAATTTTATTTCAATCGGACTTTGATTGCTGAAAATTATTACTTAAATAAGAATAATTACCAAGCTAATAAAATTTTAGAAGATTTCAAAAAAAAAGATAAGTTATACTTTTGGTATAAAACAAAAAAGATTGGGAGAATACTATCTGAAGACAACTCAGAAGAAGAAGCTGCAATTTATATTAAGAAGCATTTCAATTCTATAAAGTCTCCAACTTTAAAAATCCTTTATGACTATGCGAATATTAACAAAGGTTTTGAAAATTATGAAATTGCTATCGAATATTACACCGAATTAATGAAAAAAGTTGAAAAGAATTCTTATGCACTCTCAAGGATTCTATACAGAAGAGGTAGCAGCTATGAAAGGATGGGGAATTATGAGAAAGCGGACAAAGATATGTTGGGGAGTTTAAAAATATATCCAAATGAACCATATACTATGAATTATCTTGCTTACAGTTGGCTAGAAAGAAACCACAAAATAGATGAAGCAATTGAAATGATACAGTCAGCCTACAAACAAAAACAGGATGATCCATATATAACAGACTCTGTTGGTTGGGGATATTATTTGATTGGTGATTATATTAATGCTGAAAAATATTTAAAAAGAGCTTTGCAGCTTATGCCAGATGATCCAATTGTTAACGATCATTATGGCGATGTTCTTTGGAGGCTAAATAAAAAACTACAAGCAAACTATTATTGGCGTGCTGTTTTAGAGCTTGAGGAAACAGAAGATATAATGAAATCAAAAATAAAGTCTAAGTTACTAGAGGGTTTAGAAAAATCATAATTAATGAGATTTGAAAAGATTAAATCACACGCAAAAGTTAATTTATCTCTTAACGTGTTAGGAAAACAAAAATCGAAACTTCATGATTTAGAAACTCTAGTTGCTTTTATCGACTTACATGATCAAATTTTTATAAAAAGGACAAATAATAAAAATCATATAGTAAAATTTTCAGGACATTTCTCAAATAAAGTCCCAAAAGTAAACACCGTTAGTAATTTGCTAAATATTCTGGATAAAAAAAAAAAATTAAAAAATCATAAATATTCAATCTTAATAAAAAAAAATATTCCTCAAAAAGCTGGACTTGGCGGAGGCTCAATGAATGCTGCTTCTTTAATAAATTACTTTGAAAAAAAAAATAAAATGAACTTAACATTAAAGGAGAGATATAATTTATGTTCAAAAATAGGGTCAGACGTATACTTGGGCATTGATCAAAAAAATTTAATCATTTCTTATAAAAAAAAAATCACAAAAATTAAAAAAAATTTAAAAATGTTTACTTTATTGGTTAAGCCAAATTTTGGCTGCTCTACAAAAAGTATTTTTAATCGAGTTAGACATTATTCAAAACCACAATTATCGAAAATAAGGTCAAAAAATATTGACTTTAATTTAATGTCAAAGTTAAAAAATGATTTAGAAATCATATCTACAAAAAAATTTTCTAGACTTCAGAAACTAAGAGATTATTTTTTAAATATTGATAAAAATTCATACGTAAGAATGACAGGATCAGGCTCAACAATCGTTGGATATTTTAAGTCCAAAAAAGCCGCACTAAATGCAAAGAAATTATTAAGAAAAAATTATAAAAACTATTGGTGTAATTTATCAAAAACTATATAAAGCTTTTTTTTTGTGATATATGAAATTAATTTTGGGGTGTAGCCAAGTGGTAAGGCAGCGGTTTTTGGTACCGCCATCCTAGGTTCGAATCCTAGCACCCCAGCCACTTATGTATAATTTTTTTAGAAAAATCTTTAAAACAAACAAAAAACTTACACCAAAAGATAGCTCTTTTTTAAGCATATATAACAACACCGAAGTTTCAAAACTTTTTGAAGCTATATCAAATTTTAATAATACAAGTGAGCTTAGATACGTAGGTGGATGTGTTAGAAAAATTTTAAATCAGGAAGATGTTGATGATATTGATCTAGCTGTAACTTTAAATCCAAATCAAATTAAAGAGTGTTTACAATCAAACAGCATAAAATTTTTTGAAACTGGCATAAAACATGGGACTATCACTGCAAATATAGGCCAAAAAACTTTTGAGATTACATCACTAAGAGAGGATGTGGATACCGATGGAAGACATGCAAAAGTTAAATATACAACAGACTGGTTAAAAGATTCATCAAGAAGGGATTTTACAATTAATTCTATTTATGCAGATAAAGATGGTAATTTGTTTGATCCCAATGGAGGTGTCAAACATTTAGAAGAGAGTAAGGTAATATTTATAGGTAATGCAGATAAAAGAATTCAGGAAGATTATTTAAGAATTTTAAGATATATTAGATTCTTTATAAATTATAGTAATCACCCCCATAATTCATCAGTTAAAAAATCAATCAAGCAAAACATTGCTGGTGTAGCTAATCTTTCAAAAGAGAGATTAATGAGCGAATTAAAAAAAATTATTTTATCAAAAAATTTTTTGCAATTACCAAAAGACTCATTTTCATTAGAAATTTTAACAACAATTTTCCCCCAGCTGGTTAATCTTAATAATTTAGAAAAAATAAATGAATACTCAAAAAATATATTTAATAAAAAAACATTCATTTTTTTAATTTCCTACTTGATTATAGATGAAACTGATAATGCTAATTATTTTTTATTTAAGTACAATTTATCAAATGAAGATAAAAAAAGAATAAAATTCTTAATTAAAAATTTTGAATTATTCTCTGAAAAAGACTATTTCAACAAAAAAAATCTACAAAAGATTTTTTACTTTAAAAATAAATCTTATGTTATTGATTTAATAGATTTAAAAATTTTTAACTCTAAAACAGCACCAAAAAAACTAATTGAATTAAAAAAGTATTTTGAACAATTTGAAAAACCTATTTTTCCGTTAAAAGCTATGGATTTACTTGAAAAATATAATTTAAAAGAAGGTAAAGAATTTGGACAGAAAATTAGATTACTTGAGGACTTGTGGTTAAATAACAGCTTTAAATTAAGTAATAAAGAAATTGATAACGTATTAAATAATTAAATATATTTAACGTCTTTTATTTCAAAATTTTTTACGCCTGCGGGAGTTTTAATTTCAACTAAATCGCCCTTATTTTTACCAATTAGACCCATACCTATAGGAGATTTAAAATATATTAATTTTTCTTTTAAGTCTGCCTCATCTTTTCCAACAATCTTATATTTCAAACTTTCTTCAGTATCTAAATTTTGTAGCAATATAGTTGAACCGAATATAACTTTTCCGTCATTATCTAATTTTGAAACATCAATAACATTTGCTCTAGCTATAATATCCTCAACTTCTTGAACCCTTCCTTCATTGTGAGATTGTTGCTCTTTTGCAGCATGATATTCTGCATTTTCTTTAAGATCTCCATGTGATCTTGCTTCGGCTATGGCTGCAACTATCTCAGGTCTTTTCCTCTCTTTTAAGAAAATTAATTCTTCTTTTAATTTTTCTAAACCTCTAACTGTGATTGGCTCTTTTTCCATAATTTATTTCCATTTTGCAATAGGTGGTAGTGACATTAAAATAGCCTCAACATTACCATTCGTTTGTAAACCAAATCTTGTACCTCTATCATAAAGTAAGTTAAATTCAACATATCGACCTCTTTTTTCTAACTGAATTTCTCTTTGTTTATTTGACCATTTTTTTTTATATTTTTTCAATATAATTTCTCTAAAGATATTTTTAAAACTTATTCCTACTTCTCTTACAAAGCTAAAATCTTTTTCCCAATTTTCTTTTTTATAATCAAAAAAAATTCCCCCTATACCTCGTGGTTCTTTCCTATGTGGTAAGTAAAAATATTCGTCACACCATTTTTTATATTTTTTATAAAAATTTTTATTATGTTTGTCACAAGATTTCTTTAATTTATTATGAAACCATTTTTCTAAACTTTTATCTTTCAGGCAAGGGGTAACATCCATCCCTCCACCAAACCATCCATGAGAAGTATAAATATATCTAGTGTTAAAATGCATTGCAGGAACATGGGGATTTTTCATATGCATTACTACCGATATACCTGCCGCCCAAAAGTTTGGGTTTTTATCTCCCCCAGGAATTCTATTTCTAAATTCTTTTGAAAATTTTCCATAAACTTCAGAAAAATTTACACCCACTTTTTCAAAAATTTTTCCATTTTCCAATATTCTAAATTGGCCTCCACCTTCATTTGAGTTTTTTCCTCTTTCCCAATTTTTAATTTTGAAGATATTTTTTTTTGCTTCTAATTCTTCTATCTCTTGACAAATTACTTCTTGTAAAGTCTTAAACCAATTACGAGCTAGTTTTTTTTTAATTGTTTGATCCATAAATATTTGATTGTCTTATATTTTCTGACAATACTATTGCAACTGAAGATGCGAGGTTCAAGGATCTTTTTTTTTCAATCATTGGTATTTTTATCCTATTCTCTAGTCTTTTATGAACCTCATCTGGAACACCTGCACTTTCTCTTCCAAACAGTAAAGTGTCATTGTGTCTAAACTTAAATTCAGTATAAATTTTACTGGCTTTAGTAGTCATCAAAACTACTCTATCATTTTTTTTTGCTTCAAAAAATTCATCTGAACTTTTGTAAATCCTCATCAATTTTTCATCCAAGTAGTCCATCACTACTCTTTTAAAACGCTTGTCATTGAGTAGAAATCCACAAGGCTCTATAATCTCAAGATCAGCCCCAAGGCAGGAGCAAGTTCTAGCTATTGCAGCTGTATTTTGAGGTATATCAGGCTCGTAAAGTGCTATTTTGGGCATCGATTAAGTTTTTTTGTGTGTCATTGTTACCATGGAAAAATAACGTTTTTCTTCATATATGAAATCATATATTAAGAAAAAATTAAAATAATAAATGTCCGATTCAGAGAAAAAGAAGCCAAATAGACGAGATTTTATTGTAACCGCAACAACAGCAGCTGGTGCAGTAGGCGTTGGTGCAGTTGTTTGGCCATTAGTTGATCAAATGAACCCTGATGCTTCAGTGAAAGCATTAGCAAGTACAGAAGTGGATATAAGTTCAGTAGAACGTGGTCAATCGATAACAGTTTTGTGGAGAGGTAAACCAGTATTTATAAAAAGAAGAACTCAAGAGGAAATTGATAGTGCTAGAGCTGTTGATTTAAGTGAATTGAAGCATCCTGAAAAAGATGAGGACAGAGCAAAAAATCCTGAATGGCTTGTAATGCTTGGAGTATGCACTCACCTTGGATGTGTACCTTTAAATGATAAAGGGGATTATGGTGCATGGTTTTGTCCATGTCATGGTTCACACTATGATACATCTGGAAGAATTAGAAAAGGACCGGCGCCTACTAATATGGAAGTGCCTAAATATGAATTTGTAAATAGTAATACTATAAAAATTGGATAGAATATTTTATGAGCGATCACGAATACACACCTAAATCAAAAGTTGGAAAATGGTTTAATGATAGACTTCCACTATTAACACTTGCAAATCATTTAACAGATTACCCTACGCCAAAAAATTTAAATTACTGGTGGACATTTGGAGGAATTCTTACTTTTTGCTTAATTACTCAAATAATTACAGGAATTGTTTTGGGAATGCATTATGTAGCTCATGCTGACTTAGCTTTTCAAAGTGTAGAACATATAATGAGAGATGTAAATTATGGCTGGTTAATTAGATATGTGCATGCAAATGGAGCATCAATGTTCTTCTTAGCTGTTTATATTCACATATTTAGATCCTTGTATTATGGCTCATACAAATCTCCAAGAGAAGTTATTTGGATTATAGGTATGCTAATTTATTTCCTTATGATGGCAACTGCATTTATGGGATATGTTCTTCCATGGGGACAAATGAGTTTTTGGGGTGCAACTGTAATAACAAATTTATTTAGTGCTATCCCGCTTGTTGGAGAAAGTATTACGAATTGGCTGTGGGGAGGTTATTCAGTAGACAACCCAACTCTGACAAGATTTTTTAGTTTACACTACCTGTTTCCTTTTTTAATTTTAGGATTAGTAGTTCTTCACATATGGGCACTACACGTTCCTGGAAACAATAATCCTATTGGTATAGACATAAAAAAACCATCTAAAGATACTGTTCCCTTCCACCCATACATAGTTATAAAAGATGCATTTGCGCTTTTAATATTTTTATTAATATTTGCATTCTTTGTATTCTTTTCACCTAATATTTTAGGTCATGCAGATAATTATATTGAAGCAAACCCACTAGTTACACCTGCACACATTGTTCCTGAATGGTATCTGTTACCATTTTATGCAATATTAAGATCAGTCCCAGATAAGTTGCTAGGAATAATAGCTATGTTTATGGCTATCTTTGTACTAGTGATTTTACCTTGGCTGGATACATCAAAAGTAAGATCAACAGTGTTTAGACCTATTTACAAACAGTTCTATTGGTTTTTAGTTGCTGATGTTTTGATACTTGGGTACGTAGGTGCTATGCCAGCAGAGGGGATATACTTATTGATAGCAAGAGTAGCTACGGCCTATTATTTTGCTCATTTCTTAATAATTCTTCCATTTTTAGGTTTTAAAGAAAAAACTACCCCATTACCACTAAGTATAACTGAACCAATATTAGGTGGATCACCAGATATGGCAATGGCTAAAAATAATTTTAATTATAAAGAAAAACTGTGAGAAACTTAATAAGATTATCTTTTTTTTTCATTTTAGTTTCCTCTTTATTTTTTACAAAAGTTAATGCAGCTGGAGAACAGCATGACCTATTAGAAGTAGATTGGTCTTTTAAAAGTTTCTTTGGTAAATTTGATAGAGCATCTTTGCAAAGAGGATATCAAGTTTATACTGAAGTTTGTGCTTCTTGCCATTCACTTAAACATTTAAGTTATAGAAACTTAGCTGAAAAAGGTGGACCAGAGTTTACAGAACTTGAGGCTAAAGCAATTGCCTCAAATTTTGAAGTAACAGATGGACCAAATAGTGATGGTGAAATGTTTGAGAGACCAGCTAAATTATCAGACAAATTTGTAATGCCTTATGCAAATGTTCAGGAAGCAATTGCAGCTAATGGTGGTGCATATCCTCCAGATATGTCAGTGTTAGTAAAAGCTAGAAGTGGAGGAGCAAATTATATTTATTCTGTTTTAATGGGCTATGATGAGCCACCAGCAGGTATGGAACTTGATGATGGTGTTTATTATAACAAATATATGTATGGTAACAAAATTAAAATGTCATCTCCTCTAGATGATGACATTGTAGAGTATTCAGATGGAACAAAAGCATCTGTAGATCAAATGGCTAAAGATGTAACCACTTTTTTACAGTGGACAGCTGAACCACATTTAGAAACTAGACACAAACTAGGTTTCAGAGTGATCATATATTTGTCAGTTTTGACTATTTTAGTTTACTTCAGTATGAAAAAAATCTGGTCACGTATTGAAACGAAAGTTTAAAATATCTCCGTCTTTCACAATATATTCTTTACCCTCTAATCTCATTTTTCCTGCTTCCTTAGATTTTACCCAACCTTGATTTCCTAAAAAATCCTCGTATGAAATTGTTTCAGCCCTAATAAATCCTTTCTCAAAGTCAGAATGAATTTCTCCAGCAGCATTTGGTGCTGTAGATTCCTTTGTAATAGTCCAGGCTCTAGTCTCCTCTGGTCCAGATGTAAAAAAAGTTTTCAAGGATAAAAGTTCGTATCCTTTTCCTATTAATGAATTAAGTCCTGTCTCTGACATATTGATCATTTTCATATAATTTTTTTTTTCATTTTCGTCCTCTAATTGGTTTATTTGATTTTCTATATCTGCAGAAATTACCAATGTGTTTTTTTCATCAAATTTTTTTATAAAGTCCTCGGTATATTTGTTACCTGACTTAATACTCTCCTCATCTACATTACATACGTATAGTTTTGGTTTAGTACTAAGAAGTCCACTATTTTTTAAAAGTTTTTGATCAAATTCATTTGTGATCAATGTTAAATCTCCATCCTCATCTATTATCTTTTGGGCTACCTCTAGTAATTTAAGCTCTTCAATATCAACATTTTTTTTATTTTTTTTATCAAGTCTCTTTTGAATTGACTCTAAATCAGCTAACTTCATTTCGGTTTCAATAATTTCTAAATCTCTTACAGGATCAACACTAGGGTTAACATTTTGAATATCATCTGAATCGAAACATCTAATCATATGGATAATGGCATCAACTTCTCTAATATGAGATAAGAATTTGTTACCTAATCCTTCCCCTTTGGAGGCTCCTTGAACAAGACCCGCAATATCAACAAATGAGATTGTAGTGTTAATTTTTTTTTTTGAAATCGAAATTTCAGCTAGTTTATCAAGTCTTTCATCCGGAACTACTACAATGCCAATATTTGGATCAATTGTACAAAAGGGAAAATTTTCTGCTTGCGCTTTGTTTGAGTTTGTTAAAGCGTTAAATAATGTAGACTTACCAACATTTGGCAATCCAACGATTCCACATTTAAAACCCATTTAATTATTGTTAACAGTGCTAGAAAATAAGTCTAATTTTTTATCAATCAAGATAGTTAGAGACTCAATTATATTATTTGTTATCGAGTCCAAATGAACTTGTTCATCCTCATTAAAGTCGTTTAGTACATAATCAGAGACAGGTATTTTATTTTCTGGCTTTCCTATGCCAATACGAACTCTTGAATATTCCTTACCTATAAACTTGTCAATTGATGCGATGCCGTTATGACCTGCACTTGATCCACCAAACTTTGCTTTAATTTTTCCAAATTCAATATCAAGGTCATCATGGAATACAATCACATCTTCTGCATCTATTTTGAAGTATTCAAGTAGTTCTCTAATACAAATTCCTGAATTATTCATAAATGTGAGAGGTTTAATTGCATATATTTTCTTATCACCAATATTTCCAGTAGTTAATAATCCCTTAAATTTTGGTTTTTGTTTAGACAATCCAAATTTTTGGTTAATTGCATCTACAATCTTAAAACCAATGTTATGTCTATTATTTTGACTATTTGGAGTCGGATTTCCTAAACCAACAAGTAACAACATATCAAATTAGATTTGGAAAAAAAATTTCACTATTTATTATTTTTTGTCTGATGAAGATTTATCTTCTTCTTTAGTTTTCTCGCCCTCAGCCTTATCACTATCAGTTGAAGTTTTGTCACCACCTTCAGCAGCTGCTTCTGCTCCTTCTGAAGCCTCACCTTCAGCTACCTCCGCTGGTTTTTCTGGTTCTTTAACTACCGTAGGTGCAGCAACTGTTGCAATCACGAAGTCTCTACCTTGAATCGTAGGCGTAACATTTTCAGGTAAATTAATTGAAGAAATTTTTATACTTGTACCAATATCTAAACCTTCTAAATCTACAACAAGCTCAGTTGGAATATTTTCTGCGGGACATTTTAATTCTACCTTACGTCTTACAATATTTAGTACTCCTCCACGTTTAAGTCCTGGTGATAGTTCATTGTTTATAAATTTCACAGGTATTTCTAAAATAATTTTTCCACCTTTAACAATTCTCATTAAGTCGAAATGAATAGGCTCATCAGTGACAGTATCAAAAGCAATATTTCTTGTTAAAACTTTTTGTTCTTTACCATCTAAACTAATAGAAATTACGTTAGATAAAAAATTTTCTTTATTTATTAAATTTTTTAACTCTTTAGTTGTAATTGAAATTTTTTCATTTGGCTGCTCTCCACCATAAACTATACCTGGAACATTACCTTTGCTCCTTAGGTCGTGCACCTGGCCTTTAGTTTTTGTTTCTCTAATTGTTGCTTGTATTGTGCTCATAAAAAGCTGGTTTTTAACCGAAGTTTGCCGATTTTACAAGTTTTATTTGAATAGATCTGAAACAGATGTTGAATTAGAAATCCTTTTAATAGCCTCAGCCAATAATATTGATATTGATAATACTTCAATATTTATTACTTTTTTTAATTTGTCTGAACTGTCTATACTATCAGTAATAACTAAATTTTTAATTTTTGAATTTTTTATCTTTTTAACTGCATCACCGCTAAAAACACCATGAGTTGCATATACATGAACTTCCTTTGCACCTCTTTTTAATAAAGCGTCAGCTGCATTAACAATTGTTCCTCCTGAATCAATTATATCATCAGTTAAAATGCAAATTTTGTTTTTAACATTTCCGATGACATTCATAACTTGTGACTTTCCAGGACTGGGCCTCCTTTTATCAACTATTGCTAGACCGACGTCTAATTTTTTTCCTAAAGCTCTTGCTCTTTCAACTCCTCCAACATCAGGTGCAACACAAATTATATTATTACTTTTAATTTTCCTTTTAATGTGCTTTGCAAAGATTGGGGTAGCAAAAAGGTTATCAACTGGGATATCAAAAAAACCTTGAATTTGTCCTGCATGTAAATCCACTGTTACCACTCTGTCAGCTCCTGCATTTGTAATTAAGTTTGAGACTAGTTTTGCAGAAATAGAAGTTCGTGGAACAACCTTACGATCTTGTCTGGCATATCCAAAATATGGAATTACTGCAGTAATATTTTTTGCAGATGATCTTTTTAGTGCATCTATACAAAGAAGCAACTCCATTAAATTATCATTTGCCGGCGAGGACACTGATTGAATTATAAAAATACTGTTACCTCTTATATTTTCATTAATTTCAATATAGATTTCACCGTCTGCAAATTTTCTAATACTGGTATTTACTAATTTATTTTTTAGATTTTTTGAAATTTTATTACTTAGCTGTTTATTGCTATTTCCAGTGAGAATCTTCATTTTTTGAGAATCTCTTATTTAATCATAATTACAGAAATATTTCTACCATAATCATTTAATTTATTTCTAATCGATCTCCTAGCACTGAAAAAGTTGTTATTTAATAAATATGTATCTTTTTTGATAATTTCAATGTTTTTTACCCCCAATTTCAAAAACTCATCTTTTATATAATAGTTTAGACTGAAATATATTTTGTTATTTTTTATATTAAAAAACTTTTTATTAGACTCCTCTTTTTTAATAAATTTATTAAAGAAATCATTTCTTACCTCGTAGTTTCTCTTGTGTATACAAGGACCAATTATTGCAATTAAGTCTTTAAAATTACTACCTTCTGAAGCAAGTTTTTTAAGAGTAGTAGTTATAATTTTTTTATAAGCACCTTTCCATCCTGCATGAAGAGCACTAATTAAATTATTAACTGGGTCATATATAAAAATAGGTGCACAATCAGCTGTTAAAATTCCCAAGGCAACACCTTCTTTATTGGTTATTAATGAATCTCCCTTTAATTTTTTTTTTTGAATTTTGTTTACTTTATGAACAATATTACTATGAGTTTGATTTAACAAAATAAGGTTGTTTTTATTACAACCAATTTTTTTGCAAACTTTTTCAATATTTTTCTTAACATCTTTAAGCTTATCTTTAGATCCTAGACCACAATTTAAACCTTCATATATGCCTTTTGAGAAGCCACCTTTTCGATTAAAAAAACCATGTCTTATTTTTTTGAATTTTATAAGTTTTTTTGACTTAAACATTATTCAAATCCAAAAAAATCATTATTTTCATTTTTGTATCCAAAAATTACTTTGAAAAGGCTGCCCATTTGTTTTTCTTCAAGAAGCCGAGTTAAAGTATCTGCCATGTATTTCCTTTGTTTATTAGTCATTTTTTTTTCCAGAAACTGGGCTCTTTCAATTATACCCATTCTTTCTAAAAAAAATTTTTGAGTAACTATTTTTTTAACTTTAAGATTATTTTTAACGAAAAACTCTTTTAATAAATTAAAATTTACAAGTGAAGTTACATCCGCCTTGCCAAGATTACTTAACATTACTTTAGTTGAGATTTTTTTGTTATGCATTACTGCCTGTATGGTACTTGAGTTATTACTATTCAAATAGCCATAATCTATAAGTAAAATACCACCAGAAAGCTTGGAAATTTTTTTCATTATAGGATGTAACTCCAAAAATCCTTTTTTGGGAAATTCAATAAATTTGAGTTTTTTTAATGTCTCAAATGTCTTAATTTGAGCTTTGTCTTTCTTGCTGCTTCTTATGAACTTTTCAATAATATAAATTTTGTTTTTCACTACATAACATTTCTCAAATAATTCATTATTTGCATTAGAAAACTGTTTAATTGGTATTGCATCAAAAAATTCATTTCCAAAAAAAATAACTGGTCCTTTTTTTATTGAGTTAAAGTTTTTAATCCATTTAACGTATCTATTATTTATATTTTGCTTTTGTAATTTTTGTAAAAATATACTTTTCTCATATAGGTGAATTTTTATAGCTTTATTTAATTCAGGAAATTTTTTTAGAGTATTAATTATAACTTTTGTTAAGCTTCCATCGCCCGGTCCAAGTTCTACGAAATTAAATATTTTAGGTTTACTCATTTTTTCCCAGGCAGAAACCAACCATATACCCACTATCTCTGAGAATAGGTTTGATATAGTAGGGGATGTTATAAAGTCTCCATTTTTACCAAATGGATCTTTACTAGAGTAATAACCTGCCTTAGGCTCATATAGAATTTTTTCAATAAAATCGTCAACAGGCAAAGGTTTTTTTGAAGTAATTTTAAATTTTTTGATATTTAGTTTCATCATTTCTTTTAAAATAAATTAAAAACCCAATTAAAATCATTATGATACTTAAAAGTATTCCCATACTAACATGTCCAAATAAATATCCAATTTGTATATCTGGTTCTCTAAAAATTTCAGAGATAATTCTAAAACATCCATAAAGTATTAAGAACATGTAAGAGCAAGTTCTGATTTTATAATTTTTATTAAAAAAAATTAAATTCATTAAAATAAATAAAATAACTCCTTCGAATAATGCTTCATATAATTGTGAAGGATGTCTTAATTTATCATCGTAGTTTATAAAAAAAACTCCCCAATTAGAATTTGTAACTTTTCCAACTAATTCTCCATTTATAAAGTTTGAAATCCTACCAAATAAAATTCCTATAGGTGCTGTAATAGATACTAAATCTAAAAAAATATAAATATCCTTCTTATTTTTGTTTGAAAAAAAATAGCTGGAAATAATGACACCTATCAAGCCACCATGAAATGACATTCCACCATTCCAAATCATAAAAATTTCCACTGGGTTATTTAGAAAATAGGGAAAATTATAAAAAATTACATATCCTAATCTTCCACCAATTATAATTCCTATTATCAAATACGAAATATAATCATCAAACAATTTCTGAATTATATCGTCTTTAATTAAAATTTTTTTACAATATAACCATCCGAAGATAATCCCAAATATGTATGCAAGTGAGTACCATCTAATGCTTAAAGAGAATATTTCAAAAGCTACTGGGTCAAAATTATTGGTAAACATTTGTAAATTTTATTATAAGCTATTAAATATAATTTTAATAAATAATTATTATGTCAAAATCAAGATTCGTATTCGATAAATTTGCAAAACTAATTGAACAAGGTTTGATTAATTACAAGGATGTATCAGATGAGATAATCTCAATACTAAAATCCAAGAGAGATGAAATTGTATTTAAAATGAAACTAGCGAGCAAGGAAGAAGTTGATGTTTTAAATAGGAGAATTAGTAATCTTGAAAAAAAACTAGAAGAGAAAAAAAAAAGAAAAAAAACTAGTAAGGTAAAGAAATAATTACCTTTAACCCACCTAATTTTGATTTATAAAATTTAATATCCCCTCCATGAGATCTTATAATATCAGATGAAATTGATAATCCTAAGCCGACACTTGATTTAGAATCAGACCTACTTTTGTCTATTTTATAAAATGGTTTAGTAATATTTTGAAACTCTGATTTATCTACACCAGGGCCATCATCATCAACAGATATGAGAATAGTTGAATTTTTTTTTTCTAAATTTACTAATATTTTTTCTGCATATCTAACAGAGTTATCTAATAAGTTATTTATGCATCTTGTAATTAAATTTTTCCTTCCATTGAAATATGTCTTTTTTTTTATTTTTTTTTCAATATTATCATTTTCATATTTAAGAATTATCTCATCTACAAGTTCTGAGATATCAAAAGTTTCAGTTTTATCTTTGGCACCAGTACTAGTAAATTGTAAGTATTCATTGAGCATTTTTTCCATCTCGTCAACATCCTTTGAGATTTTTTCTGATAGATTTTTATCCTTAATAACAGCAAGCTGTAGTTTTATTCTCGTAAGCGGTGTTCTCAAATCATGACTGATGCCAGATAACATTTCAGATCTTTGGTTTAAATGTCTTAGAATTCTTTTTCTCATTTTTTCAAATTCAAGACCAGCTTTTCTTATCTCTAATGCCCCAGATGGTCTAAACTCCTCAATATCTTCACCTCTGCCAAATCTTTCAGATGCTTGGGCTAGTTTAGTAATTGGTCTTGTTTGGTTTTTTAAAAAAATCATAGCCACTGTTATCATTAAAATAGCAGGAACAGTTATCCAAAAAGCAAATATTCTAATAGAAGATACTTGTATTCTTTCCTTTGGAAAGAATATTTGCAAAACTCCATCTCGAAATTTTATTCTTAAATCTACGACTTCCTTATATGAAATAGTATTAAACCAATGTTTACCAATTTTAGGTTTCAATTCTCTTCTCAATGTTCGATCCATTGGACTAAACCATCTTTCTACTTTTATATCTGGTAGTTTTTCATTATCTAAAAATCTAACTGAAAAGCTAAAATTTTTATTGTAAAGGTCGGTAACTATTTTTTTATTATACTCATTCTCATTATCATAAATATCTATAATAGTAACTATTTCGCTTACCAGGGCTCTTGTTAAACCTTTATTTGTTTTAATCCACAAACTATCAAAAAAAACTAGAGATATAGTGATTTGTAATATCACTATTGGGACTGCTACAATTAATAAACCTCTATAGAATAATCTCTTGGGCAAAATGTTTTTTAAAAATCTATTCAATCCAAAGGACATATCCCTCTCCTCTTATTGTTTGTAAGTATTTAGGGCTTTTAGGAGTTTCTTCAATTTTTTTTCTTAGTCTTGTTACTATAACGTCGATCGATCTTTCCTTATTTAAATCTATTAAACTTGTAATCTCCTCTCTTTTAAAGATTTTACCAGGAGAATTTATCATTTTTTCTAAAATTAGTTTTTCGGTATTATTAATTTTTAGTCTTTGGTCATTTTTATAGATAAATAGTTTTTTCAGGTCTATTTTTATATTACCAAATTCGATAACTCTCTTAATTTCTAAGGATTTAGTTTTATTTAAAATATTATTTATTCTTAAAATTAATTCTTTTGGTTCGAAAGGTTTTGTTAAATAATCATCGGCACCTACTTCTAGTCCTTCAATTCTTTCAGATGGCTCTCCTCTGGCAGTTAACAGTAAAATTGGTGTATCAATTTTATTTTTATAGTCTTGAGTAAATTCTAATCCAGTTTTTCCTGGCATCATTATATCTAATACTATTAAATCAAATTTTATAATTTTAGTTTTTTCATAAGCATCGTTTGAGTCTTTGGCGGTTGAAACAAGATAATCATTTTGATTTAAGTATTCCTTTACTAGGTTTCTAATTCTGTCGTCATCATCTACAATCAATATATGCGCTTTAAATTTTTTCATTAATAATTTTTTTAAGTACTTTATCAAAACTTATAACTTCATTAGACTGTGAACTTAAAAATGCATCATAAATTCTTTTCTTTTGAGCTGAAAATATTTCATCAAATATTTTTTTTCCTTCTTCAGTTAAATATACATGCTTAACTCTCGTATCTATCTCATCTCTTTTGAATTCTATTGCTTTAATTTCAACCAAATCGTTTAGGACTCTGTTCAAGCTTTGCTTTGTTACTTTGAGTTTTCTTAATAAGTTTGAAATAGTAATTCCTTCATACAAAGATATTAGGTGAATTACTTTATTATGAGCAGTGCCTAATGCATGTTTATCTAAAACCTTTTTAGCATCAGCGACAGTTTCTCTATATCCATTGAATATTTTTTCGATATATTCTTTTAATTGATGATCTTTTAGATATAAAAGTTTTTTCATAATGGTAAGTTATATTGACATATTATATATACAAAGATATTTTTTCTAAAAAATAAATCAAATGATACCTTACGACAAAAGAGATGGAAAAATCTGGTACAATGGTGATCTTGTTGAGTGGCAGGATGCAAAGCTGCATGTTATTAGCCATGGACTACACTATGCAAGTTTAGTTTTTGAGGGTGTGAGGGTGTATGATGGTGAAATTTTCAAGCTACAAGAACATACAGATAGATTATATCATTCGGCTAAAAGAATGGATATGAACATTCCTTACACAAAAGAAGAAATAAACAAAGCTTGTAATCAAATAATAAAAATTCAAAATGTACAGAATGGTTATCTAAGACCTTTCGCTTGGAGAGGTAGTGAAATGATGGGTGTATCTGCTCAAAAAACAAAAATAAATGTAGCAGTAGCTACTTGGGAGTGGGGCGACTATTTCGATCCTAAGTTGAAAATTGAGGGCATTAAATTAAATATTTCTAATTGGAGAAGACCAGCCCCAAATACAATACCGTGGGATAGCAAAGCTGCAGGATTGTATATGATTTGTACACTTTCCAAGCATGAGGCTGAAAGACAAGGATATAGCGAGTCATTAATGTTAGACCACGAGGACAATGTTGCAGAGTCAACGAGTGCAAACATATTTTTTAAAGATAAAAATGGTGAACTTCATACTCCAATTCCAGACTCATTCTTAAATGGCATCACAAGGCAAACTGTTATTGAATTAGCAAAATCAAAAAATATAAAAGTTCATGAAAGAAAAATTAAACCAGATGAATTAGCAAGTTTTGAAGGATGCTTTTTAACTGGGACAGCTGCTGAGATAACACCAATTTCTCAAATTGCTGAAAATGACTATAAAGTTTGTGATCTTATTTTAGATTTGTCAGCAAGTTATGGCAAATTAGTAAGAAAAAAAAAGGCTGCTTAATCTTTATTGTCTTCGGATATAGCGTGATCTATACCTTTCCGTAAATATTCATATCCAGTATATAAAGTAAGAAAAGCAGACAACCATAATAAAATTATTCCAATTGTTTGAGCATTATAGTCTTGAAAATTTATTATTTTATTTCCAGTTTCTCCAGTGAGCAAAACAGAAATACAAAACATTTGAAGAAAAGTTTTTACTTTTGCAAGACTTGAGACTGGAAGTTTGACACTTCCTTTAGCTAAAAATTCTCTTAAACCTGAAATTAATACCTCTCTCGTAAGTATTATGATTGCAGCAATAACTTCATAGTTTTTAATAGTTCCGTCCATAACAAGTAATATTAGTGCAGTAGCTACTATAATTTTGTCAGCAATTGGATCTAACAACTCTCCAAGTTTAGACTCTTCCCTAAACATTCTTGCTAATAATCCATCCAAGAAGTCAGTAAATGAGGCAATTACAAACAGTGCAAAAGGAATTACATCTCCATAAAACCCTGGCAAATAAAATGCAAAAACAAATACAGGAACAATTATAATTCTACCAATAGTTAGATAATTTGGAATTTTCATATATTACTCGTGGAAGTAATTATATATCTTTTTCGCAACTTTTTCTTCAACTCCTTCAACTGTTTTTATCTCATCTAAACTCGCGGATTCAACTGCTCTGGCTGAACCAAAGTGATTTAAAAGTGCTCTTTTTCTAATAGATCCAATTCCATCAATTTGATCAAGTAAAGACTTACTAATACCTTTTTTTCTTTTGGCTCTGTGCGCACTTATTGCAAATCTATGAGATTCATCTCTCAATCTTTGTAAAAAAAAGAGAGTAGGATCATTTTTTTCAAACTTAAATTCTTTACCATTATGAAAAAAGGTTTCATTACCACTATTCCTAAACTTACCTTTTGCTATTGCGATCATTGGAATATCATGTAATCCTAATTCATTAAGTGTTTCTCTAGCCACTGAGTATTGTCCTTTTCCTCCATCCACAATTACTAAGTCTGGTATTGTTAAATAATTGTCTTTTTCTTGAACAGCTCTTTTAAATCTTCTATTTAAAACTTCTCGCATCATGCCATAATCATCTTGTTCATTTTTCTTAATTTTAATATTAAATTTTCTATATCTTTTTTTAACAAAACCCTCATCGCCAAAAGTGATAAGCGCCCCAACACTATTAGTTCCTTGAATATGACTATTGTCATAAACCTCAACTAGATTAATATTATTTTCTAGATTAAATTTTTTAGAAACATTTTCAAACAACTCTTTATTATTTTGGCTCTCATAAATTTTTCTATTTAGGCTATCTTTTGCATTTTTTAGCGCTTGATTTATAACTTTTAGTTTAGAACCTCTTTTTGCAACAGAAATATTGATTTCTTTATTTTCTTTTTGGGAAAGTGTTTTTTCAATTAGGACTTTTTCCTTTATTTCATCACTTAAGATAATGGAGCTTGGTACACTTTTGTTTTCATAAAATTGAGAAACAAAAGAATTTAAAATTTCTTTTAGGTTATCGTCTGGGTCATGTTTAGGAAAAAACGCTTGGTTTCCCCAGTTTTGTTTTGATCTATAGAAAAATACTTGAATACAAGTCTTACCAGACTCTTTGTATCCAGCTATAACATCTGCCTCAACTAAATTTGCCTCATTTATTCTTTGAGATGATTGAATAATATTTAAAGATTTAATTCTATCCCTCAATATTGCAGCTTTTTCAAAATCTAAATCAAAACTTGCCTTTTCCATTTGTCCTGACAAATTTTTTTGTATCTTTCTTGATTTACCAGATACGAATTCAATTGCGCTATCTACTGATAGCTTATAATCATCTTTTTCTATGTATCCAACACATGGACCAGAACATCTCTTGATTTGATAAAGGATGCACGGTCTTTCTCTTTTTTTAAATACTGTATCATCACAAACTCTTAGTTGAAAAATTTTCTGAATCATTTTAATAGTCCAATTTGCAGATCCAGCTGAAGCAAATGGTCCAAAGTAAAAACCCTCTCTAGTTTTTTTTCCTCTATGTCTTCTAATTTGAGGCCATTTATCCTCATTTCCAATAAAAATAAATGGAAATGATTTGTCGTCGCGTAAAAGTATATTGAATTTAGGTTTATATTTTTTTATTAAGTTTGCCTCCAGCAGAAGTGCTTCACTCTCATTAGAGGTACTTGTGATCTCAATTTTCCTTGTTTGAGATAGCATTCTCTCAGTTCTAATAATATGATTTTTCTCCGAAACATAACTCTTTAATCTGTTGGGTAAATTTTTTGCTTTACCAACATAAAGTATCACATTCTTTTCATTTAACATTCTGTATACACCAGGAAGTTTGGGTATAAGTGGTAGCTCTTTTTTAATTGCTTCTTTACCTATATCAGAACTTATCATGACTTCTTTTTTTTGAAATTTGAATACCAACGGATGAGCAATCTTTCATGATTTCTAATTTCTCAATTTGAAGACTTATTTTATCAATTCTTTTATCTTTAAATAATTCATCGAATACATCTTCCGCTAATGTTTCAAGAAAATTATAATGTTTATTTTTGATAAGTTTCTTTATCAATCTTACAATTTTTGCATAATTTACAATTGATTTAATATCTTTATCATTTGAAGGTTTTTTATCTTCGTAGTTTACTTCTAAATTAAATTTAACTTTTTGGGGAGCCTCTTTTTCAAAATCAAAATAACCAAGTTTTAAATTTAAAATAAGTTCTTTGATAAGCACCTTTTTTTCATAATTGAAAAGGCTTTTGATTTTATCAATCTTTACAATTTTTAAATTATTTTTCTTCATATTCTAGATCCTATATACTCTAATATAACTGGATTGTAATATTGAAAACAGGTTGCCTGATCCATACTGTGTCCATCTTTAACTTTAAATTTATCTGATTTATTTTTCCCTAATTTAAAACATTTTTTTCCATCAATTGTATAATCTTTAGATATAACAACTCTTTTCATTCCATCAATTTGATCCAACCAATCAGAAGTCAATCCTTCAAAAGGATCTTTTGGATGAGTAAAAGTCAATAGTGGAACTTTAAGATTTTTTAATATTTCATCATTATATTGGGACCTTAAATCGTATTGTGCAGGTTTTTTTTCTTTAAATTTAGCTAAACCTTCTTCTAATCCTAATTTTGATACCTTATACTTCTTGCTTAGTCTATCAAAGCACGCTTGCAGATATGCTATTCCTCCCCCAGCTTTGTCAGGATGTCTTGAAAAGAATAGTAGAGTTGTTAATCCACCACAAGAATGCCCAGTGACAAATATCTGTTTTCTAGGAACGCCTAGAGAAACGAGTTTTTCTACTAACTCTAAATTTTGTTCTACTCTTTTGTCTAATTTAGATTTACCTTCATATGGTTTTTTTGAAAACCACCATTTTTTGCCCATATCTCCTTCTATTTTATGTGCACATAAATTATAGAGCATAATTTTTTTTCCATTAATTTGTTCACCTACCAAAGAAACACGATTTCTGATTTGATCAATAGATGTACAAAAATTTTGTTTTCCATCAAAATTACTTTGACCATGGTTATTGATTAAAATTATTTTATTAGTTGGATCTTCAATTGTTGATAATTTAGTTACTTTAAATTTCTTTGATAAAAATCCATCTTTCTTAATGTTATGACTATCAGCGAATGATGTTGATATTGTCAGAATAAATATTGATAAAAATAAGTATAAATTTTTCATTCTTTTCCACCCATTATGTCTGGAGTTTGCCAATTTAAGTTTTGACCACTATCTATTGCCAATACTTGTCCAGTAATAGATATATTTTTAATAAAAAAGTCTACCGCGTTGCATATTTGTTGAACATCAACTTGTCTTTTGAGAGGTGTTGCCATGTATTGTTTTTTAAAATGTTTTTCACTTTGTCTCTTGTTTTTAATTGTAGGACCAGGGGCAATTCCATTAACTCTTATTTTTGGCGCCAAACTCATGGCACTAGTTTTTGTAAGGGTATAAAGTCCAGTTTTACTTATTGTATATGAAAAAAAATAGGGAGTAAGTTTAAAAACTCTTTGATCAATTATATTTATAATATTATTGTTTTTACTCTTAATATTTTTAGCAAATTCTTTTGACAAAAGCGCAGGTGTTCTTAGATTTGTTCTTAAATGTTGTCCCCAACTATCTGTGTTAAAGTTTTCTAATTTATCATTTTCAAACAGAGAAGCATTATTTATCAAACAATCAAAATATTTTAATTTGGATTTTGCAAATTTAACAATCTTATTTACATCACTTTCAACACTTAGATCTCCTTTAATCAAATAAACTTTGGTACCAATTGAAGATAATTCCTTTTTAAGTTTTTCAGCCTTTGCTTTTGATTTATTATAATGAATTACAATTTCTACTCCCTTGCCTGAAAGTTTTCTAGCTATGGCAGCACCAATTCTAGTGGCTCCACCAGTAATTATGATTTTATTTGCTTCCATTTTTTTTTACCTTTTTGAGCTCTTGTTCCTGGCATTCCCATAGTTGATCTTCCCTTTGGATATATTTTATTGTTAAGGCTATATTGTTTAACCTTAGGGTTAAGTGTAACCTCCAATTCTGTACTTTCAAGTTTTCTAATTTCATCCCTAATTTTAGCCGCTTCCTCAAATTCTAAATTTGTTGCAGATTCTTTCATTTTTTTGTTTAAAGCTTTTATATGTTTTTTAAGATTGCCCCCTACGTTTGCTCCAGTACCAATTTTAACATAATCTTTTTCATATACGCTCTCTAGAACATCGCTTATTTCTTTTTTAACAGTAGTTGCACTGATTTTATTTTTTTTATTATAATCAAGTTGAATATTTCTTCTTCTCTCAGTCTCTTTAATAGCTTTTTTTATACTTTTAGTTTCTTTGTCCGCATACAAAATAACCTTACCATCTAAATTTCTTGCTGCTCTTCCGATGGTTTGAATCAATGAAGTCTCCGATCTTAAAAAACCCTCTTTATCGGCATCTAATATCCCAACCAATGCACATTCTGGTATATCTAAGCCCTCTCTTAATAAATTTATTCCAACCAAAACATCAAAAACACCTAGCCTCAAATCCCTCATTATTTCAATTCTCTCTAGAGTATCAATGTCAGAATGCAAATATCTTACTTTGATACCATTTTCATGTAAGTATTCAGTTAGATCTTCTGCCATTTTTTTTGTCAAAGTAGTAACAAGAACTCTGTAATTTTTTTCAATTGTTTTTAGACATTCATGCATTAGGTCATCAACTTGATTTTTTGCAGGTTTTATTTCAACCGGGGGGTCAATCAATCCAGTTGGTCGAATAACTTGATCAATAAATTTACCTTTGGTTTGTTCTAATTCCCATGGACCCGGAGTTGCTGATACAAAAACAGTTTGTGTTCTCATCATATCCCACTCCTCAAATTTTAATGGTCTATTATCCATACATGATGGAAGTCTAAATCCATATTCTGCTAATGTACTTTTCCTAGATCTATCTCCTTTAAACATTCCATTTAGCTGAGGAACTGTAACGTGACACTCATCAACAAATATTAAAGTGTTATCTGGAAAATATTCGAATAGAGTAGGTGGAGGTTCACCAGGTTTTCTACCTGATAAAAATCTTGAATAATTCTCAATTCCTGCACATGACCCTGTAGCTTCAATCATTTCAAGATCGAATTTCGTTCGCTCTTCCAATCTTTGTGCTTCAAGTAATTTGTTTTGTTCTTTATGTTTTTTAAGAGTTATCTCTAATTCTTTTTTAATATTTATTACTGCTTGTTCTATTGTAGGTTTTGGAGTTATGTAGTGGCTGTTAGCATAAACTTTAATTAAATTTAATTCTCTTACTTGATCACCAGTTAGTGGATCAAATTCCTCAATTTTTTCAAGTTTATCTCCAAATAAACTTAGTCTCCAGGCTCTGTCCTCTAAATGAGAGGGAAATATTTCTAAATATTCGCCTCTTGCTCTAAATGTGCCTCTATAAAAATTTTGGTCATTTCTTTTGTATTGAAGTGCAACTAAAGATTTTATTATATGTTCTCTATTATAGTCATAGTTTTTTTGAAGAGTAAGTGTCATTTTACTGTAAGCTTCAACAGATCCTAATCCATAGATGCACGATACACTTGCAACTATAAGAACATCATCTCTTTCAAGAAGAGAACGAGTAGCAGAGTGTCTCATTCGATCAATTTGCTCGTTAATTGATGCCTCTTTTTCTATATAAGTGTCTGATCTTGGAACATATGCCTCTGGAGTGTAATAATCGT
This sequence comes from uncultured Pelagibacteraceae bacterium, assembly GCA_902517495.1. GTDB lineage: Bacteria > Pseudomonadota > Alphaproteobacteria > Pelagibacterales > Pelagibacteraceae > Pelagibacter. The sequence goes on along the minus strand of CABYCO010000001.1, from coordinate 118,325 downwards.
AGTAGGAAACAAAATATTCCACAGCATTATCTGGAAAAAAACCCTTCATCTCTCCATACAATTGAGCAGCAAGAGTTTTATTTGGTGCAAGTATTAAAGCCGGTCTGTTTGTTTCTTCAATTACTTTAGCCATAGTAAAAGTTTTACCTGACCCCGTTACTCCTAATAAAACCTGGTTAAATTGGTTTTTTTTAGCACCTTTAACTAAATTTTTAATTGCTTCTGGCTGGTCTCCTGCTGGCTTAAAATCAGATTTAATTTTAAATTTTCTGCCACCTTCAAGTTTTCCACTTATTTTTGGATTTTTACTTTGAATATCTGTAATTAAATCTTGATATGTATTTTCCATATATTAAATAAAGTAATAGAATATAAACAATTTTCAATGAGCATAATATCAAACAGTTTAAAAAGAATTAAACCTTCTCCAACGATAGCTGTTACCCAAAAAGCGAGAGAATTAAAAGCCGCCGGAAAAGATGTAATAGCTTTAGGTGCAGGTGAACCCGATTTTGATACACCAGATAATATTAAAAAAGCTGCTGTAAAAGCCATAAGAAATGGTGATACTAAATACACCCCAGTTGATGGAACTCTTGCAATTAAAAATGCAGTTATAAAAAAGTTTAAAAGAGAAAATAAACTTAATTATACTTCAGACCAGATAACTGTAGGTACTGGTGGTAAACAAGTTTTATACAATGCTTTTGTCGCAACATTAAATAAAGGAGATGAGGTTTTAATACCTGCTCCTTTTTGGGTATCTTATCCAGATATGGTTTTGCTAGCCGGGGGAAAACCAAAATTCATAAAATGTGGAGAAGAAGATGGATTTAAATTAACACCAGCTAAACTTAAAAAAGCAATTACAAAAAAAACAAAATGGATAATTTTAAATTCTCCATCAAATCCTACAGGTACAGCTTATACAAAAAAAGAAATTATTAGTTTAGGAAATGTATTAATTAAAAATAAAAATATTTTTATTTTAAGTGATGATATTTATGAGCATGTAAAATTTGATAATTTTAAATTTTTTACAATTGCACAAATTAAAAAGCTTAAAGATAGAACATTGACAATGAATGGTGTAAGCAAAGCTTATGCAATGACTGGGTGGAGAATTGGTTATGCGGCCGGGCCAAAAAATATAATTGCTGCAATAAGAAAAATTCAATCTCAATCAACATCAAATCCATCATCAATAAGTCAAGCAGCAGCCGTAGAAGCTCTAAATGGATCACAAAGTTTTATAAAAAAAAGAGCAAAATCTTTTAGCAACAGAAGAAACTTTGTTGTAAATTATTTAAACAGTATCCCAGGAATAACTTGTTTATTACCAAAAGGTGCTTTTTATGTTTTCCCTAGTTGCAAAGGATTGATTGGAAAAAAAACAAAAATCAAAGATGATACAGATTTTGTACAAAAGCTTCTTGAAAAACAAAATGTAGCTGTAGTGCAGGGCTCAGCATTTGGTCTAGATGGTTACTTTAGAATATCTTATGCTACTTCAATGCAAAAACTAAAAGTGGCAATGGAAAGAATTAAAGTTTTTTGCAAGAACTTAGGCTAAATTAAGTCTAATTACTGATTTTGCTGCATCAACTACTGCAGTTTCTGATGCTATAAATTTCATTTCAAGAATTTCCTCTGCATATGTCGGGTCTGTTTGCATTTTTAATCCCAAATCTGGAACCATGTTTTTTGCACTCGTGTCTATATAACTGAGAAGCTTTACCATAAAATTAGGTAATTCCCTCTTTGGGAGTTTTTTAATATGACTTGGAATATTTGCAGCCATTATTTTTGATAGTTCAAGAATACTTCTTACCTCAGATCCAACAATCAACCTCCTACCTCCAGCATTTCTGTTCGTTAAAGATAAAACATGTGCTTTAGCAATATCTTTTACGTGAGATATCATCACTGAAAATTTAGGTGCAGCCGGAAATTTTCCTTGAAGTAATTGTTTAACATATTCCATTGAGGTACAACTTTTCTCATTCAAGAAATCTCCCAAAACAAAGCCAGGATTTATGCAGGTAAGTTTATTTTTTAAACCTTTACTTTCCATGAGCTCCCAAGCAGCTTTCTCAGCTCTAGTTTTGGAAACAAAATAATCTGTAGTTTTTTCCCAATCTAAGTCAGTCCAGTCATTTTCTCCAAAAGTGTAAGGGTTAGATCTATTTGGTTTTCGGAACATACATACAATAGATGAAGTTTTTACAAAATGTTCTACTCCAGCATTTATTCCTGCATTAAGAACTCTTAAAGTTCCATCCTTAGCGGCTGGGGTTAGCGATTCTCTGTCTTTAGAAACCTTCAAAGGAAAAGGAGAAGCCACATGTATTATATATTTACAACCTTTTGCCGCTTCATTCCAACCATCATCTTTTAACAAATCTAGTTCTACAAAAGATAAATTTTTAGTAGAAACATTATTATCCTCTAAGGTTTTTTTTGTTTGTTCAATTGAATTTATATTTCTAACAGTACCCAGCACATCATAGCCTGAGCTTAATAATTCTATGGCTACATGTTTTGCCACAAAACCACTTATCCCAGTTAATAATACTTTATCAGTCATTAATTTAATTAAATTACTTGGTTTTTCTTTTTTTTTCTAAACCAAATACTGGAGAATTTCTAAACCTTAATAGAAGTATTGCTGCCGCTATTAAAACAATTGCTCCTGCTTCATATAATAGGACCTCTGGATTTATTGATTTACCTTGTAAAATTATAAATCTAGAAAGAGCAGTTATTGCAATGAATAATGGAAGAGTTATTTGAATTGATTGACTCTCCCAGAATACTCTTACCATTGCTAAAACTTCTAAATATAGAAAAAGTAATAACAAGTCTGCCAAAGTTATTTTTTGGACTGAGATCATTTGGTAAATTTCAATACCAAATGCTATTATTGTGCAAACAAGTATTATAACAAGCGCGATAAGCTGAATTTGTTTAACAATGTTTTCCATTAATACTTTCTTTATAAGTTAAATTAGGAAATTATTCCATGACAAAAATAATGAAAGAAAGAGGCCTAGTGTGTGTTAATTATGGGAAAGATGCTTTTCTGCCTCAAGCGCTGCCATACATCCCATTCCAGCGGCCGTTACAGCTTGTCTGAAAATTTTATCTTTTACATCTCCTGCCGCATAAACACCCGGAATATTAGTCTCTGTAGAATCATTTTTTGTAATTAAATAACCTGCTCCATCCATTTCTAGCTGATCTTTAAACAGCGAAGTTGCAGGATCGTGACCAATTGCAATAAAAAGTCCATCAATTTTTAACTCAGATATCTCATTTGTTTTAGTATTTTTAATTTTTAAACCTTTAACATTTCTTGGTTCATCATCACCAATCACTTCTGAAACTTCAGAGTCCCAAATAATCTCAATTTTTTTGTTTTCCATTAATTTTTTTTGCAGAAGTTTTTCTGCTCTCAATTCATCTCTTCTATGAATTAGTTGAACTTTAGACGCAAATTTTGTGAGAAACATAGCCTCTTCAACTGCAGCATTTCCTCCACCAACTACTGCTACTGTTTTATCTTTGAAGAAAAAACCATCACATGTTGCGCACGCAGAGACACCAAACCCTTTAAATTTTTCTTCAGACTCAATGTTTAACCATCTAGCTTGCGCACCAGTAGAAATTATAATTGAGTCGGCAGTGTATTTTTGTCCACCATCACCGATCGCTTCAAATGGTTTAGATTTTAGGTTTACAGATTGAATATGATCTTCAACCATGTCAGTTCCTACGGCCTTGGCTTGCTCTCTCATCTGTTCCATTAGCCATGGCCCTTGAATAACATCAGCAAAGCCTGGGTAATTTTCAACATCAGTTGTAATAGTTAATTGGCCTCCTGGCTGCATACCGGCAACTAGTCTTGGTTTAAGCATAGCTCTAGCTGCATAAACCGCCGCCGTATAACCAGCTGGGCCGGATCCAATTATTAACACTTTTGTATGTAAAGTTGGTTTTTCACTCATACAAGTCTATATAGTAAACAATGAGAAAATTAAAAGGGATATTATTGTCCGAGGGCATGCATGGCATGATTAGCCAAGTTGAAGGCTTGGCAAAGGCTCTAGATATAGATTTTACTCACCACAAAGTTGAACTAAATAATTTATGGAGTTTAATTCCACCAAAATTTACACCAATTTCTCAAAGTGTTTATAAAAGAATAAATCAATCTGATTTTGATCTAATTATATCTTGTGGAAGGAAAAGTATAATTCCATCCATCCACTTAAAAAGTATCTCAAATAAAAAAGTTTTTAATATTCACATCCAAGATCCAAAAATAAATTTTAATCATTTTGATTTTATCGTAGCACCTGAGCATGATGGTATTAACGGCTCAAATGTTATTACTACCAAAGGTGCAATTCATTATCTTAAAGAAAGTGAAATAGAAGAGAATAAAAACTATTTAAATTCATTTTTGAAAAAAGATGGTAGAAAAATTTGGTGTTTAATATTGGGGGGACCAACAAAATATTATGATTATTCAACAAAAAACTTGAAACATATATTTTCAATTTTTTATAAACTTTTGAAAAAACATGCATTTCAACTTGTTGTAATTCCATCAATGAGGACACCATTAAGTACTATTCATTATGCCAAAGAATTTTTTGGTGAAAATCATACGGTAATAATGAAAGTTGATAAAAAAGCCTATTTATCTGCTTTAGCAATTTCTGAAAATATTATAGTTACTTGCGACTCTAGTTCAATGGTATCTGAGGCTGCTTTAACTGGAAAACCTATTTATATTGCAAATATTCTACCTAAAAAAAATGATATAAGATTTCAAAGATTTAGAAATTTATTTAGAGAATTAAATATCACTAGAAACCTTGGAGAAGACATAGAAATTTGGGACTACCCAAAACTTGATGAAACTAATAGAGTTGCGAATATTATAAAACAAAGAATAAGTTACTAATGTCATATTTAAATTCCATCCTCAATGACTCAAAAGAATTTGATAGTCCATTTAAACATTGGGAATTAAATAAACCACTTACTGAAGACCAAATTAATGAGATAATAAGTGCCGATATATCTGATCCTTCAAAACATAATCTTAATTATGATGGTACTAGAGCAATAGATGGTGGTGAGGGGAAATTTAGAGAAGGAATTTCAGATGGTGGAAAAGCTGTAAAATTTAGATGTTTTGTTACACAGGAAAATTCTAATGAATTTCCTGGACTCACAAATCTAATAAAAGAACTGCAAAGTAAGAAAACTCATCAAAAAATATCTCAATTAATAAATAAAGACTTGTCAAATTCCTATGTAAGGGTTGAGGTAATTTGTGATAGAGAAGGTTTTTGGTTAAAACCTCATTGTGATATTAAAGAAAAACTTTTGTCATGCTTACTGTTTGTTAACAAGCATAATGAAAGTGAAGATTTAGGTACAGATTTTTATAATAGCGATTTAAAGCTGATAAAAACATTGCCTTATAAAGATAATTATGGTTATTTTTTTTCAAGTGGACCCAATACTTGGCATGGTATGGAGAGGAAAGAAATAGTTAAAGAGAGAAGATGTCTACAAGTAAATTATGTAACTTTTAAAACAGATTGGAAAGTAGAAGGTTAATCCTCCCAGTCAAACCTTGGAAAAGTATCAAATACCTTAAAAATTCCTTCAGACCAAGTATTACAAACTTTCGAATAATCCTCATCACTTAAACTGAGGCATTTTAATGAGGCTAATTTATTTTCATCTTTTTTATAAATTGCAAAATCTATTGGTGGTCCAACAGTTAAGTCACTTTTCAAAGTTGAGTCCATTGAAATCAATGCACATCTTGAAGCGTCACCAATTGATACATCAGGTTTAATAACTCTATCAAGAATTGGTTTTCCATATTTAACTTCACCAATAACAAGGTAAGGCTTACTATCAGCAGGTCTTATATAATTTCCTTGAGGATAGATAAGATAAAGTTCGGGTTTTTGTCCCTTAATTTGTCCACCGACAATAAAGGTTGAACCTAAAGTAACATTATCAGTATTAATTCCTTGAGGGGATGAGTGTTCAATATTCAATGAGCCTACATAGGAGGCTATCTGCTCAAAATCTTTGCAGGTATTTAAATTCATTATCCTTGACTTACTTTCTAAATCTTTTTCAATTGATTTATAAACAGCTTGAGATGTTCCTAAATTCCCAGAGGTAACTATGACAATTGTTCTATCCCCAACATCATGCGTAAGCATTTTAGAATAAATATTTACATTATCTAAACCTGCGTTGGTTCTAGAGTCTGACGCAAATACCAATCCATCGTTTGTCTTAATTCCTATACAATATGTCATAACTAATTCTTATGTAAAAAAGGCATACTTTACAAATATTTTATAGCATAGCTGTTATTTGCTTTTAGCAATTGTTTTGTAAAATAATTTATTAAAAAATGAATATATGGTCACTCCATTTTGGAAAAACTATGATGCTAAATCCGCATATGACGGATATTTGACAGAGGATAACAAACTTAGAAAGCATGCTAGAATAATGTCCGGTATTCTAGAAAGACACGGAAAAAAAAAACTACAGGAAATTGAAAAAAATTGTCAAAGCACAATAAGTGCAAGAGGTATAAATTTTAGAGTTTATGCTGCGAATAATAGAGCAGAGGAAAAAAAGTGGCCTTTAGATATTATACCCAGGATTATACCTAAGTCTCAATGGAATAAAATATCAAGAGGATTAACCCAAAGGGTTAAAGCATTAAACTTATTTATTGATGATGTTTATAACAAGAAAAAAATTTTTAAGGATAAAGTTATACCTAGGGATTTGATATTCAATTCACCATACTATTTGAAAGAATGTGAAGGTTTTTCACCAAAGTATAAAGCTTGGGCAAACATTTCAGGTATAGATTTAATAAGAAATTATAATGGAGAGTATTTAGTGCTTGAAGATAATCTACGCGTGCCATCTGGTGTTTCATACATGTTAGAAAACAGAATGGTTATGAGGGATGTATTTCCAGAATTATTCACAAGATATAAAGTTTCATCAGTCCATCAATACTCCAACAAACTTTACCAAAGTATGGTTGAGTGTATTCCAAAAAAAACAGACAATCCACATATGGTCGTATTGACACCAGGTATTTATAATTCTGCGTATTTTGAACATTCGTTCTTAGCAGAACAAATGGGAATAGCTCTTGTAGAGGGCAAAGATCTCTTTGTTGAAAATGATAATGTCTATATGAAAACTGTTAAAGGTAAATTAAAAGTTGATTGTATATATCGAAGATTAGATGACACATTTCTTGATCCAAAAGTGTTTAACAAAAGTTCTCTAATTGGGGTCCCAGGATTATTCAAATGTTGGAAAAAAGGAAATGTTGGAATAATTAATGCAATTGGAACAGGTGTAGCTGATGATAAAGCTGTTTATGCTTATGTAAACAAAATGATTGTTTATTATTTAGGTGAACAGCCAAAATTAAACCAGGTAGAAACGTTTTTATGTGAAAATAAAGTTCACAGACAGCACGTCATTGAGAATATATCAAACTTGGTTGTTAAACCTGCAAATGCCTCTGGAGGGTATGGGATAATGATAGGTCCTAAAGCTCCAAAAAAAGAGAGAGAAGAAATGATAAAAAAAATAAAACAAAATCCTAGAGAATTTGTGGCTCAACCTTTGGAAATATTATCAACAATTCCAACAATTTCTGAAAACGGAATAGAGCCTAGGCATTTAGATTTAAGACCGTTTATATTAAATGGCAAGTCTACTTATGTGACAATGGGAGGACTTACTAGAGTTGCCCTTAGGAAAGGAAGTACTATTGTTAATAGTTCACAAGGTGGAGGCTCAAAAGACACAATGGTGGTTGAGACCTAATTTTCTTGAAGGGGTTTGACCTTTAATTTTTTTGTCCTTAGTGAGTTTATTGCCTCTAAAAATGAATAAGCTGTTGACATATTGGTACAATAAGGAATTTTGTTAGCCAAAGTTCCTCTTCTTAAAGCTAAAGCATCATTAATTCTGCTTTCACTATTTCCTCCACCTGTATTTATAACTAAAGCAATTTTTTTAGAATTTAAAACATCAACTATATGAGGTTTTCCACTACTTACCTTATTAATTTTTCTGCATTTCATTCGATTTTTTTTTAATATATCTGCTGTTCCTTTAGTAGCTGATAATGTAAATCCAAGTTTTATAAGTCTTTGAGCGACACCAATAATTTCTTGTTTGTGAGAATCTTTTACAGATAAAAATGCTAAACCTTTAGTAGGAAGCGAGTTTGCTGCTGCAATTTGACTTTTAGCAATCGCCATTCCAAAATCATCATCGAGTCCCATCACTTCACCTGTTGATTTCATCTCTGGCCCAAGTAATAGATCACTATCTGGGAATTTGTTAAATGGAAATACAGCCTCTTTAACAGCAAATTTTTTATTGGTTTTATATTTTAATTTGTACGTTGAAAGTTTTTCGCCTGCCATTATTCTTGATGCTATTTTGGCTAATGGTATTCCATTAGCTTTAGATACAAACGGAACTGTCCTGCTGGCCCTTGGATTTACTTCAATAACAAATATTTCATCTTTTTTAATTGCAAATTGAATATTTAAAAGTCCTTTAACTTTTAATGCTAAAGCCAATTTTCTCGTTTGAATTTTAATTTCTTTTAAAAGATTATCTTTGATAGAAACTGGAGGTAGACAGCAAGCAGAGTCTCCAGAATGTACTCCTGCTTCTTCTATATGCTGCATGATACCAGCAACATAAACATCTTTACCATCAGAAATAGCATCCACATCAACTTCCATTGCGTGATCTATAAATTTATCAATTAAAATTGGATTTTGTTCTGAAGCTTTAAAAGCCTCATCAATAAACTTTTTAAGCTGGCTTTTATCATGAACAATTTCCATTGCTCTTCCACCTAAAACATATGAAGGTCTAACAACAACAGGCAGTCCAATTTTTTCACTTATTTTAATCGCTTGATCAAATTTGTTAGCAATTCCACTTTTTGCTTGTTTTAAATTTAATTTAATTAATAGATCTCTAAATCTATCTCTGTCCTCTGCAAGATCAATCGAAGTATATTGAGTACCAAGTATTGGTAATTTATTCTCGTGTAAGAATTTTGCTAGTTTAATTGGAGTTTGACCCCCAAATTGAGCAATAACCCCTATAAGATTTCCCTTTGATTTTTCTTTAAGAATAATATTTTGAACGTATTCTTCAATCAATGGCTCAAAATAAAGTCTATCACTGGTGTCATAATCAGTTGATACTGTTTCTGGATTGCAATTAATCATTATTGTTTCAAAGCCTGCTTCCTTTAAGGAAAAACTAGCCTGGCAACAACAATAATCAAACTCTATACCTTGACCAATTCTATTTGGACCTCCTCCTAGTATTATTATTTTTTTCTTATTGCTCGGATCTGCTTCACACTCAGTATTCATTGAAAAGCTTCTCTGGTATGTTGAATACATATATGGAGTAAAGGATTTAAATTCTGCAGCACAGGTATCTACTTTTTTAAATACTGGCAAAACTTTAAGTGCAACTCTTTTGGATCTTACAATTTTTTCTTTTATACCAGTAATATCTGATAATTTTTTATCTGAAAAGCCGATAGATTTTATTCTATTAAATTCATTATAAGTTTTAGGAATACCTCTCTTCTTTATATTCTTCTCTTCATCGACAAGATCCTTAATTTGACTTAAGAACCAAGGATCAACATTTGATAATTTATAAATTTTATCTAATGAAATATTTTTTCTAAAAGCTTCAGCAATTAATATTAGTCTATTTGGAATATTAACTTTTAAATTTTTAATAATATCTTTTTTTGAGTATTTAAAAATATTATCTAATCCAGAAAGTCCAGTTTCTAATGATACCAAAGCTTTTTGAAAAGATTCTTTGAAGTTTCTTCCAATTGCCATTGCCTCACCAACAGATCTCATTGAAGTTCCAAGCACTGCTTTAGTGTCTGAAAACTTTTCAAATGTAAATCTTGGTATTTTTGTAACAACATAATCAATTGTTGGTTCAAATGAAGCCGGAGTTACTTTTGTAATTTCATTTTTTAATTCATCTAAAGTGTATCCCACTGCAAGTTTAGCTGCTACTTTTGCAATTGGAAAACCAGTTGCTTTCGATGCAAGAGCAGAGGATCTTGATACTCTTGGATTCATTTCTATTATAACCATTCTTCCATTTCTAGGATTTATCGCAAACTGAACATTTGATCCCCCTGTTTCAACTCCAATTTTTCTAAGGCAGGCAATAGATGCATTTCTCATGACCTGGTATTCTTTATCAGTTAAGGTTAATGCTGGAGCAACTGTAATAGAGTCTCCTGTATGGATACCCATTGGATCTACATTCTCAATTGAACAAATAATTATACAGTTATCATTTTTGTCCCGCACAACTTCCATTTCAAATTCTTTCCAACCTTCCAAAGATTCCTCAATTAAAACTTGATTTTGAGGAGACTCATTTATTCCATTCTTGACAAGTTTATAGAAATCTTTTTTATTTTTAGCTATTCCTCCACCTAAGCCCCCCAATGTAAAAGAGGGTCTTATAATCGCTGGCAAACCAATTTCTTCTAAACACTTTGATGCATCCTTAAAATTATTTAAGATCTTTGATTTAGGTAGATCTAAGCCAATATCAGACATATTATTTCTAAATTTTTTTCGATCTTCTGCATTTTCTATTGCTTTGGATTTTGCACCTATTAATTCAATTTTGTATTTTTTAAGTAATCCAGCTTTTTCAGCACTAATTGCTAAATTTAATGCAGTCTGCCCTCCCATCGTTGGTAAAATGGCATTAGGTTTTTCTTTTTTAATAACTTCTTCCAAAACAGGAATTGTGATGGGTTCTATATAGGTTTTATCAGCAACTCCTGGATCAGTCATAATAGTTGCAGGATTTGAATTTATTAAAACTACCTCGAACCCTTCATCTTTTAAAGCCTTACACGCTTGTGTACCGGAATAATCAAATTCACATGCTTGTCCAATTATTATTGGTCCAGCTCCTATAACCAATATTTTTTTAATGTCTCTTCTTTTTGGCATATTTTTTTACATCTTTAATAAAATTATTGAATAAATATTGGCTGTCTTGTGGTCCAGGATTTGCTTCGGGATGATATTGAACAGAGAAGACAGGTTTATTTTTTAACTTTATTCCTTCAATAGTGTCATCAAATAGTGACTTATGAGTTATTTGTATATTTTTAGATAAGCTCTTTTCTACAACAACAAAACCATGGTTTTGACTTGTAATTTCTACTGAATTTGTAATTAAATTTTTGACTGGATGATTTGCACCTCTATGGCCTAATTTCATTTTCTTTGTTTTTGCATTTAAAGCTAAAGCTAAAATTTGATGACCAAGGCAAATTCCAAAAATTGGATAATTCAATTTTATTAATTTTTTTATAATATTAATTGCATATTCTCCCGTTGCCGCTGGATCCCCAGGACCATTAGATAAAAAAATACCATCTGGATTAAGTTTTATAATTTCATCAGCAGTTTTTTTACAAGAAACCACTTTCACTTCACAGTTATAATCAGAAAAATATCTTAGAATATTTTTCTTTATTCCATAATCAATTGCAACAATTTTAAATTTTGTTTTAATATTTTTTTCATATCCAATTTCTTTTTTCCAAGTTTTAAAACCTTTCCAAATATAAGTTTTTTTAGTTGAGACTTCTTTTGCAAGATCTAGTCCATTTAAACCTGACCATTTTATTGACATATTAACCAGTTTTTTAACGTTGAACTTTCCATTTTTGCTATTTGAAATAGTCCCCTTTGGAGCCCCTTTTTCTCTTATTAAGTTTGTCAGACTTCTAGTATCTAATCCAGTTAGCCCAACAATCTTATTTTTTTTCAGCCATTCATCTAAAGTCTTTAAAGCTCTATAGTTTGAAGGAGATGTGATTTCAGAATTAAATATTACACCCTTTGTCCAAACTTTATCAGACTCTAAATCTTCATTATTAGTTCCAACATTTCCAATATGAGGGAATGTAAAGTTAATAATTTGTCCAGCATATGATGGATCTGAAATAATTTCCTGATATCCTGTTAAAGAAGTATTAAAACACACTTCTCCAGTAGCAGTCCCTTGGTATCCAAGCCCGATACCTCTGAAAATTAGCTTATTATTCAGTACTAAAATACCTGTGGGAAATTGATGTTTAATTGCAATTTTATTTTTTTGTTTTTTGTTCAATTACAACTCATGAGTTAAAGGTCTATACAATAAAACCTTTTTTTGCGCAACACATCTAATGTATATTTCATAAAAAAAATATTTTTTCTTTTTGAAGAATATTCTTATTAAGCTAAAATTAAATATGTCACTAAGAGAAATTATAGAGTCAGACTACAAAACAGCATTAAAATCTAAAGATAAAAATAAAATATCAACTTACAGGTTAATATTATCTGGGATTAAGGACTTGGATATTAATAATAGATCTATGATCGAAAAAAAGGAAACAGATGATGAGGATATTAAAAAGCTATTAAAAAAAATGATTAAACAACGAAGCGAATCAATTGAATTATATAAAAAAAATAATCGTAAGGATCTTCAGGATATAGAAGAACAAGAAGTGGGAGTAATTAGTCAATATTTACCAAAACAGATTAGTGAGGAGGATACCCAGAAGATTTGTGTAGATGCAATTAAATCAACAGGCGCAGACTCAATAAAGGATATGGGAAAAGTAATGGGTGAATTAAAGAAAAATTATGCTGATAGTATTGATTTTTCTAAAGCAGGAGCAATAATAAAAGAATTATTAAATCAAAAATGAAATACCCTAAAGAGTACTTACAAGAAATTAAAACTAGGTTAAAAATTTCCACTGTTGTATCAAAAACTGTTAGTTTAAAAAAGAGAGGAAAGGAATACGTTGGCCTTTCACCTTTCAAAACTGAAAAAACACCCTCTTTTACAGTAAATGATGAAAAGGAATTTTATCATTGTTTTAGTACCGCCGAACATGGAAATATTTTTGATTTTGTCATGAAAACTCAAAATCTAAAATTCGGTGAGTCCGTCAAATATTTATCAAATTTAGCAGGAATGAGACCTTACACATTCTCAAAAGAGGATGAGATTAGAGAAGAAAAGTGGAACAAGTACAAATTAATATATGCAAAATACGTTGAATTTTATTTCAATGATCTTTTTAAAAATCCGTCAGCAAAAAATGCAAAGGATTATCTAAAAAATAGAGGTTTAACCATTGATGAAGTAAAGAAATTTAAAATTGGATATGTTTCAAATAATGAGAAATTTAAAGAAGATCTTTTTGAAGAATTTAGTGAAAATGAAATCAAAGATACAGGATTATTTTATTTTGATGAAAATAAAAAAAAATATGTAGATAGGTTTAGAGATAGAGTGATATTTCCAATAAATAATATCTCAGGTGATCCAATAGCTCTTGGAGGTAGAATTTTAAATGATAATAAATATCTTGCTAAATATATTAATTCACCAGAAACACTATTTTTTAAAAAAGGATCAAATCTTTATAATCTAGATTTTACCAGAAAACTTTCTAATACTATTAATAATATATTTCTTGTTGAAGGTTATATGGATGTTGTCGGTCTTAGTAAAAACAAAGTGGATAATGCCGTAGCTAATCTTGGAACTTCTTTAACAACAAAACAGATATTAACTCTTAATCAATTTTTTCAGCATATTATTGTGTGCTTTGATGGAGATGAAAGCGGATATAAAGCAGCTTTAAGGGCAGCAGAAAACTCAATTGTTGAATTAAAACCAGAAAAAGAGATTTCATTTTTACTTTTACCTGACAAACATGATCCAGATAGTTTCGTTAATGAAAAGGGAAAAGATTTTTTTGAGGATTTTTCTAAGAGCAATGCAGTCCCTATCCACAAATTTATATTTAATCATTATTCTAAAGACATAGATGATAATCCTTCTTCAAGAGCTATATTTGAGAAAAAACTTAGAGCAATCTCCTCAACCATTAAAGATGAATTCATTAGAAAGTATGTTCTTGAATACTTCATTGAAAAAGTTTTAGAGTTAACACCTAATACAAACTTTAGGTATAAAAAAAATTTCGCCAAACCTACAAAATCACTTAAATCAACTCAAAACTATTATAATGAGACTAAGTCTTTAAAAGCTATTGATATAAAAGAATTTTCTTTTTTATATATACTATTAAAAAAATCCAAACTTATAAAAAATAATTTTAATTTAATTGAAAATGTAAAACTATTTAGCAATGAAAATAAATTACTATTTGAAGAAATTATGAATAAAACTAACAATTTTGAAAATATTGATATCGATAGTTTAAAAATTGAGCAGAGTTTGGTAGATAGAGTTTTTAAGTATGCATCTATTAAGCATATATTAATTAAAAACTTAAATGATGATCAAAAAATACTTGAAATTTTATCTGAAATAATAAGAGATCTAAAAAATTACGAGCTTGAATTGAGAATAATAGATTTAGAATCAAGATTTTCAAAGGATTTAAGCGAAGCAACATTTAATGAGTTAAAAGAGCTTAAAAAACTGCAAAAAACCAATTAAATTAAAACCAGAATCACATAGATTTTTTTAATTTTGGCATTATATACATCCTGAACTTTTTTATTGTGGAACGTATAATTACAAAATCATTTGCAAGATTGATGGGCAGGGGTGTTCATAGGGGTTTTATTACTTATGAAGAATTAAATAAATCTCTTGGAAAAAGAAATTTATCCAATGACAATTTAGAGCAAGCGTTCATTCATATCCTTGATGCAAAAATAATTTTAGTAGAGAAAAAAGCTGACTTTAAAGTTCTTAGAAAAAAAGATAACGGCTCAAAAGAAGAGGGCAAATCTATAGAAAAAAGTGACGATCCTATAAGAATGTATCTAAGAGAAATGGGAGGAGTTGAACTTCTTTCAAGAGAAGGGGAGATTGCTATTGCTAAAAGAATAGAGGCAGGAAAAGATGTTATGTTAAATGCACTTTCACAAAGCCCTATAACTGCTCAACAATTTTTTGAATGGAACACTCAACTTCAGAATGATGAGATTTTGGTAAGAGAAATAATTGATATAGATACAAATTATATGGAAGACGAGGATACTGGACAAAGTGCAAAACAAAAAAAATCTGATGACGCAGGAGACAAACAAAACAACGAGGAAACTGGAGGTAGCCAAGATGATGATGAATTTAATCCAACTCTTGCAGCAATGGAAACAGAGATCAAGCCTAAAGTTTTACAAACAGTTTATAATCTTACTAAAGAATATAATAAGCTCATTAAATATCAAAAAGAAAAATTAGAATGCGTATTAAATTCAAAACAGTTTTCTTCCTCAAAAGAAAAAAATTATAAAAAAATTGTTGAAGATATTTTAGAAAATATTAAGACTCTTCAGCTATCGCCAGCAGTTCTTGAAGAACTAGTCCAAAAACATTATGTCGAAAATCGAAAAATTATATCATTAGAAGGAACGCTCTTGAGACTTGCCTTAAATGAAAAAATTTCCCGTGATGAGTTCATAAAATTTTATATAGGTAATGAAATCAATCCTAACCTTAAAAATTTCTTAGATACAAATGATATTTGGAAAAAATTTTTCCAAAAATATAAAATAGAGTTTAACGATATAAGAGATAGGTTAATCGAGATGAGTAACAAATTGGGAATATCTGTTACAGATTATAAATTGATGGTAAGTAGAATTCAAAAAGGTGAAAAAGAGTCAAGAATTGCAAAAAAAGAAATGGTTGAAGCTAACTTAAGATTAGTTATATCTATAGCTAAAAAATATACTAACAGAGGTTTACAATTTTTAGACCTAATTCAAGAGGGTAATATAGGGTTGATGAAAGCAGTTGATAAATTTGAGTATAGACGTGGCTATAAATTTTCTACTTATGCAACGTGGTGGATCAGACAGGCAATAACTAGATCAATAGCAGATCAAGCAAGAACAATCAGAATTCCAGTACATATGATTGAGACAATCAATAAAATTGTGAGAACTCAACGTTTAATTTTAAGTGAATTTGGAAGAGAAGCCACCCCAGAGGAACTAGCAAAAAAATTGAGAATGCCACTGGAAAAAGTAAGAAAAGTATTAAAAATTTCAAAAGAACCTGTTTCTTTAGAGAAGCCAGTTGGCGATGAAGAAGATAGTAGTTTGGGAGATTTTATTGAGGATACAAAAGCATTAGCACCTCTTGAACAAGCAATTAAATCCAACTTGAGTGAGGCAACTACAAAAATACTTTCAACTCTAACTCCTAGAGAGGAGAGAGTTTTAAGAATGAGGTTTGGAGTTGGAATGAACACCGATCATACTCTTGAGGAGGTTGGTTTACAGTTTTCTGTTACAAGAGAAAGAATTCGTCAAATTGAGGCTAAGGCACTCAGAAAACTGAAGCACCCTAGTAGATCAAAACAATTAAAAAGTTTCTTAGAAAGCTAAAAGGGCCGTTAGCTCAATAGTAGAGTACTGCATTGACATTGCAGGGGTAGTTGGAGCGTAACCAACACGGCCCACCATTTAAATAATAATCTTCAATTGATAACAAGCAGAAAATGTTATAATTAGGTTAAATTTTAAGGGCCTGTAGCTCAGTTGGTTAGAGCAGTACACTCATAATGTATTGGTCCCAGGTTCGAGTCCTGGCGGGCCCACCATGTACTATTTAATAATAAATTCTTCAAGGGATTTAAAAAGATAATTAATATCTCCATCATTGTTTTGAATAATAGACTTAAACTCTTCTTTTTGAGTTCTTGCTAAACTTAATCCCTCTACAATCAAATCTCTAATTAATGGTCTTTCAGGATTTTTTGTATAAATTCTCCAATCAATTTTTATTTCTGGATTTTTGGATGTCTCCTCTAAAATAGTACTTACAATTGTGTATTTATTGTTTATCCTTTTTTCAGAAACAACACTTATTTTTGGATCTGAATAATCTACCAATCTGCTTGAAAAACTTTTTAGGAAATAACTTTTAAATAGTTTTTTATATTTAATTTTTTGATCTTCATTAAGGTTTTTGCGATATTTTCCTAAGGTATACATTCCTATCCCTACAATATCTACATTTGTTTCTGCAATATTATTTAATTTTATTATTTTTGACTCAACAGGGTCTGAACTTGATAAGATTATTGACGCTTCATTAACTATTTCAGTTATCAACGTGCTTGGTTCTTTAGCTATTAAGGTATTAAATAAAAAGAAAATAAAAAGAAAAAAGGAAAAAAATTTAATTTTGGTCATGAATAACTATTGGGTATCTATCTCTTCCCAATCATCATCATTCATTGTTTCTGTTTTTTCATCTAAATTTTCAATTTTCCTTTTTCTGTCCTGCAAATATAAACTTCTTACTGAAGCGTATAAATCTAGAGAATTATTCTCTAAACTATCAAAGGCTTCTAAATTTTTTGCTCTAAAATCTATTCCCGCTGTTAATCTAGAATAATAGTAATCAGAATTTTCAAAGTATTTGGTATTATTAGCTACCGTAACATTATACCAAGCATCTCCACCAGAAAAATTAAAAATTGAACCCACTGAATCCCTCACAGTAGTCGGACCCAAAACTGGCAAAACAAAATAGCACCCTTCTTTTACACCCCATGTCCCTAGAGTCTGTCCATAATCTTCTTTATCAAGTTTATTTAATCCATAATATGAAGCTACATCAAAAATTCCTGCAATACCTAGTGTAGTATTAATAGAAAATCTTAAAGAATTAATTCCAGCTTCTTTAAATTGGCCCTGTAAAACATTATTGGGTATTGTTACGACATTAGATAAATTACTTATAGCATTGCTAGTTCCTGATCTGATTGGCTTAGGAAGAAATCTATAAACTTTTGCCACTGGCTTAAAAAAAACTTTATCTAATCCCTGATTAAACGCAAAAATACCTCTATTAACAGTTTCAAAACAATCTTTAACTTCAGCGCTTTGTTCTTTTGCTTTATTATTTAGATCAAGAGTGCCATCTGATCCTGCATATGCGCTTAAAGTCAAAGATTGTAAAATTACTGAAATAGTTAATATTGTTAAAATCTTTTTCATTAAATTCGTTTATATTATATCTTCTATTTATTTAAAGATTTAATTGTTTGAAATAATGCAGAAAAATGTTGAAAAAATGACTATTAATTATTCTCCAAATTTTAGTCTCAAAAAAAGAGATAAAAATAAAATAAAGTATTTAATTTATCATTATACAGGAATGAAAAGTGACAGATTAGCAATTAAAAAATTAACTAGTTTTGATTCTAATGTGAGTTGTCATTATTATATAACTAAATCTGGAAAGATTATTCAAATGGTTCCAGATTTGTATATTGCTTGGCACGCGGGTAAGTCTAAATGGGGTAAAGATAAGTCTTTAAATAATAAATCTATAGGTATTGAAATTTCTAATCCTGGTCATGAATATGGTTATAGGAAATTTAATGATAAACAAATTAAATCAATAATTAGAATTACAAAATTTTGTTTAAAAAAATATAAAATAAATAAAAAAAATATTTTAGGTCACTCAGACATTGCCCCTTTGAGAAAAATGGACCCTGGAGAAAAATTTCCTTGGAGATTTTTGTACAAAAAAAAAATTGGAATTTGGCATAGTATAAATTTAAAAATACTTAAATCTTTAAGAGGTAAAAAGACAGAGGTAAATTTATATAAGTTTATTATTTATTTAAAACATTTAGGTTATCACGTGGAATACTCTAACTTTCAAGAATTAAGAAAAATTATAAAAATCTTTCAGATGAGATTTAGACCTGAGTTGACTGATGGAAAATTAGACTTAGAATCTTATAAGATAGCAAAATCCCTTTATAATCTTAGATAATAAATAATTGAACTTTACAAAAAATTTTATATTGTCCAAATGCCAGATAAAAGACTTATCGCTTTAATTTTATTAAAGAGGAAAGTCCGGGCTCTACAAAGACACAGTGCCAGTTAATCACTGGCGGGGGCGACCCTAGGGATAGTGCCACAGAAAATAAACCGCCTTATCAAGGCAAGGGTGAAAAGGTGTGGTAAGAGCACACCGGCTAAGCTGGTAACAGCTAGCGCATGGAAAACCCCACTGGGAGCAAGACTGAGTAGAGATGACACAGTTAGAAATAACAAAAAGCAGTCTTTGGCTAGTCATCTGGGTTAGTTGCTTGAACCTTAAAGTGATTTAAGGTCTAGAGAAATGATAAGTTTAAACGACAGAACCCGGCTTATATTTTATCTGGCAAATCATAACCTTTTAATTCTTATCTTGTAATAAATTAAGTCATAATTTTTATTTTGTTACATTTTAGAAATTTAGAACAAATCAAGAATACCTGATTATTATATTAGGTGTTGACGATCAAATTTAAAACCCATAATATCCCATAAAATCCCAAATATGGAATTTATGGATTATGTTTTTATCTACGTACGAAAACAAGTTAGACAAAAAAGGAAGGGTGTCCGTGCCTGCTAGTTTTAGAGGATATCTCTCTAATATGGGATACAACGGAATTATATGTTTTCCATCATTTAATAATCAATCAATTGAGGCTTGGCCTCAAGATAGAATTGAAAAAATTTCAAATGCAATAGATACTTTAAATCCTTTTGAGGATAAGAAGGATTTTTTTGCAACCTCAATACTGTCAGAAAGTATTAACTTGCAATTTGATAGCGAGGGAAGAATTCTCATTACAGAAAAATTATTAAGACATGCAAAAATAAAAAGTAGCATGTTGTTTGTTGGTCAGGGAAAAACCTTCCAAATATGGGAACCAACAAGTTTTGAAAAATTTAGGGTAACTGCTAGAAAAAAATCTAATATTAATAGGGCTAACCTTAAATGGGAGCAAAAACTTAATAACTAACGGGGGATAAATGACAATTAATTTTAAAACACCAGACATAAAAGAGTTGAAACCAAGAATATTAGTTCTTGGGATCGGAGGAGCAGGAGGTAATGCAATTAATGGAATGATAGAATCGGGTTTACAAGGAGTAGAGTTTATAGCTGTAAATACTGATGCTCAAGATTTAAGACTAAGCCATGCACAAACTAAAATCCAAATGGGATTAAATTTAACAAAAGGATTAGGTGCTGGAGCAAAATTAGATATAGGAGAAGCTGCTGCCGATGAATCCTTAAATGAAATTGTTAATGTTCTTCAAGGGTCTAACATGGTTTTCATTACTGCAGGAATGGGTGGTGGAACTGGAACTGGTGCTGCTCATGTTATTGCTCGTGCTGCTAAAGAATTAAATATTCTAACTATTGGAGTTGTTACTCTACCTTTCTTATACGAAGGTCCTTCAAGAATGAGAAAAGCAAATCAAGGTCTTGAGGAATTAAGAAAACATGTAGATACTATTATCGTAGTTCCAAATCAAAATTTATTTAAAATTGCAAGTGAACAAACCACATTTGAGGAATCTTTTTTACTCTCTAATGATGTATTAAAGCATGGAGTTCAAAGCATCACTGATCTTATGGTAAGACCTGGTTTAATAAATTTAGATTTTGCTGATGTTGAAACAGTTATGAGTTCGATGGGTAAAGCCATGATGGGCACTGGTCAGGCTGAAGGAGAAGGTAGAGCAGTCAAAGCTGCAGAGATGGCTATAAGCAACCCTCTTATAGATGACTATACATTAAAAGGAGCTAAAGGTTTGCTAGTCAATATCACTGGTGGAAAGGATCTTAAACTTTTTGAAGTAGACGAAGCTGTTAACAAAGTTAGAGCTGAAGTAGATCCAGAAGCAGAACTAATAATTGGAGCAATTACAGACGAGAATCTTGATGGTTTAATGAGAGTTTCAATCGTAGCCACTTCTCTGGATGGGCAACAACCAGAGCCGAAATCAGTAATTAATATGGTTCATAGAATACAAAATAGAAATCCTGGATATTCTGATTTTTCTAATACAGGCTCTTCTCAAGCGTTTACATTCTCTAACCAAAACAGCTCAATTATGACTAATGGGGCAAATGCTCTTAAAATAGAAGAGGAGACCAAAGCTGAAACTGAAATTCAAGCAACATCCGAAACTGATAATTCTGCAGAATTATTAAGTTCGACAAATGTTGAGAAGGAAACAAATACTGTAGAGAATGAATCATCTACATTTTCCGAGCAGTCTTTTGAAACAGATGAAAGCAACTCTTCTTCGTCAAATGGATTAGAGAATTTTGATTTTGATGAAGAAACACCTGAGCTATTTAATTCTGATGGATCGATTAATGAAACTGAAGACAAAACTTCATTATCAACAGAAACAAGTACGACAAGAGAAGACGAAGACGATTTAGAAATTCCAGCATTTTTGAGAAGACAAAAACATTAATGGTCTTCAAAAAAATAAATGAATGCCACCATAAATCTGGAAAAAAAACATTTTCCAGTTCTGCTAAATGAATTAATTAGCATTATTTCCCCTCTTTATGGTGGCACATTTATTGATTGTACTTTTGGTCAAGGAGGATATTCAGAAAAAATTCTTGAGAATAAACAAAACAATATTATTGCATTAGATAGAGATAAAGATGTTTTAAGCAGCACATCTAGACTCCAAAAAAAATATGAGAAAAGATTTAAATTTTATAATCTAAAATTTTCGCAGTTAAATCAAATCAAATTAAAAAATCATGAAATAAAAGGAATTATTTTTGATTTAGGATATTCATTTAACCAAATTAAAAATTCTCAAAAAGGCTTATCATTTTCTGATAAAGGAAAGCTTAATATGAAACTGGGTATAAATGATCTTTCGGCTGATGAAATTATATCCAATATGAGTGAAAATAAACTTACTAAAGTTTTTAAAGTATTTGGTGATGAAAAATATTCAAAAAAAATAGCAAGAGAAATTGTAAAAAAAAGAAAAGATAAAACTATAAAAACTGAGGATTTAGTTCAAATTATAGATAATGTTAAAAAATATCAAAAAACAAAAATACATAATTCCACTAAAGTTTTTCAGGCTTTAAGAATTTTAGTGAATAAAGAAATTAGTGAGTTAATTAATGGATTGATTAATTCATTTAATATAATTCCTATAGGTGGTATAATAGCTGTAGTTAGTTTTCATTCAATAGAAGATAAAATTGTTAAATTTTTTTTTAAACACTATTCTGAGGAAAGAAATACATCAAGGTATTTACCTGAAGCAGAAGTTTCAGAAAGATGCTTTAAGTTAATTAATAAAAAACCTATTTTACCAAGCCCGAGTGAGATAAGGCAAAACCCACCTTCTAGATCAGCTAAATTAAGGTATGGAATTAAAACTAATGATAAATGTGATTTTAATGAATTTAGGGAAAAATTTAATAATTTAATTAATGTTGAGGATCTAAGATAATTAAATGAATAAATTATTTTTTTTTACACCTATAATTTTTTTAATATTTGCAACAACCTTAACTAAAAACTCAACAAAAAAACTTGATAAAGAAATTTTTCAATTAAAAGAAAATATTAGAATATTAGAGGATCGATATGAACTGGTTTTACTCGATTATAGTATTTTAACATCTCCGAAAAAATTAATGGAGTATCAACAATTTTACTTTGAAGATAAATTGGTTCAAAAGAAAATAGAAAATCTGAGTAAAATTGAATTTTTAAATGATAATTTAAAAATTAATAAAAAGGTTAAAATTGATGAGTGAATTAAACAATCACTCTCAAAGTTCTGATAAATTTGATGATAGCTTTTCATTTAAAGAAAATAAGTCATATCTTAAAATATCTTTTGAGAGAATTGCATTTATTTTTTTTGTATTTTTTATTTTAGCAATTATTTTTTCATCTAAGGTAATATTATTGAGCATAAAAAAAATCCCAGAAATTCAAAAAATAGTTAAAAAAGATAATTTCAGATCTAGTATTTTAGATAATGAGGGAAATATTTTAGCCAAAAGCGTTCCCGTAGTTAATCTAGGGATTAATCCTAATTTAGTAATTAATAAAGAAAAATTATTAATCTCCCTTAAGTTAATTTTTCCTAATAAAAGTTTTGATAAGGAAATGTTTGGAAAAAAATTCTTTTATGTAAAAAAAAAAATAAGTCCCAGAAAACTTGAACAACTTCTACTTTTGGGTGATAAATCCTTTATTCAAGAGGATAGCATAGCAAGAGTTTATCCTAATGAAAACTTATTTAGTCATGTAATTGGTCAAATTGATAATGATAATAATGGTATATCAGGGATTGAAAAAACTTTTGATTATGAGCTCACAAGCAAAAAGGAACCTTTAAAATTGACACTTGATAAAGATCTTCAATATTTAATTAAAGAAGAGTTATCAAAATCTAAAGATATATTTCATAATATTGGTAGTGCTGCAATTTTGATGGATATTAATAATGGAAATATCTTATCTATGGTTTCTCTTCCAGACTTTGATCTTAATAAAAGAGAAAAAATAAATGACGTAAAATATATTAATAGGGCAACAAAAGGTGTTTATGAATTTGGATCTGTTTTTAAAACATTTACTTTGGCTGCGGGTTTACAATACAATGTTGTTGAACCAGAAACAGAATTTACAGATCTTAAAAAAAGAATTACATGTGCAGGTAATTCTATATCTGAATATGATGATAAAATACCATCAGATTTAACTGCAGAAGAGATTCTTATTAGATCAGGAAATATTGGTTCAGTTAGAATAGCTGAAAAAGTTGGTATTGAAAATTACAATGAGTTTCTTAAAACTATTGGAATTATATCAAATTTGGAATTCGATATACAAGAAGTTGGCACGACACAATTGGGCAGATGGGGTAAGTGCAAACTTGCAACGGTTGCATTTGGTCATGGGATAGCCACAACTTTACTACAACTTTCAAAAGGATATTCAATTATAAGTAATGGAGGATATGAAATAACACCTACATTATTGAAGAAGAAAAAATTACAAAGACAAAGAATACTTAATGAAAACTTATCAGAAACAATAAATCCTATTCTTAGAAAAATTGTATCCACAAAAGAAGGAACAGCAGGTTTTGCTAATGTAAACGGTTACGAAATAGGAGGGAAAACCGGGACTGCTGATCAACCCTCAAAGGGTGGCTATTCTAAAAAAAAAATTAATACTTTTGCCTCAGTTTTTCCAACCTCTAAGCCAAAATTTGTATTAGTAGTAATGTTAGATGAACCTAAAGCAAATAGAGAATTTGTCTATCATTATAGAGATGATAGATATCCCTATAAAGGGAATTGGAGAAATACAGCAGGTTGGACCACTGTCTGGGTAACAGGTCAGATAATGGATAAAATTGGGCCAATTTTAGCCACAAAATATTAAGAGCGTAAATCATGTTACTCAAAGACTACTTTCCAAATTTAGATAAAAAATATCATAAATTAAGTTTTAAAGGGATAGCGTTTAATTCTAAAGAAGTTAAAAAGGGATATATTTTTTTTGCATTTAAGGGAAATAATACAGATGGAAATTTCTTTGTAAAAGATGCTATTAAAAATGGATCAAGAATAATAATCACTGATAAATTAAAGTCAAATGTTTGGAAAAATAATATTCTATTTTTAAAAAGTCACAATCCTAGAAATTTAATTGCTAAATTTAGCTCAAAAATATTTAACAAAAAACCTAACAACTTAATAGGAGTTACTGGCACAAATGGTAAATCATCTATAGCAAATTTTTATTTTCAAATACTTTCTCTCAATAAAATCAAAGTAGCCTCAATAGGGACATTGGGAGTTACTGGATTAAAAATTAAAAAAAATTTTTTAAATACAACATTTGATACTATTCAAATAAACAAAATTTTAAAAAAATTAAAAGAAAGAAAAATTGAAAATGTTATTTTAGAAGCTTCAAGTCATGGATTAAATCAAAATAGATTAGATGGACTGAAATTTAATATTGGTATATTTACAAATTTAACAAGGGATCATTTAGATTATCACAAGACTTATAAAAATTATTTAAATTCAAAATTAATATTATTTAAAAAATTATTAAAAAAAAAATCATACGCTATTTATGATAATGAATTAAAAATTTCGTCAAATTTAAATAAAATTACTAAATTAAATAAAATTAAAAAACTTACATTAGGGAATACTAAATCAGAACTTGAAATAATAGATCATCAGTTTTTGAAAGAGGAGCAGAAAATAACATTCAGATTTGATAAAAAAAAATATTCTTTTACGACAAAATTAATTGGAAGAGTTCAAATTAAAAATTTACTAATGGCAATTATGGCAGCAATGAAGAGTAAAATTTCATTAGAAACAATTATAAAAATTGTACCAAAAATAAAGGCAGTAAATGGAAGATTGGAAAAGTTAGGAAATCTTTATAATCATGGGATTGTTATTCTTGATTATGCTCATACACCAGACGCTTTATTAACCTGTATACAAAATGTCAAGGAGCAGTTTAAATTAAGAAAAATTAATTTAGTCTTTGGATGTGGAGGTGAGAGAGATAAGCCTAAAAGAAAAATAATGGGAAGAATTGCAAATAAATATTGTGATAAAATATATTTAACCGACGACAATCCAAGAAGTGAAGATCCGACACAGATAAGAAGAGATATCAAGTCTGGTATTTCAAAGACTAAAGTTTTAGAAATACCATCAAGAGAAAGAGCAATAAAATCAGCAATTTTTGATATTAAATCAAACGAAATAGTTATAATTGCTGGAAAGGGGCATGAAGTCTATCAAGAATATGTCACTAAAAAGAATTTTTCAGATAAAAAATGCATTGAAAAATATATTAAGATTAAAAATAAATCTTTAAATAGAAATTGGAAATCAAATATTGTTTCAGAAATAACAAACAAGAAAATAGAAAAAAATATTGATATTAATGAAGCCTCAATTGACTCAAGAAAAACAAAAAAAAATAATATTTTCTTTGGTATAAAAGGAAAAAACTTTGATGGAAATAAATTTGTTAATCAAGCTTTAAATAATGGAGCTTCTATTTCTATTAACGAAAACAAAAAAAAAAATAACTTTAAAAATGAAATATATGTAAAAAACTCATTAAAAACATTTTCAGAAATTGCTAAAATTATTAGAACATCATCGAATATTTCTTCTATAGCAATCACAGGATCCTCAGGTAAAACCTCCTTAAAGGAGATGTTGGGGCAAACAATGAGCAAAATATGTAAAATATCATATTCAAATAAATCTTTTAATAACAAATATGGCGTTCCACTTTCATTATTCAATATAAAGAAAGAAGATAAAATTGGTATTTTTGAAGTTGGGATGGATAAGAAAGGGGAGATTGATTTATTAACTAAAAAGATAATGCCCAATGTTGCTGTTATTACTAATATTTCATATGCGCATATTAAAAACTTTCTAAATTTAAAAGGTATAGCACATGCTAAATCAGAAATAATCAATAACATTGTTGAGAATGGTTCGATTGTATTAAATGCTGATGATAAATTTTTTAACTTTTTAAAATCAAAATCTATAAAGAAAAAATTAAAAATAATTTCATTTGGGATCAAAAAAAAATCAGATGTGAGTTTGATAAATATAAAAAAAGGAAAATTTAGTTCTGTAATTTATATAAAAAATAATGAAAAAAAATTAAAATTTATTATAAAAAAAAATTTAGAAAATTATATTTACAATATTTTATCTACTTTAGCAGTAATATCTGTATATTTTGATTTAGAAAAATTAGATAAGCTTTTCTTTAATGATTTTCAATTTCCAGAGGGAAGGGGTGATTTAAATTTAATTAGATTAAAAGAAAAAAAAATTAACCTCATTGATGAAAGTTATAATTCTAACCCATTATCTCTTCAATTTGCTGTAAATAAATTAAGTAGATTAAATACTAAAACTAAAAGAAAATTAATCTTATTAGGGGATATGCTGGAACTTGGTAAATATTCCAAAAAACTCCACATTGAAGCTGCCCATTATATTAATACTGCTAAAATTGACAAAGTTTATGTATATGGCAAGGACGTTATTGAAACATTTAACAAAATTAAACCACAAAAAAGAGGAAAAATACTAAATTCGAAAAAAGATATCTTAAATTTTATGATAAATGATATTAAGAATGGTGAATATTTAATGATTAAAGGTTCCAACTCCACAGGCCTAAATAAAATAAGTCAAAGCTTAAAAGTAGGCAAAATAAATGCTTTTTAGTCTATTTTCAAACTTAGTAGAAATTTTTAGTTTTCTTAATGTTTTTAAATATTTAACAGTAAGAACTGGTCTATCTATGTTTACATCGATGATAGTAGTTTTTTTAGTTGGAGGTCCACTTATCAATTATTTTTCTTCACATCAAATTCATGACCCAATCAGAGAAGATGGACCTAGTGAGCATATAGTTAAAAAAATAGGAACACCCACCATGGGAGGTCTTATGATTTTACTGGGTATTTTCTCAGGTGTTATTTTATGGGGTGATTTTTCGAGTCCCTATAATTGGTTCTTACTTTATATAGCAGGATCTTTTGGATTACTTGGTGCCTATGATGATTATCAAAAAATAAAAAAAAATAATTCAAATGGTATAAGTTCAAAAACAAAAATCACAATTCAAATTATTTTAGCATTGTGTGGAATATTTATACTTTATTTTTTTAGTGGGTCTAATGAACTTCAAAACCTATATTTTCCATTTTTTAAAAACTTAATAATTAATTTGGGTTGGTTTTTCATTCCATTTTATATATTTGTTATTGTAGGATCATCTAATGCGGTTAACTTGACTGATGGACTAGATGGTTTAGCTACAGTGCCAGTAATATTGGTTGCAGCATGCTTTGCTTTTATTAGTTATGTAACAGGAAATATAGTTTTTTCAGGATATTTACAAATTACTTATATTGAAGGAGTAGGAGAAGCATCAATATTTTGTGGAGCAATAATAGGATCTTGTTTAGGCTTCTTATGGTTTAATGCACCACCAGCCAAGATATTTATGGGCGATACTGGTTCCTTAGCCTTAGGAGGATCATTGGGGGCAGTTGGTATTATTACAAAACATGAAATTGTTCTGGCAATTACGGGTGGACTATTTGTCTTAGAAGCTGTTTCAGTCATTGCTCAAGTTATATCATTTAAACTTACTGGCAAAAGGATATTTAAAATGGCACCGATACATCATCATTTTGAAAAAAAAGGCTGGCCAGAGTCTACAGTGGTTATTAGATTTTGGATCATATCAATTATCTTAGCAATGATAGGTCTTGCAACATTAAAACTAAGATAATGAATGAAAAACAAATTTATTTTAAAAATAAGAAAATTTTAATTTATGGTTTCGGAAAATCTGGGTTTGCTTGTTTCAATTTTTTAAAAAAAAATAATATCTGCAAAATTATTGATGATAACAGAAAAAATATCCCACTTAAGTTCAAAAAAAAATTAATAAATATTAGCAAATTATCATCAGTAAACTTTGATTTTATTGTTTTAAGTCCAGGAATAGATATTAAGAAGTGTAAAATTTCCCATTATTTGAGAAAAAATATGTCTAAAATTATTACAGAGCTTGATATATTTGCTATTTGTTATCCGAATATTCGTAAAATTACAATTACTGGTACAAATGGCAAATCGACAACTTCAAAACTGCTTTATGAAGTTCTTAAAAAAAATAAAAAGGATGTAAGATTAACCGGTAATATTGGATATCCAATATTAATGGAGAAAAAAATTAAAAATAATACAACTTTTGTAATTGAAGCATCTTCGTATCAGCTTGATTATAGCAAATACTTTAGTTCTAATTATTCAATTATACTTAATTTAAATCCAGATCATTTGGAAAGGCATGGAACTTTCAAAAATTATGCTGGAGCAAAATTTAAAATTGTAAAATCACAAAGTAACAAAGATATTTCTTTTATAGATTACGAAAATAATTATCTAAATCAATTAATTAAAAATAATAAAATAAAATCAAAAATAATAAAAGTTAATTATTTAAAATATCAAAAATACTTTAGACAAATAGATAATATTTATTTTAACAATTCTAGTAACAAAAAAAATCTTAGCTTCGTTTTCAGTATTGCGAAGGTATTAAAACTCAATTTAAAAACAGTTATAAATACTGCAAATAAATTTAAAGGTTTAGATTATAGACAGCAAATAATCTATAAATCAAAAAAATTATTAATTATTAATGATTCGAAATCTACTAGTTTTTCATCAACAGTTCCATTACTTGAAAGTTATAAAAATATACATTGGATATTAGGAGGTCTTGCTAAAAAAGGAGACAAACTCATAATAAAAAAAAAATACATTTCAAATATAAGAGCTTATGTCTATGGTAAAGATAGAAATCTCCTGATTAATTCATTCCCTAATCGAATTTCTTATAAGTCTTCATCTACTCTCAAAGAGATTATGAAAAATCTAAATAATAAAATTAAAAACGATAATACCGAAAAAGTAATTCTTTTTAGTCCATGTGCTGCTTCTTTCGATCAATTCAAAAACTTTGAGGAAAGGGGAAAATTTTTTAATAATATTATAAAAACTATGATGAAAAAGTGAGAATATGAATAAATATATAGATACTTTTTATGACTGGTGGAAAAATATAGATAAATTTTTATTATTCATAATTTTAGGTTTATTTTTATTAGGCCTTTTTTTTTCATTAGTCTCTACATCTCTGATAGCTTCTGACAAATTAGATACAAAATCATATTATTTTTTTTTAAAACATTCTGCATACATAGCTTTAGCAATAACGATTCTAGTTATATTCTCATTTTTGAATCAAAATATTTTAACGAAATTTTCATTGATTTTATTCTTATTTGCTTTCCTAAGTTTACTTCTAGTTCCTTTTCTTGGGATTGAGGTAAAAGGCTCAAAAAGATGGTTAGATTTGATGTTTTTACCTAGATTTCAGCCAGTAGAGATCGTTAAACCCTTTTTTATAGTAACATTATCATTATTGCTAACTATTCAAAATAGAAGATTATATTTTAAGTATTTCTTAAGTACTTTATTCATACTCCCGATATTAATGTTACTTGTTTATCAACCTGATATTGGACAAACTTTACTAATATCAATGACTTGGTTAGCTTTAATATTTGTGTCTGGCATTAATGTTTATGTTTTTTTTATATTTTTTATCTTTGTTGGTTCAACGGTTACTTATTTAGTTTTATTTGTTTCAAAATTTGAATATATAAAAATTAGACTTTTAGCTTTTTTTGACTCAAGTTCTGTAAATAATTATCAAGCTGAGAAAGCAAGTGATGCAATTATAAATGGTGGTTTTTTTGGAAAAGGTATTGGAGAAGGAACTCTGAATTCAAGAGTCCCTGAGGCTCATACAGATTATATTGTCTCAGTTATATCAGAAGAGTTCGGTGCAATAATAGTCATTGGAATACTATTTTTATATTTAATTTTTTCATATAGGGTAATAAGAAAAATTAATTTTCTAACCGAAGATCTGTCAAAACTTATTTTATGTGGTTGTATTACTTTAATTTTATTACAAACTTTTATTCACATAGGTGTTAATATAAGAATTCTCCCAACTACAGGAATGACTTTACCCTTTTTAAGTTATGGAGGGTCATCTATAGTTAGTACTGCAATTTTATCAGGATTAATTTTAAATTTAACAAAAAGAAAACTAGATTAAAATAATGAAAAAAATACTTATTACAACAGGAGGTTCGGGCGGGCATGTAATCCCCTCATTAAGTATATATGATGCTTTAAAAGATGATTACGAGGTACATATCTCAACTGATTTAAGAGGATCAAAATATATTAATAATGATAATTATAATTACTCATTAATAGATGTACCTAATTTATTCTCAAATTTATTTTTACTTCCTTACAATTTAATGAAATTTTTTATATCAATAATAAAATCTTATAAATACTTAAAATCAAATAATTTTAATATTCTAATTAGCACTGGCGGATATATGTCTGTACCTTTATGCTTAGCTTCAAATTTATTGAATTTAAAAATTTATATTTTTGAACCAAATTCTTTTTTAGGAAGAGCAAATAAATTAATGCTTAGTTTTGCTGAAAAAATTATCTGTTATAATATAAATTTAAAAGGTATTTCCAAAAAACACTTAAGCAAGATTTATTTAGTTAAGCCATTACTTAGAAAAGAAATCTATAAATATCAAAAAAACCAAAAGACCTTGTTTCCAGAAAAAAAAAAAATTTTAATTATTGGAGGGAGTCAGGGTGCAAAGTTCTTCGATGAATTTATTACTAAAATTATAACAAAACTCTCAAAAACTTATAAAATCCAGGTTTTACAGCAAGTAATTAATCTAAATTCAAAAGAAAATATAAAAGAAATCTATCAAAAAAATCACATAGAACACGAATTATTTGACTTTGATGATAAATTATTAATCAAAGCCGTTAATTATGATCTAGCTATCACACGGTCTGGCGCATCTACAATTTCAGAATTAGGATATTTAAATATACCATTTGTGGCAATTCCATTTCCGTATGCTAAAGATGACCATCAATATTACAATGCAGAATTTTATGAAAAAAAAAAATCTTGTTGGCTAATTATGCAAAAAGATATCGATGAAAAAAGCTTTAAAGACTTAATGATAAAAATATTTGAAAATCAAAATGATTATTTATCAAAAAAAAATAATTTAATTCAACTAAATAAAGAAAATACTTGGGAAAAAAATAAATTTAAACTAATCGAGCTTTTAAATGAAAATTAATTTAGGTAAAAATGAGCTTATTCATTTTGTTGGTATTGGTGGGATTGGAATGAGTGGTCTAGCATTGGTCATGAATGGATTAGGATATAAAGTTCAAGGTAGTGATATTACTGATAATCGAAATATCGATAGATTAAATGAAAAAAAAATAAAAGTATTTTTAAATCATAAAAAAGAGAATATAAAAAAAACAACTGTCCTAGTAATTTCATCGGCAATAAAAAAAAATAATCCAGAGTTAGTTGAGGCCGTCAAAAAAAATTTACCAGTTTATACAAGAGGGGATATGTTAGGTCATATAGTATCTTTCATGAGAAACGTTGTCGTAACTGGTTCACACGGAAAAACTACAACAACATCATTAGTATCAAGTATTTTTACAGCAGGAAAATTAGATCCGACTATAATAAATGGTGGTGTATTAAATTCATTTGGTAATTCTGCAAAATTGGGCAAAAGCAACTGGTGCGTTACGGAGTCTGATGAGTCAGATGGTAGTTTTTTAAAAATTCCATTTACATATTCTATAGTTACTAATCTTGACTCTGAACATTTAGACTTTTATAAAAATATTAATAACCTTAAAAAAAGTTTTACAAAATTTATTGAAAAAATACCATCTGTTGGTAAAGGTTTTATATGTAATGACGATCAAAATCTTAAAAAAGTTATTAAAAATTCAAAAAACAAAAATTTTTATACTTATGGTATAAATAAAAATTCAAATTTCCAAATAATTAATATAAAACAAACTACTAATTTTTCTAGCTTTGATATTAAAATCAATATTCCAAGTAAGAAACAAAAAATTAAAAGAATTAAGATTCCAATGATTGGAATTCATAATATCCAAAATGCGGCTGCTGCGGTTTCTTTAGCATTCACAATTGGGCTCCCCGAAAAATATATTAAACTTGGATTATATAATTTTAAAGGAGTTCAGAGAAGGTTTTCTCATCTGTTTGATCATAACAAGATAAGTTTTTATGATGACTATGCTCATCATCCAACAGAAATAAGTTCAGTTTTAAGTGGTGTAAAAAAAGTCTACAAAAATAAAGAAATTGTATGTATTTTTCAACCTCACAGAATTTCAAGAGTAATAAACTTGAAAAAAGAATTTTCAAAATGTTTTAAAATGGCAGATATGGTTTTATTGTGTCCCATTTACACAGCTAATGAAAAACTAAGACTTAATTTTACATATCATTCCTTTGCAAAATTAATAATAAAGCACTCAAATGTTAAGTTAATAACAGTTAATGATGAATTACAATTACGAAGGTTTATAAAGCAGAACGTATTTGGTGAAAAAATTTATATAGGTATGGGTGCAGGATCAATATCAAACTGGATGAAAAATTTAAAAAATATTTTCTAATGGAAATTGAGGATATAAAAAAATCAGAATTATTAATAGATGGAGATATTTTTTTTGATCACAGTATTAAAAATCTTAATTGGTTTAATATTGGTGGAAAAACTAAAATTTTATTTAAACCTAACTCTCTCAAAGGATTAATTGATTATCTAAAACTTTATTCTTTAAGAGGTAAAATATTTATTTTAGGCAATGGGTCAAACGTATTGTTTGACGACGATACATATCAAGGTACAGTAATTAAGTTGGGTAAAAGTTTCTCAAACATTACTCTACTAGATAAAGAAACAATTATTGCTGGAACTGCTGTTTCACAAAAAAAAGTTTCGGAATTTGCAAAAGATAATAATATTTCAGGATTTGAGTTTATGTCATGTATTCCAGGCTCTATAGGGGGTGGCATTAGAATGAATTCTGGATGTTTTAAAAAAGAATTTAAAGATATTCTTATTTCTATTCAATTAGTTGATTATAAAGGTACTGTAAGAAGTATACCTGCAAATAAAATTAATTTTAATTATAGATCAATAGAATTACCAAAAAATTTAATATTTTTAAGTGCTACCTTCAAAGGAAAAGAAAAAAATAGCGTAGAGATAGGTAATTATATGCACGAGTTAAATACAATAAAAAATATGGCTCAACCAACCAAAATTAAAACAAGTGGTAGTACTTTTAAAAATCCCATTAATCAAACAGATAAAAAAGTTTGGGAGTTAATTAGATCAAGTGTTCCTAATGAAACAAGTTATGGAGATGCTGTTATTTCTGAGAAACATGCTAATTTTTTTGTGAACAAAAAAAATGCAAAATCTGAAGATATGAAGTGTTTAATAAATTTTGTTAAAAAGAAAGTTAAAGATCAGACAGGTATAAAATTAGAATTAGAAATTGTAATGGTAGAATAATGTATAAAGTTTTAATATTAGCAGGGGGGTATTCTAATGAAAGAGAAATAAGTTTAATTACAGCCCAAAGTGTTTTACATGAATTGAAAAAAAATAAAAAATACAAGCTTTTATTAATTGAGCCAGATGGAAGTTTTGTCAAAAAATTAAGAAAATTTAAGCCAAATTTGGTTTTAAACCTTTTGCATGGCAGATATGGAGAGGATGGTTATATTCAGTCAATACTCGAGTCTGAAAGGGTAAAGTATTCTCACTCTGGTGTATTGTCATCATCTCTAGCAATTGATAAAGAGTTATCAAAAAAAATATTTATTAAAAACAATATTCTAACACCCTCATATATTAAATTTTCTTTTAAAAATGATTTTAATATTAAAAATACAATTAAAAAAATTGATAAATATTTAAAATTCCCTGTAGTTTTAAAACCTATTAACGAAGGCTCTAGCGTAGGTGTATTTATTTGCAACAAAGAAAATTTTAAAAGTAATTTAATGAAATTAGAAAAATTCAAAGATATTTTAATTGAAAAATATATACCTGGCAGAGAAATTCAAGCTGCTATTTTGGGTAAAAAAAAACTTGGTATAATCGAGCTAAAACCCAAAAGGAAATTTTATGATTATAAAGCAAAGTACAACACCAGTGCAAAAACTGAGCATATAATTCCAGTCAACATAAGTCCAAGAAATTTTAATAAAATTAATTCAATAGCTATGAAAGCACATAAGCTATTAAAATGCAGAGGTGTGTCCAGGTCAGATTTCAGATTTTACAATAACAAATTTTATTTATTAGAACTTAATACTCAGCCAGGTATGACTTCACTTTCTCTTGTGCCTGAAATTGCGAAATATAAAAATATAAGTTTTATAAAACTTATAGAAGAAATAATGAATGATGCTTCCATCAATAAGTAAATATAAATTATACCTTTATTTGTTTTTTTTTATTTTTTTAAGTTCAATATTTAATTTTAAATTAGTAAATAATTATCAAGATAAATTCAGATTAAAGAGTATTAATATTACCGGCGTTTCCTATGAAGAAAAAAAAAATATTGAAAAAGAATTATATAACTTAGAAAATATAAATATTTTCAAAATTACAGAAGATAAAATTCTAGAAAAATTGACTAAATTCAATTTTATAGAGAGTATAAATGTTAAGAAAATTATACCATCTTCTATAAATATAAATTTATCCAAAACATCTATACTTGGAAAAACCTTTATAAATGGAGAAAACTTTTATATTGGTAAAAACGGAAAATTTATAAACTCTAATCAAATTTTTGAACAATATAAAACTGCTACAGTATTTGGGGAATTTGAAATAAATCAATTTCTAAATTTATATAATATTTTAAAAAATCAAAAGTTAGAAATTGTTAATATAGAAGAGTATTATTATTTTAAAAATAGAAGATGGGATTTGGTATTTTCTAATGGATTAATTCTTAAACTACCTTCTAAAAATATAATGGACTCTATTAAAATTTACAAACAACTAATAGATAACGATGATTTATCAAATATAAAAATTATTGATTTAAGAGTAATTAATCAAATTATAATGACAAATCAGAATGAGTAATTTAAATACAGTAATTGATTTTGGATCTAAAAACATTAGATTATGTGTATTTGATCAATCATCAGAAATAATTTATTCTTCAAATGTTCAAATTGCTGAAGCTTTAGAAAATAAAAATTCAGAAAATCCCTTAAATAAATTGATAAGAGATGCAGAAAAACAACTATCAACACACTTAGTTGACGTAAATGTATTATATGATTCCTCTAAAATTAATTTTATAGACTTTTCAATTAAAAAATCTTTTGATCATCCTACTTTAATATCTAAGTGTTATAAAAGTCTTGTTGAGGAAGCTAACTTTATTATTTCTGAAAATAATTTTAAAGATCAGGTTTTACATATTGCAATAGACAATATGATTGTGGGTGATAACAGAAAATTAGAAACTGCATTTCATGATATTAAAACAAAATCTTTAATATTAGATTTAAAGTTTATTTGTTTAAAAAAATCGTTAATCCATAATTTACTAAATAAATTTAAAGAAAATAATTTAAATATCCTGAATATATATAGTTCAAGTTATGTAAAATCTATCTTGTATAAAAAAAATTTTGAAAAAAAAAATAATTTAATTTTTTTAGATATTGGCTATCAAAGAACTAGTGCATTATTTTTTTATAATAATAAATTTCAATTTTTAAATTCTATTCCACTTGGTGGAAATAACATAACTAAAGATATTTCAAATATTTTAAAACTAGATCTTAATTATGCCGAGAACTTAAAATTGAAATTTAACAAAGATGAGTACGGGATATCTTTAAATAAAAATTCTAAAAGTGAAATTAATCTATACAGAGAAGTAATTAAAAAAAATATTTCAATTGACGTATTGAAACAAATAATTGAAGCAAGAGTAGATGAAATTATAAAGTTAGCAGTTATTCAAAATAATTTCTTTAAAAATAATATAAGTGTTGATAAACCATGTATTATTTTTATTGGAAGTGGATCAAAGTTACTGTCAAATAATTTCAATATTGATTTTAATAAAGATTTCTCAGAATTAATTTTTTTTGAGGAAAATGATTCGAAGATTTGTGAAGCAGGTATTAATTATCACAGAAGTGATGAAAGATTCCTCGTAAAAAACCATAAAAAAACCAAAAAAATAGGGTTTTTTGAGAAATTTTTTAATCTCTTTTCTAAATAATCGTATTTTCTTGTAACATTACTTGAATATTAAATACGGCCCTATTTTTGTATATTTTTATTAAATGTCATTATTATCTCAATCAACTTTATCTGATAAAGTATTAATATCTGGAATTGGAATTCATACTGGAAAAAAAGTAAACCTTAAAATTTTACCTTCATCCCCAAACACTGGAATAGTTTTTAAAAGAGTTGATCTTAAGAATAACAATATAGTTATTCCTAATTTTGAAAATGTTTCAGATGCAACTTTGTGTACAACAATAACAAATCAATATGGCGTAAAAGTTTCAACAATAGAACATCTTATGGCCACTTTTTTAGGGCTTGGTATAGATAATGCAGTTGTAGAACTAGATTCACAAGAAGTTCCAATACTTGATGGATCTGCAATGAATTTTGTAAAAATTTTTAAAGAAACCGGATTAAAAAATAGCGATATACCGATAAAAATAATTAAAATAAATAATACTGTTGAATTAAAAGATGGAAATAAATTTATCTCAATTGAAAAGTCAAATACAACACTAGAAATTGAATTTGAAATAAAATACGATAATAAATTAATAAAAAATCAAAAAAATAAAATAAATGTATTTGAAGATAAGCTAGACGAAGTATTTAATTCTAGAACATTTTGCTTATATGAAGATATAGAAAAACTAAAAAAAATAGGCCTAGGAAAAGGTGGATCTTTAGAAAATGCAGTAGTTGTAAAAAATGATAAGATATTAAATGAAGATGGTCTAAGAAATAAAAAGGAATTTGTAAATCACAAAATTCTTGATTGTATGGGTGATCTGTATTTAACAGGTTACAGATTAATAGGATCACTTAAATGTAGACATGGTGGTCATAGTTTAACTAATAAATTATTAAGAGAAGTATTTAGCGATAATAGAAACTATTCTTTAATAGAAATTAAAGGTAAAAATTTACCTCATTATCTGATAAATAATCGACATAACTTAAAATCTATTGCTTAAAAATTAGAATTTTAAAAATATTCTGATAAAATTCTTTCAATGTCATTACGTAATTTTTTATTAATTATTATTTTAATCATAAGCCTAGTTTCTTGTGCTGAAAAAAAAGAAAAGATCTCATTAATTACCGAAGATAGCTTGGAGATGCAAATGATTGAGGCCTACAATGAGGGTATTAAAGAATTTAATAAAGGTGACGTATTTTTCGCTGCCAAAAAATTTAATGAAGTAGAACTGTTATTTCCACAATCAATTTGGGCTCCAAGGTCAATACTTATGGCAGCATACGCTTTTTACTCTGACTTATATTTTAATGATGCAATTATTGAGTTGGAGAGATTTATAGAGAAATATAAAAACCATCCTGATACTGATTATGCTTATTATTTATTAGCTATCTGTCATTATAACCTTATTGTTGATGAAAAAAAGGATCTTGGTGAAATTAACAAATCTAAATATTACTTTACGTTGTTGATAAAAGATTTTCCAAATACAGATTTTGCTGAGGACGCAACGTTTAAACTTGAATTGATAGAAGAAATCCTTGCTTCAAAAGAACTTTATCTGGCCAATTATTATTTGCAGAGAGAGAAATGGATACCTGCGATGAATAGATATAAAAAAATAGTAAATGAATATGATACAACTATTTATATAGAGGAGGCATTGTATAGGCTTGTAGAATTAAACTATAAGTTGGGTCTTGTTAAGGAGGCAAGAAAATATACTATATTACTTGGATATAATTATAAATCAAGTGAATGGTATGAAAGATCTTATAAGATTTTGAATGTAAATTATAAAAAACCTAAACTTAAAAAAGATCTTAAAAAGCAAAAATCTTTGCTTAAAAGACTCGAAAAACTATTTAAATAAAAGTATTAAATGAAGCATAATGAAGTTAAAAAATATTATGAAAAAAAATTAAATGAATTTATAAAGCATAATAAACTATACTTTGAAGATAGTTTACCAATAATATCTGATAATTTGTATGACAAAATCAAACAAGAAATTTTAGATTTAGAAAAAAAATACACATTCTTAAAAAGTGCATCTTCTCCGTCAAACTCATTGGGGTATGCCCCTTCTAAAAATTTTGTCAAATCTAGGCACAGAGTAAGGATGTTATCTTTGTCAAATGCTTTTAACAATGAAGATTTAGAAAATTTTGAAAAGAAAATATTTAATTATTTAAATAAGAAAGTAGATCTCGAGTATAGCGTCGAACCAAAAATAGATGGAATCTCAGCTTCATTAACCTACAAGGATGGTTTATTTACAGTTGGTACCTCAAGAGGCGATGGTACCACAGGTGAAGTAATCACTGAAAATTTAAAAACGATCAAAGATATACCAAAGAAAATAACCTCAAAGGATTTCCCAAAAGATATTGATATTAGAGGAGAGGTTTTTATAACCAAAGATGATTTTGAAAAATTAAAAAATAATTTTGCAAATCCTAGAAATGCAGCATCAGGTTCTTTAAGACAAAAAAATCCTGAAGAGACCAAAAAAATTCCTCTTAATTTTATAGCCTATACTTATGGCTATTTCGAAAGTGATAAAATTAAGAAACAGTCAGATTTTTTAAATTCATTAAAAAAATGGGGTTTTAAAACAAATGATTACAACAAAGTTTTAAAAACTATTAATGACCTGGAAAAGTTTCACAAAAAATTTGAAAATGACAGGTTTGACTTAGAGTATGATGTGGATGGTCTTGTTTATAAAATAGACAGTTTAGAGCTTCAAAAAAGATTAGGATTTACTGCAAATTCTCCAAGGTGGGCTATAGCTCATAAATTTTCTGCTGATAGTGCCTATTCTCAAATAAGAGATATTAGTATTCAAATTGGCAGAACAGGTGCATTAACTCCTGTAGCAAGAATAAAACCAGTAAACATTGGTGGTGTAGTAGTTTCAAATGCAACACTTCATAATGAAGATGAAATAATTAGAAAAGATATACGACTTGGTGATACTGTAAAAGTAGAGAGAGCAGGTGACGTTATTCCTCATGTTATTTTAGTTGATCTTAAAAAAAGAGAAAAAAAATCAAAAAAATTTATTTTTCCTAAAAATTGTCCATCTTGTGGTTCAGAAACAATAAAAGAATTCAATAAAACAACAAAAAAATATGATGCTGTGAGAAGATGTACAAATGAAGGTTATGATTGTGAAAAAATTGCAATTGAAAAAATTAAACATTTCATATCTAAAGATGCAATGAATATTGATGGACTTGGAAAAAAAGTTGTAGAAAATTTTTGGGATCTAAATTTAATTAGATTTCCACAAGATATATATAATTTGGATTATAATAAAATATCAAATTTAGAAGGCTGGGGAAATCTCTCAGTTTCAAATTTAAAATATTCTATAGATCAATCAAAAAAAGTTTCTTTAGATAAATTTTTGTATGCTATTGGTGTAAGACATATTGGAATTGAAAATGCGAAACTTTTAGCAGAATATGTAAAGTCGATAAAAAATTTTTTAGGCTTTGTAAATAAAAATAATTTAAATGAATTTTTAAATATAGATGGAATTGGTGATACTCAAATTAATTCTCTTAAAAAATTTTTTGAAAATAAATCTAATTATAAAATAGTTGAAAAGTTGTCTTCCCTCTTAAATATTTCCGATCTAAAATTAAATAAATATGGAAAACTTTTAAATAATACATTTATGTTTACTGGAAAACTGTCAAATATGAGCAGAGCTGAAGCAAAATCATTAATTGAAAAAAATTCCGGATCGGTCGTAAGTTCAGTGAATAAAAAACTTAAATACTTAATAATTGGTGAAAAACCTACAAATCGAAAAGTTGAACAAGCAAGAAGTTTGGGAATAAAAATTTTATCCCAAAAAGAATGGCTAAGTTTACTAGATTAAGCTGGCTAACCATTTTTTCTCATTTTTATTTAAATATGGTGAAATATTATTGTAAACATCAAAGTGATATTTAAATAAATAATTCTTTTCCATTTTATTAAGCATTTTAAAGTTAACTAGGTCAGTATCTAAAGGTGCCATTGTTAGGTTTTCAAATAAAAGCTTCGATCTAATTTTTTTAATATAAACTAAATTTTCAATTCTTATTCCAAAATCATTTTTTTTATAAAAACCAGGTTCATTGCTTAAAATCATTCCTTCTTTTAATTTTACGAAGTTATTTTTTGATATTCCCTGTGGTCCTTCATGAACATTAAGAAATGCCCCAACTCCATGACCAGTACCATGCTGATAATCTAGACCGACAGAGTTTAGGCTTTTTCTTGCAATTTTATCAATATTATGGCCATTTATCTCTTTTTTTATATTGGATTGGGCTACGGCAATGTGACCTTTCAAAACTCTTGTAAATATATTCTTTACTCTATTTGAGATATTTGAAAAACATAATGTCCTTGTTACATCTGTTGTACCCCACCTGTATTGACCACCAGAATCAAGTAATAGTAAATCATCTCTATTTAATTTTCTGTTTGTAAATTTATCAGATCGATAATGTATAACTGCTCCATTTGGTCCAGATCCAGCGATTGTATCAAAGCTTGGATATAAATAATTTTTACTTCTTCTTCTAAAACTTTCTAATTTCTTCTCAATTTTTTGCTCTGTTAGGTTATTTATATTGCAATTTTTAATCCAATATAAAAACTTTGTTAAAGCTACACCATCCTCAATATGTGCATTAACCATATTTTTAATCTCAGTTTTATTTTTTAAAGATTTTAGAATGTAAATAGAATCTTCTTTATCATCGATTTTAAATTTATGACTTATTAAGCTTTCTTCGAATACTGAACAAGTTTTACCATCAATACAAAAGTTTCCACTTTTAAGATTTATTAAGCATTTCAAAAAATTATTATTTTTTAAAAAATGAATTTTAAATTTTTTATGGCTTAATTTTATTTTTTTTATCTTATCTTGACTTGAAAAAAAATAAATATTTCTATCTTTTGTTAATATTATTTTGCAATTTGCAATCGGTGAATTTGGAAGATCTCTTCCCCTTATGTTGAGAAGCCAACAAATATTTTCACCTGAACTTATAAAATTATAATCAATTTTTTTAGTTTTCATTATTTTGATTAATCGATTTATTTTACTATTTGCACTTTCACCTGTCACAGCAGAGTCTAGACTAAAGAAGGGATAATTATTTTTGGCTTTATTCTTATTCTCTAATTTCGAATTCAAAGGAACTAAATTGTAATTATGACCAAAATATCTATTTAGGGTTTCCCAAGTAAAAAGATTTGGATCAAACCCAATCTTTATTTTTTTCTTTAATATATCTTTAGGCCACACATAAGGAATTTCACAAATCTTAAATTCATTACCAGACTCCTTTTCTGCTTGAATAGTATATCTACCATCAACAAATAAATACTTTTTATTTTTCAAAAAAATAGCAAAACCTGCAGACCCAGAAAAATTTGTAATTGATTTAAGATTATTTATTTTGGAATATTCAGTAAAATAACTATCATTTTTTGGTAAAATATACCCATCTATATTATTAGAGTGAATAATATTATTTATCTCAGTACTCATTTTAATTTTTTTTGATAACGTATCCAACCAGGGCTTCTAATTTCACTATCACTTTCGAAATCTATATCTTGGTTAAATTCAAAATCTTCTTCTTTTTCATCTACAAAATTATTATTTTTCTTAATATATTCATCTGGTAACTCATCTACAAACCTTGAAGCCATACTGTCAATCCAATCTCCTTGATAAAACCTATTCATAGAAAATGATATTTTAGCAATCTTTTTTGCCCTAGTAATTGCAACATAGGCTAGTCTTCTTTCTTCTTCTAATCCACTTTCACCTTTTTCCTCAATACTTTTTTGATGGGGAAATAAACCTTCCTCCCATCCAGGCAAGAATACGATATCAAATTCCAGTCCTTTGGAAGCGTGTATTGTCATTAAATTGACTTTTTCACTTTGCCAATCTTGATCTAATGATGTTGCAAGAGCAACATGCTCTAAAAAACTCTCTAAATTATCAAATTCTTTCATCGCACTTAATAATTCTTTTATATTCTCTAATCTATTTTCATTTTCTAAGTCTTTCTTATTTTTAAGCATTTCACTATAACCAGACTCATCAAGAATTGTTTGTAATAATTTATTATGATTCATTTTTTTATTTAAGTCATTTCTCCATTTGGCTAAAAGATTTAGGAGAGAATTTAAACCTAATTTCGTTTTAGGTTTAATTTTATTTTGTTCAATTAAATGTTTTGAAGCAATCTCTAATGAACATTTATTTAATTTTGCAAAATTATTTATTACTTTGACAGTTGTATCACCAATTGATCTCTTTGGTACATTTAAAATTCTCTCAAAGGCCAAGTCATCCTGAGGTTGAAAAACTGTTTTTAAGTACGCAACACAATCCTTGACTTCAGCTCTTTCATAAAATTTTATTCCACCAATAATTCTGTATGGAACACCAATTTTTAAAAACCTTTCTTCAAACTCTCTAGTTTGAAATATAGCCCTTACTAGAATTGCAACTTCATTTAATGAAAATTTGTTTTTTAAATCTTCAATATTAGAACCAATTTCAATTGCTTCATCTTTTACATTTCTAAAGCAGTTTAAAGTAACAAGTTCGCCATCTTCTTGATCTGTAAAAAGTTTTTTCCCAACCCTATTTTGATTATTTTCAATTATATTAGATGCAACATTTAAAATATTTTGAGTGGATCTATAATTTTTTTCCAATCTAATTATTTTTGTATTTTCATAGACATTTTCAAATTGAAGAAAATTCTTAATTTCTGCTCCTCTCCAACTATATATTGACTGATCATCATCTCCAACACAGCAAATATTTTGATTATGTTCTGCTAAATATTTTAGCCATTCACTTTGAATAAAGTTTGTATCTTGATATTCATCAACTAAAATATATTTAAACTTTTTAGAATACATTTTCGATATATCTCTGTGTTTTTCAAAAATTTTAACAGTGTGAAGTATTAAGTCACTGAAATCAGCAGCGTTTAGATCTATTAGTTTTTGTTGATATATTTTATATATCCCTTGAAAGCTTTTTTCTAATATGTCTTTACGCTTAAGCACAACTTCGTCAGGGTAAAAGCCTTTATTCTTCCATTTATCAATGACTGCCAAAATATATCTTGGAGATATTTTTTTGGTATCTATGTTCTCAGATTTACAGATATTTTTTATTAATCTTACTTGGTCATCTTGATCAATAATTGAAAAATTTGATTTTAATCCAGCTGCTTCTGCATGTTTTCTTAATATTTTTGCACTAATTGAGTGAAAAGTCCCTAACCATGGAAGACCA
Organism: uncultured Pelagibacteraceae bacterium; assembly: GCA_902517495.1. Lineage (GTDB taxonomy): Bacteria > Pseudomonadota > Alphaproteobacteria > Pelagibacterales > Pelagibacteraceae > Pelagibacter. Next base: position 74,071 of record CABYCO010000001.1, on the reverse strand, counting down.
GTTGCCTCCTTTCTTAAGAATTTAGAAACTCTTAATTGCATTTCTTTTGCAGCTTTGTTTGTAAATGTTACCGCTAAGACCTGATTGGGAAATGCCTTATGTTGTTTGACAATATGGGCAATTCTAGCTGTAAGAACTCTAGTTTTTCCTGAGCCTGCACCCGCGACAATCAAAAGAGGTCCGTTTAAATGCAAAACTGCTTTCTCCTGACTTTCATTAAGATTTGTTAAGTAATCCAAATTCATCGTTTATTTTTTTTCATTTTCAGCGATATTGGATTAATGATAAAAAAATTGAAAGTAACAATATTTGCTAAATTCATTTTTTTATTAGTTACATTGTTTTTTTTATTTGGCATTTATTTATCAATACCAGTTTTATTTAATTATAAAAGTATAGAAAACATCATTGAAAGTAAATTTTCTTCTGATTTTAATATTAACTTAAATATAAATGGTGACATAAAGTATCAATTACTTCCAAAGCCTCATTTATTAATTAGCGATTCAACATTATCAATAGATGAAAATAATAATGAAAGTATTTCATTTGATATAAAAAACTTAAAAGTTTTTATGAACTCTAATAGTTTATATCCAAAATCTAAAATTAATTTTGAAAAATTTGAAATAATGAATACAAATTTTTTAATAAAAAAAAAAGAATATGATATTTTAAGAAAATATTTTCATAATAGTGAAAGTAAACCACTTTATATTAAAAAAAGTAAAGTATTTATAATAGATGAAAATGATGAGACTTTAATCATATCCCCAATAGAAAAAATTGATTTTACTACATCTCAACAAGATGATTTCAAAAAATTAAAAATCAAAGGAAATTTATTTGATTTAAATTTTAAATCATTCTGGAAAAAAAAATATAATTCTCGAATGAATTCACAAACAGAAATAGATTTTAAAGAACCAAATATTTTGATAAAAAATGAATTAAACTATGATAGTAATTTTAGCTTTGAAGGTGTAACTTCACTCAACTTCCTAAACCAGAATATTGAAATAGGATACCAGTTAAAAAATAATATTATTACTTTAAAATCTCCACAAAATAATAATGATATAAAAATTAATTCAACAATTGAGTTATCACCTTTTTATCTCAATTCTAATATTACTGTGAATAAGCAAAATTTAAATTTTTTGGTAGATGAATTAATGTTTTCTATATTAAACTTAAAACCTGATTTATTAGGCAATGTAAATGGAGATATCAAATTAATTTTAAATAATATCGAGCACGAACTTGTTAGAAGTGGTAAAATAAGTTTAAATATAAGCCAAAAAGCTATAAATTTAAGTGAAGTTTTATTTAATATTGGTGAAATTGGTCAAATTAAAACTGAAATAAAATACAAAGAAGAAAGTGGTGATATAATATTTCATTCATCAAGTTCTTTAAAAATAAAAAATAAAAAAGAGTTTGCTAAAAAATTTCAATTAAAGTCTGACAAAGTGAATGATATCAATGTTTTGTATTTTAAAATTGAGAAAAATATAAATACAGGAATAATATCAATATTTGATATAAAAATTAATCAAACAGCATATAAAGATAAAAAAAGTGATAAGACTAGATATAACATTAAAAATTCTCAAGAGCTTAAATCTTTAGTTAAAAATATTATAAATAGTTAGTCTGGTTTTATCATTTTATTAGGATCAACAATTTTATTGTATTCTCTCTCATTTATTAACCCTGATTTCAGTGATTCAGCTTTTAAAGTAGTTTTATTTTTTAACGCATTCTTAGCAATCTTTGCTGCATTATCGTAACCAATCTTTGGAGATAAGGCAGTTACCAGCATTAAGGAGTTATCTAATAAGTGTTTAATTCTGATTTTGTCAGCTTTTAGTCCTGAGATACAATACTTTGCAAAACTTTTCGTGCTATCTGATAGAATTTGGATTGATTGAAGTACATTATGAATTATTAAAGGTTTAAAAACATTAAGCTCAAAATGACCATGTGAGCCAGCCATTGTTATTCCATTGTGGTTACCAATTACTTTCACGCATACCATTGTTACAGCCTCACATTGAGTTGGATTTACTTTGCCAGGCATAATTGATGATCCAGGTTCATTTTCTGGCAATATTAACTCTCCATACCCAGCTCTTGGTCCAGAACCTAAAAATCTAATGTCATTTGCTATTTTCATTAAACATACTGCAGTTGTATTTAATGTACCTGAAAAATTTACTATTGCATCATGAGCGGCAAGTGCAGCAAACTTATTTTTTGCTGGCTTGAAAGGTAACCTTGTTATTTTTTTTATTTCATTTACTATTTTTTTATCAAAATTTTTTCTAGTATTAATTCCTGTACCAACTGCGGTTCCACCTTGTGCTAAATAATAAATTTCATTTAGTGACACTTTTATTCTTTTAATACATTCTTCTAGTTGTGATTGGTAACCTGAAAACTCTTGACCTAATGAGAGAGGAGTTGCATCTTGCAAATGTGTTCTCCCTATTTTTACTATTTTATTAAACTCACTTACTTTTTTTTTTAATTCTTTATTTAATAATATTAAGCTTGGTAACAGTTTTTCTCTTGTTTCCATGGCGATAGCAATATGCATTGCTGTAGGAAATACATCATTCGTCGACTGTGATTTATTAACGTGATCATTTGGATGAACGGGTTTTTTTGTACCCTTTTTTCCTTTAAGTATTTCAATTGCTCTATTTGAGATAACTTCATTCACATTCATATTTGTTTGTGTGCCAGAACCAGTTTGCCAAACTTTAAGAGGGAAATGATTATCTAATTTTCCTGCAATAACTTCATTAGAAGCTCGTACAATTGATTTATAAATTTTTGAATTAATATCTTTGCTTTTATAATTTGTAATAGCAGCTGCTTTTTTTATAATAGCTATGGATTTTATTAACTTTGGTCTGACTAATACATCTCCAATATCAAAGTATTTTTTTGATCTTTGTGTGGATGCGCCCCAATACTTATCCACAGGTACATTTATAGAACCAATGCTATCATATTCTTTTCTGAATTTCATATTTTAGTTTAGAGAGTATATTTATACACTTATACATTAAATAATAATAAAATCATATAGGAGTAAAATGACAAATTTTGAAAAAGTTGGTGTGTTTATGAAAACTTTTAATCAAGATGTAAAAGATTCATCAAGTTTAAGCACAGATAAAATTAATTCGTTAAGAATTTCATTGATTAATGAAGAGTTAGAGGAACTTAAACAGGCAATATCAGAAAAAAATTTGACTGAAGTTGCAGATGCATTAACAGATATTTTGTATGTTACTTATGGTGCAGGTCATGCTTTTGGTATTAATTTAGATAAATGTTTTGAAGAAGTTCAAAAATCTAATATGAGTAAATTGGGGAAAGATGGAAAACCAATATATAATGAATTTGGTAAAGTTATGAAAGGACCAGACTATTTCAAACCAGATTTATCAAAATTTATTAAATAATTTATATCCAATTAGGTCTTAAGACTTTTATTTTTGCATCACCACACTTTAGATCTTTATCAAAATTAAAGCTTTTATCTTCTAGTTTTAGTACAGCAAATGGATTTTTATTATTGATCAATAACTTTCCTAAGTTTTTATTTTCAGAAGTAATTTCGTTACTATTGATCTCTCCATCTAAAACTTTAATTGCAAATAGTCTTTTATTAAGTTTATCTTTAAGTTTTATTCTAGCTGTATTTTCTTGCCCTACATAACATCCTTTTCTAAAGTCAATTCCATTTAGTTCTTCAAAATTACATTCAATTCCAAATATTTTATCTTGCAGATTATTTGTATCAATTTGAGCAATTCCTAATTCATGACTGTAATTATAATATTCATTTACATCAGAAACTTTTAATCCCAATTTTTTTATAGAAAGATACAATTTTTCTAAATTAATCACTAATCTAGCTCCTAATTTATCAGACCTTGGATCTAAAAGAATAGGATCTTCTCTAAATTTTATAGTACAACCCATCTCATCTTTAGAATTTTCCAATTCTAGAAATTTTTCCTTTGTTAAATTTGCAACAACAAACTCATTACTTAGATTTAAAATTTCTACTTTAGATCTAAGCTTGTATAAATTTAACTGTTTATATAAATTCTCAATAATTTTCTTTTCACAATCCAAAAAATAGCCTGATTTATGTTTAATAATTATAAAATCATAAAGATATTTGCCTTGTGGTGTTAATAGAGCTGAAAAACAACTTCTATAATCTGATACATTTTCAACGTTATTTGTAATTATATTTTGTAAAAATTCTTTTGCATCATCTCCATTAATATAAAGAAGACCCCTATCCTCTAGGATGTAAATATTATTTCTATTCATATTGTAATATTATAACGAATGATATAAGTAGTTTTTTTATAAATGTTAGACCTAATAATCAAAAATGGGAAGTGTTATATTGATAAAGATCTTAAAGATGTTGATATAGGCATTCAAAACAGTAAGATTGTAAAAATTGGTAAGTTAGATGAAGATTCAAGTCAATCAATAGATGCAACTGGACTTACTGTTCTTCCTGGCTGTATTGACACTCAGACGCATTTTAGAGAACCAGGTTCAACAGACACTGAGGATTTAGCTTCTGGAAGTAGAGCAGCAATTGTTGGAGGTATAACCTCAGTATTTGAAATGCCCAATACTAATCCTGCAACTACAAACAAAGCAGAATTTCAAAGAAAAATAGATTTAGCAAAAAATAGAATGTATTGTAATCATGCATTTTATTTTGGAGCAACTCCAACTAATCAAAGCGAATTAGCAGATCTTAAAGGTTTAGACGGATGTTGTGGAGTAAAATTATTTGCAGGCTCGTCCACGGGAACATTACTAGTTCATAAGGAAGAAGACATTGAAAAAGTATTTGAAAGTACATCTAAAATTGTTGCAGTTCACTCAGAAGATGAAGATATTTTAAATTTAAGAAAGAAATTAAGAGAGAAAGGCAATGTTCATTCCCATCCAATTTGGAGAGATGAAGAATGTGCAATTTCATCTACTAGAAAGATTGTAAAAATTGCAAAAAGATTAGGTAAAAAGGCGCATATTTTGCATATTACTACTAAACAGGAGATTGATTTTTTATCTCAGAATAAAGGGGACATAACTTTTGAAATAACTCCACAGCATTTAACAATGTTTGCGCCAGATTGTTACGACAAACTAGGCACCTATGCTCAGATGAATCCACCTATTAGAGAAAAAAGTCATTACGACAGGCTGTGGTATGCGGTAAGAAACAATTATAATGATACTATCGGTTCGGATCACGCTCCTCATCTAAAGATAAATAAAGACAAAGAATATCCAGATACCCCTTCAGGAATGCCTGGGGTTCAGACCTTATTACCTGTGATGCTGAACCATGTAAATGATGGAAAACTAACTTTAATTCAGCTTATGAACCTCGTCTGTGAAAATCCAGCGAAAATTTTTGGTATTGTAGGTAAGGGGTATATAAAGGAAAACTATGATGCCGACTTTACAATTGTGGATATGAACAAAATTATTGAAATCAAAAACGAAAAAATAGAGAGTAAGTGTGGATGGTCACCTTTCGATGGGTATAAGTTTAAGGGAACTCCAGTTTATACAATCATAAATGGAGAGATTAAAATGAAAGATGGAGAAATCCTTGGAGAAGCATCAGGTAAGCCCATCAAGTTTGATAATTAATCTAATTTATTTAGTCAGAATTTTATTTTCTATTAAACTTTGAGTAATCTCCTCTAAAATTGCTGGATCATCGATTGTTGCTGGCATTTTATAATCTTCCTTGTCGGCAATTTTACGAATAGTTCCTCTCAATATTTTTCCCGATCTTGTTTTCGGTAATCTTTTTATAACTATTACAACTTTAAAAGCAGCAACTGGTCCAATTTTATCTCTTACCATTTTAATACATTCCTTTGAGATAGTTTCATTGTCTTTTTCAACACCAGATTTTAAAACAACTAAACCAATAGGCAATTGTCCTTTTAATTTGTCCGCAATTCCAAGAACAGCACACTCTGCAACTGATTGATTTTCAGATAATACCTCTTCAATCGCACCTGTCGATAATCTATGACCAGCAACATTTATAATGTCATCAGTTCGTGACATAATCCAAATATATCCATCTTCATCAATGTGTCCTGCATCATAAGTTTGATAGTAACCCTTATAGTTAGTCATATAATTTTCTTCATATCTCTTATCGGCATTCCAAAGTGTAGGAAAAGTACCTGGTGGTAAAGGTAATTTAACAACTATATCACCCATCTCATTAGGTTCTGCGATTGAATGATCTGGTTTAATTATTTTTACATCATAACCTGGAACTGCTTTACACGCTGAACCATACTTAGTTTTTTGCATTTCTATTCCAGTACAATTTGAACTTATTGCCCAACTAGTCTCAGTTTGCCACCAATGATCTATGACGGGAACATTTAAAAGATTTTCAGCCCATTTTATAGTATCAGGGTCAGCTCTTTCTCCTGCAAGAAATAAAGATTCAAAAGAACTTAAATCATATTTAGAGAAAAACTTTCCATCTGGGTCTTCTTTTTTAATAGCTCTAAATGCTGTTGGAGCAGTGAATAATGATTTAATTTTATACTCAGAAATTATTCTCCAAAATACTCCTGCATCAGGAGTTCCAACTGGCTTTCCCTCAAATAAAACTGTTGTACACCCTTTAAATAATGGAGCGTAAACAATATATGAATGTCCTACTATCCAACCAATATCACTGGCTGACCACCAAACATCATTCTCATTGATATTGTAAATATTTTTCATTGTCCATTTAAGAGCAACGATATGACCTCCTACATCTCTTACAATACCCTTTGGAATACCTGTAGTGCCCGAGGTATACAAAATATATGCAAACTCATTTGCTCCAATTTCAACACAATCTTTATTTTTGGCATTAACAAGGGCTTCTTCCCAGCTGATTTCAAGCGGAGAGTTGAGTTTTACTTCGTGAGCTTTCCTTTGAAAGAAAATCACTCTCTCAACTTTATGTTTTGCAAGTTTCAATGCTCCATCTACTAATGGTCTGTATTCAACGGTTCTTCCCGGCTCAAACCCACAAGAAGCAGTGATTAAAATTTTTGCTTCACTATCATCAATCCTACTTGCTAGTTCATTTGAAGCAAATCCACCAAATACTACCGAGTGTATTGCACCAATTCTCCCGCAAGCAAGCATTGCTATAACTGCCTCGGGTATCATAGGCATATAAATTATTACTCTGTCACCTTTTTTAATACCTTGATTATCAAGTGCTCCAGCGAATTTTGATATTTTTTCTCTTAATTCATTGTAGGTATACTTCGCTTTACTATTAGTTATAGGGCTATCATAAATTAAAGCAGTCTTCTCACCGTTACCTTTATCAATATGAACATCAATAGCGTTGTAACAGGTGTTTGTAACGCCATCTTCAAACCATTTATAAAATGGAGGATTAGATTTGTTTAAAATCTTAGTAGGTTTTTTAAACCAGAAGACATCATCAGATACATTTTTCCAAAATTCCTCAGGATTTTGAATAGATTCTTCATAAATTTTGTTAAAACTATTTTTCATAGTGATTTGTTTTTTGACTCATTTTTTTAAAGATTTTATGTAACAGGTTGTATTTAATTTTACAAAGTAAGTAAAATCAATACTTTTTAGAGGTCAAAAACTCTTCAATAAAGTAAATTTTTTTGCTATCTAACCCCTAACTTTAGGCTAATCATTAGATTAGTCTGTAGTTTAAATTTAAACTAATAAAAAAACTAACTATGAGGGAGTTTTTTATGAAGACAATGAAAATGTTAGCATTAGCGGCAGTGCTTTTCGGAGCAACTACAGCAGCTAACGCAGCAACAGCCTTTTTAGCTACAGACGATTTCGTAGGTATTTCGTTTTGGTTAATATCAATGGGTATGTTAGCAGCTACAGCGTTTTTCTTTATGGAACAGGCTAACGTCAGTTCACAATGGAGAAAATCAGTAAACGTAGCTGGATTAGTAACAGGTATAGCATTTATTCACTATATGTATATGAGAGCAGTTTGGATCGAAACAGGTGATACTCCAACTGTTTACAGATACATTGACTGGTTAATAACTGTACCACTACAGCTAGTAGAATTTTACTTAATTCTTTCAGCAGTACGAAAAGTTGACACAAATATATTCTGGAGAATCTTAATTGGTTCGCTAGTTATGTTAATTGGTGGATATCTTGGAGAAGCTGGATTCATTAACGCTACACTAGGTTTCATAATCGGTATGGCTGGATGGATTTACATTCTTTATGAAATCTTTTCAGGAGAGGCAGGAAAAGTTGCTGCTAAATCTGGAAATAAATCTTTAGTAACTGCATTTGGAGCTTTAAGAATGATTGTTACTGTAGGTTGGGCTATTTACCCATTAGGTTACATTTTTGGTTACCTAACAGGTGGAATAGATGGTAACGCGTTAAACGTTATCTATAACTTAGCAGACTTTGTTAATAAAATCGCATTTGGTTTAATTATCTGGTCTTGTGCAGTATCTAACTCTACAAGAAGAGCGTAGTAACAATTAGTTACAATATATAAAATAGGGCGAGTTTGATTACTTGCCCTATTTTTTTTTGTGCTTATATAAGAGCAATGGCGAAAATCAAATATATAGAATACAACGGACAAGAGCATGTAGTTGAGGTCCAAAATGGGCTTACAGTTATGGAAGGTGCTGTTCAAAATGATATTCCAGGAATAGATGCAGACTGTGGTGGCGGCATGTCATGTGCAACATGTCATGTTTATGTCAAAGAAGACTGGTATGATAAGTTACCAAAAAAAGAGATGGGCGAAGATGATATGTTGGACCAAGCTTATGAACCAAATTCTAATAGTAGATTAAGTTGTCAGATTAGCGTCTCAGATGATTTAGATGGTTTAACAGTACATATGCCGGAGAAACAAGTTTAATGATTAAAACTGATGTTGTTATAGTTGGAGCGGGTCCCACAGGTTTATTTTGTGCTCATCAACTAGGTATCATAGGTCTGAAATGTGAAATAGTTGATAACCTAGATAAAATTGGAGGTCAATGTATAGAGCTTTATCCTGATAAACCAATTTATGATATTCCTGCAGTTCCAGAGTGTACTGGAGAAGAGCTTACAAATAATTTAATAGAACAAATTAAACCATTTAAATTTAATTTTCATTTAAATGATAGAGTGCAAGAACTTACAAATGAAAGCGATAATTGGGTTGTTAAAACAACTAGTGGAAAAAAATTCCAAACACCAAATGTTGTAATTGCTGGAGGTGTTGGCTCATTTGAGCCAAGAAAGTTTCCTACAAAAAGTGCGGAAAAGTTTGATGGCACTTCAGTCTTATATTCAATAAAGGATAAAACAATTTTTAAAGATAAATCAGTTGCTATCTTTGGTGGAGGAGATAGTGCTCTTGATTGGGCAATTGAGCTATCTAATACTTCTAAAGTTTCACTCATCCATAGAAGAGATGAGTTTAGAGGTGCGCCTGCAAGTGTTCAAAAAATTCAAGAATTGAGTGAAAAAAATATTATTAATTTATTTACAAAGTATTCAATTAAAGATGTTAATGGAAATGGTTCTTTGGAAGAGGTAGAAATTAAAAGTGAAGCTGGTGAGAGCAAAATAATTAAAGCTGATTATGTTTTGGGGTTTTTTGGTTTAATAATGCAACTTGGGCCAATAGCTGGGTGGGGCCTCAACTTAGATAAAAAAGCTATCCCGGTCAATACTGAGAACTTCGAGACTAATAAGAAAGGTATATTTGCTATTGGCGATATATGTACTTACCCAGGAAAACTTAAATTAATATTATCTGGTTTTCATGAAGGTGCTTTAGCTGCCAGAGGTTGTTTCAAGTATGCAAGACCTAACGAAAAATATAGATTTGAATTTACAACAGCATCTAACACAATCAAAGACAGATTAGGCGTAAAATAGTGATTGAATTATTTACTGCTGACACTCCAAATGGTTGGAAAATTAGTATTATGTTAGAGGAGATAAAATTTGATTATAAAGTTACAAGGATAAATTTATCTGAGGGTGAACAACATACACCAAAATTCAAAAAAATTAGTCCATTTAATAAAATTCCAGTAATAACTGATCACGAAAATAATAAATCAATCTTCGAGTCTGGAGCAATACTGATGTATCTAGGTGAAAAAAGTAAAAAATTTTATCCTGAAGAGAATAGGCTAGAGATAAATCAATGGTTAATGGCTCAAATGGGTTTGATTGGTCCGATGATAGGACAACATCATCAGTTTCATTATTATCATCAAGGAAAAAGTGAATGGGGAGAAGAAAGATATTTTAAGATTACTAGAAAACTTTATGAAGATTTAGAAGCAAGACTTTCTGCAAGCGATTATTTAGCAGGTAAAGAGTATTCAATTGCAGATATAGCTACATGGTCCTGGATTGCAAGGCATAAAAGACATGATATTGGATTAGAAAATTTTAAAGGATTGTCAAGATGGTATTTAGATATTGCTAAACGACCTGCAGTTATAAAAGGATTTAAAGTTCTAAATAAAGACAATGAGATAGATTACCCTTAAATATCAGCGTAAACTTTTTCTTCCTTTTCATGCTTTTCCTGAGCAGCTATACATAAAGTAGCAACTGGTCTTGCCATTAATCTTTTAAGACCGATAGGTTCAGCGGTTTCCTCACAGAAACCATAAGTTCCATCTTGAATTTTTTTTAAAGCTCCATCAATTTTAGAAATTAATTTTATCTGTCTATTGATTGCTCTCATCTCAACATTTTTTTCTGTATAAGAGCTTGCTTGGTCAACAATATCTGCAGAAGCGCTATTATCATCCATTGAAGCATTAAATATTGCTTCATTGTTTGTTCTTTTTAGATCTTTTTTCCAATCTGTCAGTTTTTGTTTAAAAAAAGCAAGATGCTTAGCGCACATATACTTTTCTGTTTCTTTTGGGATATATTTTTTAGAGATTTTTACCATACTCAAATTTATGAATTTCGAGAATATATTCATCATTTAATCAGTGTCAAGAATGCATTAATTGTATAAATTAATAAAAATGGCCATTTACAAAAAGAATATTAATAATTTATTTTATATTTTTGTTACAACACACTTATTAATCTGGACACTGGTTCCAAGTTTCACAAATCATAATTTACCACTTGATACTATAGAGGCATTAGCATGGGGTAGCAACCTAGAATGGGGATTTAATAAGCATCCCCCAATGAGTGCATTTCTACCTGAAATATTTTATCTAATCTTTGGACCTCAAGACTGGGCTTATTATTTATTAAGTCAAATCTGCATCGTAGTTTCATTCATTGTAGTTTTTAAATTAGCTGAAGATTTTTTTGATAATAAAATTTATTGTTTACTATCTGTTTTGTTATTAGAAGGAATATATTTCTATAATTTCACTTCACCTGAATTTAATGTAAATGTTTGTTTAGTTCCTTTTTGGTCTCTTTCTGTCTTTTTTTTATGGAGAGGTATTAAGAATAATAAAATATTAGATTGGTTATTACTTGGTCTATTCGCTGGACTTGGTTTCCTATCAAAATATTTATTTATTTATTTAGGTTTAGCAATAGATGTGCTTTTAATTTACATGATTTATACAAAAAGACTAAATTTTAAGTGTCTAGTTTCTTTTATCCCCTTTATTATAATTTTATTACCACACATTATTTGGTTAACAGAAAATGATTATATAACCATTACTTATGGACTTCTCAGAACTGGTTCAGAAGAAGCAAGTATTTTTAATCATATAAAGCATCCTACGATGTTTTTAGGTAAGCAAATTGGATTATTATTACCATTTTTATTAATGGTTTTTGTTTTAGTTAAAAAATTTAAAATAAATATTAATTTAGATGATGATAAGTTTTTGTTTTTGATATCAATAAATTTAATTCCTATTTTATTTATTTTTCTAACATCATTTACTATGGGCATAAAAATAAGAACTATGTGGATGACGCCATTTTATATAAGCTTTGGCTTGTTATTTGTTTATATTCTAAAATCGCAAATTAATTTTGAAAAAATGAGAGCTTTTTCTTCAATCTTTTTAATATTATTCTTGTTATCTCCATTTTTGTATTCTTATATTTCAATTACTCAAACTGATAAAAGAACTGATTTTGAAGGTAAAAAGTTAGCTCAGCAGGCTAAAGTTTTTTATGAAACCGAAGGTAAGGATCTTGGAAAAATGGAATATATTAAGGGTAATGAATGGATTGCAGGAAATATATCTTACCACCTTCAAGAAAGACCAAAATGGATTTATAACTCTAGTGAAGTTCAGTTGTGCAACAAAGATATGAAATGTCTAAAATATAAATGAAATTTCAATTAAATCAAAAAAACAAGAGGCTTTTATTTATCATTGGGATTGTGATTTTAATTGAACTTTCAGGATACGGTTTTTTTGCATCTCTTTTTAGACTAATAGGCTCAGTAAGTTAATGAATATAACTATACTAATTCCAGTTTTTAATGATTTTAAATCTGTATCAAAATTAATTGAAGAAATTGATATTAATATCTCTGACTTTAATGCTTCATTTTCAGTAATAATAGTGAATGATGCTTCAACAGAGGAAAAAAATTTAGAAACTAAAAATTTAAATAATATTAAATCATTAAAATTAATAAATATGAGAAATAATAAGGGTCACGCAAGATGTATTGCTGCAGGACTAAAACATATTACAGAAAACGAGGAATTTGACTTTGTTATTCCTATGGATGGAGATGGAGAAGATAGACCAGAAGAAATAAGAAATTTTGTTGAAAAAATTAAAGATAATCCAAACAGCACAATAGTTGGGGAGAGAGTAAAAAGAACTGAAAGTTTTATTTTTAAAATTTGTTACTTTTTACATAAAATTATTACTTTTACCTTTACTGGAAAATTTATTAAATTTGGAAACTTCACTTGTCTCTCAAAACAAACTGTTAAAAAATTAATTGAAGAGAAAGCAACTTGGAGTAGTTTTTCTGGTTCATTAGCAAAAACAGAAAATAATTTAATTAAATCTCCTTCAATAAGAGGATCAAGATACTTTGGCCCCTCAAAAATGAGCTTTTTAAATTTGATAAAGCATTCTTTAGCAATAATCGCTGTGTTTAAGTCAGCTGTAATATTTAGATCGATAGCATTTTATGCAATATATTTAATAATAATTGCTGAATATATAAGTATAATTACAGCTATACCTTTGGCCTTAATAATTATTTTTGGTTTAATTATTTTAAAAATCTCAGGAAGAGAAAATATGACTGAATTTAATAATTCATTAACAAACATTTCAGATATTGACACTTTGAAATAGTATATTTTAAAATAGTTTATGAAAAATTTTTATCGTAAAGTAGCATTTGGACTTGGACCAGAAGATAAAACACCCTCTGACCCATTAAAATGGGCAACAAATCAATTGAATGACATTCCTGAATTTTCTTGGAAGGGAAAAATTTTACCAGAAAAAGAACTTAGAAAATATTATAGGGATTATGTTTATGGAGATAGAAAAGTTTTAAGAAAAAAATTTAAAAATGATAAAGATGGCTACAAAAGAGAAAAAAATAAGTTAAGGCATACAACTGGGCAAAAATTTTGGTGGAACCTTGAACTTTGTATACGACATTCAGAGGCTATAAAAAGTGAAACTCCTGTTTTAGCTAAGCTTTGGTACTTTTGGGGAAATCATTTTGCGATTAGTGAAAAAGATTTTTTAGCGCAATATACAACTGGAGCATATCAACGAGAAATTATTAGAGCTAACATGAATCAAAATTTTGAAAAAATGGTACAGGAGGCTACAGTTGGGTGGTCAATGATACACCACCTAGATAATGATCAAAATATTGGACCCAAAAGTCAAGAAGCCCAGTGGGCTAGAGAAAAAGGAAAAAAAAAAGGTGTAAATGAAAATCATGCAAGGGAGCTTCTAGAACTTCACACTGTGTCTCCAGATTGTGGATATACACAAGAAGATATAATTCAAATGGCATATATAATGAGTGGATGGAGACCCAAGTGGGGGAAGAAAAGACTGGAGACAGGTGATGTCCATTTCAACCCTGATGCTCATGAACCAGGTACTAAAATAGTCTTAGGAAAAAAATATAAAAGAGGTAGAAAAAGTTTATCGGCTGTAATTACTGATCTTGTAAATCATCCATCTTGTAGAAAGTTTATTGCAATGAAACTTTGTAGGTATCTTATAACTGACAATCCTACAAAACAGATGATGGAACCAATTATTAAAGCTTGGGAAAAATCAGATGGTTTTTTACCAGAAGTTCATAAAGCAGCTATTGAAGTTGCTTTCAATTATTCTGATAAAAATTATAAATTTCAAAATCCCGAGAATTGGCTTTTACAAATGAGTAAAATGTCTGATGTAAATTTAATACCAACACCTAAATTGATGGATTTATACTCCTTAGGCCAAAAACCAACAAATGGTCAAAGATCATTAGAGCACTTGCTTAGAGAATTAGGTCATCATCCATATTTAGCAAAACAACCTAATGGATGGTCAGACATTTCTGACGATTGGATGTCCCCCGAATTGTTAATTAGAAGATTAGTTTACGCAAAAGAAGCTTTCTATAAAAAGTCAAGTAAATCACAGACACCTGAATTTTATGAAGAAATGGTTCAAAAAAATTACGATAATCCAAATGAAATTCTTCAGATATTAAACCAGCACAAAGAACTTGTTCATAAACATGTAATATTATTTAATTTACCGGAGACACTTAAATCATGAAAATATCAAGAAGAAATTTTTTAAAAGGTTCAGCTACTACATTATTTTTAGCTGGATTTAATTTTCCTGTTTTAGCAAATACAGACAAGAAAAAAAATCTTGTTGTTATAATGTTAAGAGGTGGAATGGATGGTTTATGTGCTGTTCCAATAATTGGTGACAAGAATTTTGAAAAGAAAAGAAAAGATTTAATTCTAGATCAAATAATTAAATTAAATTCAGATTTTGCTCTTCATCCGAAATTAAAAAATTTTCATAATTTGTGGCAAAATAATCTAGGAGCAATAGTTCATGCAACAAATATTCCATATACTAAGAGATCCCATTTTGATGGACAAAACTTAATGGAGACAGGAGGTCATATACCTTACTCTATAAAAACTGGTTGGTTAGGAAGAGGAATGAAGTTAGCAGATTTAAAGGGTGATGGTCTTGCATTGGCACTACCAATGCCTTTACTTCTTAGAGGTATTCCTAGTAATGATAATTTTTATCCATCAAAAAAAAGATTACCTCGAACAGAATTTTTACAACTTCTGAAATCAATTTATGCAGATAAATCTGAACATGAGCTAGCTAATATGATGGAAATAATTGCTAACCGATCTATGATGAATAATGGAGGCACTTCTATGTCTAGAAAGAATTCATCTTTAGCCCATAAAGCAGGTTTAGAATTAAAAAAAGTAAATGGTCCAAGAGTTGCTGTTTTTGAAGTTGATGGTTTTGATACTCATGCTGCACAGGGTGGAGTGAATGGTTCACATTCAGATAGTTTGATTGAAATGGATTCAATTTTTAAAAGTTTAGAGAAAGCCCTAGGATCAGAGATAGAAAATACTTTGGTTTTAACCTTAACGGAATTTGGAAGAACTATTAAACAAAATGGAGGACGAGGCACTGAACATGGCTATGGTTCAGCAATATTTATGGCAGGTGGTTTACTAAAGCAATCCCAAGTTTATTCTGATTGGCCAGGACTAAAGAGAAAAGAATTATTTGAAGGAAGAGATTTAAATTCAACAATTGATGCTAGATCTGTTTATGCATCTGCCATGTCTACTGTTTTTGATATAGATTTTAAAAGAATTCAGAAAGAAGTTTTCTGGGGAGATGAACTTCAAAACTTATCAGATAAATTATTTAAAGCATGACAAAAAAACTCTTTTTAATTTTATTATCTCTTGTTTTAGTCTCAACATATTCCCAGGCTTCTGAAAATCCATATAAGTTTTTAAAAAAAGAAATTCTGATTGGAAAAGCAAAAAAAGAGCTATCAAAGGAAAATAGATCTATATCAAAGAAAAAAACACTATCTATACATCAAGATGAAGATGGTAAAGCAATAAAAATTACTTTAGATACGAAATTTAAAGGTCATAAAAACGATTGGGAAAGAACTGGTGAGAGAAATCAAAGATGGGAGATAGCAAATAAAAAAAAACCAAGAAAATTTAAAAAGCCAACATACATCAAATATACTTTTAAATTAAATGAATTTCCTATACATCCTGCAGTAGGAGGGAGTTTCTTTCAAGTTATAGCCAACAAAGGATCTTCGAGACTTTTACCCTGGATGAAATTACAATATAGAGGAAATGAAGTTGTTCATCAGCTGAACTTCACTAAAGAAGTTTTCTATTTAAAAGGTGACCCAGAAAACTCTAATTTCGACAAGGTTTCATACAAATTTCCTTTAGGAACAGTAGATCAATTTAAAAATTACAGAACAATTAGTTTTAAAATTTTAGCATCAAAAGAAGATAATGGAGAATTAATAGGTTGGATTGATAATAAGAAAGTTTTTGAGGTTTATGGTCCTAATTTTACTATAGGAGACGGATATACTTTTAAATGGGGTTTCTATCGATGGCTTAAAGATGCGCTTTTAAATGAAACTCCGACACAATCTTTAACAGTAAAAGAATTCGGATTTAGTGATAAATGCGAGGAAATTTTAGATCAAGATAAATGCTTATACAAATCAGAAAATAAAGAATCAATTTCATATGTTAGATATAGAAAATATAGTCATAGAAGTAATACGTATGGTAAAAAAATTACTAAATCAATCAAATGGAAAAAGCCTTTACCAGAAATCAAAATAAATTAATTAATGAAAAAATTATTAACGATTTTATTATCACTCTTATTTTTGACTAATTTTGCAAATTCTCAATCTAGATTTGGTGAATTAACCGAGATGAGAGATAAAAAAATGCGTGGCAAAGATGGTCAATGGGTTAGACCTCATCCAGGACCCTTTGTTTGGAATCATATAGAAAGTGAAAAAGGCAAATTTTTTTGGGAAGATGTAGATAAATACGTTGTATACGCTCAAGATCACAACCAAACAATTTTAGCAACCATATGGCCTCATTCAAATTGGGATCAAAAATCTTGTAAAAGAAAAAAGGCCAGAAGTCCATTTGGAAAACATTTTACAAAATATTTGAGCAAACCTTGTTCAATGGAAGATTATAAAACTTTTCTTATAAAATTGGTGGATCGATATGATGGAGATGGTTCAAATGACATGCCTGGATTAACAAAACCAATTATATATTGGGATGTGATGAATGAACCTGAGTTTGATATGTTTTTTAAAGGAAGTGAGGAAGATTTTGTTGAAATCTTTAATTTTTCCTCAAAAGTAATTAAAGAACAGCAGACAGATGCAGTTATTGTTATGGCGGGAGCTGCAGGAATGTTTCCAGAAAATAAAAAATATTGGAAATCAGCTTTGCCAAAAATTAAGGATCACTTCGATATTGCAAACATTCACCATATAAGCGGTCCAGATGGAAAGTGTGACAAACAGCTTTGGGTTGATGAATTTGCTGCATTATTAAAAAGTGTTGAAATTGACAAACCTATTTGGTTAACTGAAGCTATGACCTGTGGCCCACCAGTAAAAGCATATGTAAATGCTTTTTTAAATGGAGCTGAACTAATTATTGATGTTGGCATAAACGCTCCAGGTAAAAAAATGTCGAAGAAAAATAGAAAAAAATTAAACGAATTTATTACTGAATTTGATGGTTTTACATCAATAAAATCCATTTCAAAAAAAGAGGTAGAGTTTACTTATAAAGATGGTTCAACAAAAAATTTAAAACTTAACTAAAATATACAAATGAAAAAATTCTTAATAATTATATTTTCTTTAATATTTATCTTAAACACAAACGCCTTTGCAGAAAAAGTTGATGCTTTGAAAAAATTTAAAAAAGATATTCTTGGTGAAGAAGCAAAGAAAAAAATGAGTCTTGCATATGACTCTTTGATAAAACATAAAAAAATACTTAATTACAATGAAGATGAGGAAGCTGTAGAAATTACCCTTGATTATAGTATGAAAGGACATCCTGAAGACTGGGGTCTTTCAGATGACCAGGCACAAAGGTGGGAATTTGTTACTAAAAAGAAAAATTATCACAAACTTGGTAAGGAAGTTTACTTAAAATATACTTTTAAATTAAATGCTGGTCAAAATCATAGTGCTAATATTTGGCAAGTGGTTGGAACAAAAAAAGGCGGTGAAATAATTTATCCCTCAATGCAAATTATGTACACCACCGATGAGGACGATCTTCCCAATAGAATGCAATTTTATTATAAACAAATAGAGGAAGTTTACTGGACAGATATTGACCCTGTAGCAAATAGATTTAAACAAAAGTTGTATAAATTTGATTTAGGAAGTTTAACTGCATTTAAAAAAGAATACAGCACTGCACTGTTTAAAATAAAACCATCTAAAAAAGATGATGGAGAATTTATAATGTGGTTAAACGATGAAAAAGTAATCGAATTTTATGGACCGAACATGATTTTAGACAAAACTGGGGGTATAGCTTTTAAAATTGGTCTGTATAGATATTGGAGTACAGCTTATAACCCGGACTTAATTGAACCATCAACTCTATCTATCAAAGAGTATGTAATAAGTAAAAATTGTGAAAAAATTATGGATAAAGAAAAATGTGATTACAAATCTAAAGATAAAATAGCAAGATCAAAATATAAATATAAAATCCGTGATTCAGAATATATGCCTGAGGGGGCAAAAAAAATAAAGAGAATTACTTCTAAAGTTGTTCCTGAAGAAATAAAATTTGAGGAAATGAAAGGTAACTTTTTAGCGATTATTAAAAATAAAAATGACGATAAATATCTTTTAAAGTATATAGGATTCAGTAAAGCTGGTGCAGCTAAAGAGGGTTTAACTAAGTGTATGGAAAAATTCACTAATTTTTCTGACCAAGAGAATAATGCATGCTATGTCCACTATGAAAGTAAAGTTGGAAAATTTTAAAATATATAAATGAAAAAAATTTATTTAACTTTATTTGGCATATTTTTATGTTTATCTGCTGAAGCAAAAGTTAAATCTAAAGATATATCTTTTCCAAAACATTTTTATACAGATAAGATTAAATCATGCTCTTATGTGGGTAGTGAGACTTTTAAATCTAAATATAAAAAAGCTAGAATTGAAAGCTTAATACGTTTAGATTGGATGAGTGAATGGGCGCTTGGTAATTCTAGAAGTGTAAATCACCTAAATCTAACTGGTCCAATGAGCTCGTTTGCTGTTGCTACCCATAATGCAATTGGCGATAATGATATAACTGACATTGATGCCGCTAAAGGAATATTGATTAAAATTGCTAAAGCAAATGTTTTACTAGATACAATCGGTAAAGAAGAGTTAAAAAAGAAACCAAAATGTTGGAAAGATGGAAATCCCGAGGCACCTTGCTGGTATCATGCATATGAATTTGCAAGGGATGCTTTTACAAATTATTTGCTGATAGCAATTTATCTTAAAGATTACTTAAGTGATAAAGAAATTAAAATTGTTAACAAGTATATTAAAAAAATGCATAAAAAATTTATTAAGCCTGAAGAATTTTTAGAGAAAGAAAAAGGATTTTATGCGATGGGAAACGGAGGAATTCCAAACTTAGCTTATGCTCATTGGACAAACAATAAAAAACTAGCAGCAAAAGAATTCAATTTTAGATTTAAAAATATAGAGGAGGTGTTTTATGATGATGGCTATATCAATAATAATTCTTTTAGAGGGTTTCGAGCCTTATGGTATCACTCTTATGGTTTAAATTCAGCTTTAGGATACATCTATTTAGCTAAAAATTGGGGGGCTAAAGTTCCAGACTCAGTTATCAATAGAATTACTAAAGCAGCAGAAGTATTAAATTTAGGGATCACTGATTATGAAAGTTTCTCCTCAAGAAAATACGATGGTAAGCAAAAAAATAATCAATATAAAAAACATAATGCTAGAAAGCACACACATCAAGAGGCTTTAGCTATTGATACCTTAATGGAAATGGTAACTGGAATAAAACATGAAAAAGATATTACTTATTTAGCCAAAAGACCAAAGTATGGCATAGACAATCTAATTGGATTTAATGCTAATTGTATAAAATGAAAAAACTATTATTTTTACTTTTTATAGTTCCTTCGATATTAACAGCTAGTGAAAACAATTATATTAGCAGTGAATATGATTATGAATTAAAGAATAAAATACCTCAAATATTAGAGATTGATAAAAACTTAAAATTTAAAAGCAAAATTATTAAACATAAAGGTGAAAAACTTCATAGAAAGAATATAGCCGCCAATGATGGGGCAATTTTAGTATCAAATTTTCCTGGAGTAAAAGGGAATGTGCAAAGATTTCAATTAACTAAGGGATGTGCTGATAACAGTTGGGATTGTAGAGAAAAAAGTCTGGCAATCAAACTTAAAAGAAGTGAATTAAATTTTCCAAATGACAATAACATGGCAGCAAAATATGGGCATAGAACAAAAATAAAATTTAGTGTTTTTATATCCGATAATCCAACTGTCGATCATCTTGGTGTTTATGATGATATTATGCATTTTGGCCAACTCCACGGGTATGGTGATGAAGACGTACCTTATAAATTTGTTATAGTTCCAAGTTCTGATTTAGGCATAGTTAACACTGTTGATAAAAAAGGAAATGTAATTGCTTCAAAAGGTGATACTTTAAATCCAAATGCGATACAACATGGTGATTTAGCTTTCTATTTTAGATCAGTAATTTTTACTGATAATTTAGATTCTCATAGTAAAGAAAATGCATTAATAATTTCTAGAAAAGGAAATTTCCATAATAAATGGATTGAATTTGAAATAGATATTTTGTGGGCTCAGAATAAACTTGGTGAATTAACTTTAAAGCATGACAATCGAGAAATCTTTAGTTGTATAAAATGTGTAACTGCTCCAATTAATCAAGATGTAGCCAAGAGAGATGGTAAAAAAAGCCAGCAAAGATTTAACTTTCAATGGGGTATTTACTCTTGGAGAAAAGGTGGTGAAAGTATAAAGAAATTTTCAGACTTTGAGCCACCTATGGCAGTTGCTTTTTATAAAGATATACATTGGAGTAATAAAAAAGAAATTTCTAAAAAAAAAGCAAAATTAACTTTACCAAAAAGCAAAATAAAACTTGAGGGAAAATATAAACTCAATTGGTACTGGGTTAATACTAATAATGTTACAAACAAAGTAACTAGGAATGAACGTATAGTTTCAGATGTAATTATTTTTAAAAATGGCAAATTTCAATTTGAAAAAATTGGATCAAGCAATATTATTTCTGACAAATATCGTAAAAAAATAAAAATTTTACAGTATTACGATGATGAAATCAGAATTCAGGGGGATCTTGATCTTGATACTGATCAAGAGACTACTTCTGTTTTAGTTATTTTAAAAAATAACAACGCTACATTTAAAGGATCAGGAATGTTTGAAGAATATTCTGATAAAACTGAAAATATTAAAATTGTTTTAGCACCTTTAAATTAAGTTCTGATTGTTGGTAGCAAGTAGAAATCAGCTGTATCTATTTTAGATGAATGCTCTCTTCTCATGTTCCATCTTTTTTGAACACCAGCACTAGCAAGACTTAACGTAGATCTTCCGTACCGATAGTTAGTATTATCAATAGACTTCATTAAACCCTTAATTTTCTCGTCTTTTTCAGAATAAAATAGGTTCTTACTACGATCTTCATTGGATAAACCAGTAAGCATTACGCCCGCTTTCTGATAACGATAACCGTTTTTAAAGATAGAGTCTAAAGCAACCAAGGCAGTTTTAACTATTTCAATACTATTGTTCGTAGAAATTGCAAAATCTATCGTTTTTGAGTTTGAATAGTACCCAAATCTACTTTGGAAAGGACTTGTTCTAACAAAAACAGTAATTGATTTTGCAATCAAAGACTCAGATCTTATTTTTTCTGATGCATTCAAGCAATAATTTGCAACTGCTTCTTTTAATTCTTGGTATTTTTCAATCCTTTGACCAAAAGAACGGGATACCACACAACTTTTTCTTTTTGATTGAGTTGTCTCAATATCAATACAAGGAATTCCTCTAAGCTCCATTGCAGTTCTTGAACCCAAAACATTTGAATTTTTCTTTACCCATGTATTTGATTTATTTTTTAGTTGCTTAGCATTATAAATTCCATTTTTATGATAGAACTTTGTCAATTGCCTTCCTACACCCCATACATCATTAATTTCAACTTTTTCTAATATAGGATCAATATTTTCAATTCCTATTAAACTTGTTACACCTGATTCTTTTTTCTTTGCAATATGGTTTGCAACTTTACTTAAAGTTTTTGTTTTAGCAATTCCAATACTAGTTGGAATACCTGTCCATTTTAAAACTGTTTCTCTAATTTCTTTTCCGACTTTTTCAACTTCACTATCTGCAAAATTCGATAAGTCTAAAAATGCTTCATCAATAGAATAAACTTCTATAGCAGAGTTAAATCTTTTTAGTGTTCGCATTACTCTTCTAGATAAATCTCCATATAAGGAATAATTAGATGAAAAAACTTCAACTTTGTTTTTAATGATAATATCTTTTGCTTTAAAGTAAGGCTCTCCCATTTTAATACCTAAAGCTTTTGCTTCAGTTGATCTTGAAATTATACAACCATCATTGTTAGATAAAACTACAACAGGTTTTTTTCTTATTTTAGGATTGAATAATCTTTCACAAGAAACATAAAAAGAATTACAATCAATAAGTGCTATTTTTTTAGTATACTGAATGGATGACATAAGTTACAACTCCCCAAATAAATACATCTTCTTCTTCGTTAATTAAAATTCGATCTGTAAATTCTTTAGAACCTGATGTTAAAAATTTTTTATCTCTTTCTTGAACTAAACTTTTAACAACTAGTTCATCATGAACATTTGCAATAACTGTTGAGAAGTTTTTTGGTGTTAAACTTTTATCAACAACTAATAGATCGCCATCGTTAATCCCAACATCTACCATTGATTTTCCTTGAACTCTTATGATGAAGGTTGCTGGAACATTTTTGATTAAATGAACATTTAAATCGATATCTTCCTCAATATAATCCGTAGCAGGGGATGGAAAACCTGCGCCAGCTTTATGTAAATAGTAAGGTATGGTTAGCTTCATAAATGTTCTTATTTTGTTCTAATTAATATCTAAGTTATTCAATAGTGTCAATCAGGTTGTATTTTGAGTCTGTAACTGAATCAAAAGTGAATCAAAACGTGAACATCGAAACCACATATTGTATACATGTGGATAACTTTAACCACAAATAGATTAAATATTAAAAATGGAAAAAAATAAAAACTTAACCGGCGGATGTATATGCGGGCAAGTTAAATATACAATCACAGAAAAACCTTTATTCACCCAAGCTTGTCATTGCAAAGATTGTAAAATTATAACTGGATCATCTTATGTTATTAATTCAAGTGTTTTGGATAATACTTTAATCATAGAAGGCGAAGTTTCATCAACTGAACTTAAAGCAGGTAGTGGAGCTACTTCCAGAGCATTTTTTTGTAACAAATGTGGTGCTTATATTTACACAGATTATGCATCTGCTGTTGGTAGACTAACAGTTAGGACTAAAACTTTAAATAATTCAGAAAATTTTCCTCCCCAGGTCCACATATTTACAAAAGATAAAGATCCATGGTTAAACCTTACAGATGATGTAATTTGTTTTGAAAAAATGTATGATCCAAAAAAAACATGGCCAGAGGAAAGTTTAAAAAGATACGGTGAGTATTTAAAAAATAACAATAAATAATTTTTTAGGAGATTAAACTATGAAAAAATTATCCTGTCATTGTGGTGCAATAGAAGCAGAGGTTAAGATGCCTTTGGGTGGTATTGAAAAAATTATGCGCTGTAATTGTTCAATATGCAAAAAAAAAGGTTATATTATAGGAGTACTTGGTCCTGATGATTTTAAACTTACAAAAGGAGAAGATAAGTTATCACTTTATCAGTTTTATACTAATACTGCCAAACATTACTTTTGCTCAATTTGTGGAATTCATACTCATAATAGACCTAGAAGCAATCCAAAAATATTTGGTGTAAATATTGCTTGTATAGAGGGTGTGGAGCCATTTGAAATTGAAGATGTGCCAGTGAACGATGGCAAAAATCATCCTTTAGATCAAAAACAATAAATTTTTTATGCAATCAATTACTGAGTGTTACAGAAAAGTTAGTAAAGATTGTTTTAAATTCATAAAATCTCAAGAAACATCTAAAGAAAAATTTAAAAATAAACAAAAGATGATAAAATCTTTTCTAATTCCAATTAGTTTTTGGATCAATGGTAGAACAAAAAAATCTAAACCTTATTTAATAGGCTTAGCAGGAGGTCAAGGTACTGGAAAAACAACGATTAGCTCTATTTTAAAAATCATTTTAACAAAATATTTTAAATTAAATGTTTTTAAAATATCTATTGATGACTTGTACAAAACTCAAAAAGATAGAATAAAATTATCTAAAAAAATCCATCCTTTATTAATGACTAGAGGTGTTCCAGGCACTCACGATATAAATTTTATCTTTGATCTTTTAAAAAAAACAAAGAGCAAGAGATTTAATCACCAAAGACTTCCTAAATTTAATAAGGCAATAGATGATAGATTAAAAAGAAAGTCTTGGTATATAGTTAAAAAGGTACCAGATGTTATAATCTTTGAGGGATGGTGTGTTGGAGCTAGAGCAGAAAAAAATACAACCTTAAAAAAATCAATTAATTCACTTGAAAGAACAGAAGATAAAAATTTAAGATGGAGAAAATATGTAAATGCTCAGTTGCAAACCAAATACAAAAAATTATTTTCTAAATTAGACTGTTTGCTATTTTTAAAAGCAGGTAATTTTAAATTATTGCAGAGCTGGAGACTTAAACAGGAGGCGCTACTAAAGTTAAACTCAAAAAACAAAGCAAATAATAAGGTTATGAGTAAAAACGAGGTATTGTCATTTATGCAGACTTACCAAAGGGTCACACAAAATATGTTTAAATTTGCTCCCAAATATTCTTCAATTGTATTAAATTTAAATAGAAATCATCAAATTAAATCAATAAAATATAATTAATGAAAAAAATCTCTTTAATAACTTTCTGCTTAATAACTTTTGTACTGCCAGTAAATGCAGCAACTTTGAGTGATGCATTGAAAAAGACCTATCAGAACAATTTAGAGCTTAAAGCTGAGAGAAAAAATTTAGAAGTTCAAAAGGAAGTCTTAAATATTTCTAAAAGTGATTTTTTTCCAACTTTAACTCTATCAGGCACAAAAAGTTTTGAAGATATCAATAAACTTACAAATCAAAATGGTACTGATGCCTCTATAACAAATACAAATCCTATGACAACCTCTGTAAAGTTAGAGCAAACACTTTTAGATGGCAAGGGTAGGGACTCTACATACGAAAAAAGTAAATTAGGACTTAACCTTTCTGAAGCAAAACTAATTAAAAAAGAGCAAGAGGTATTTTTAAAAGCTATTGAAGCTTATACAGGTTTAATTTTAGCTTATGAGAAACTAAGCATAAATGAAGAAAATGTAAATCTACTTCAAAGACAATTTGAAATAGATAATGCAAGACTTTCAAGAGCTCAAATAACAGCAACTGATTTAGCTCAATCGCAATCATCTTTAGCTGGAGCACAAGCTGGATACATTGGAGCACAAAATAGTATTATTACGAGCAAGCTAGCATATGAAAATATTATTGGCCCAATTAATAGTAATGAAAAATTGAAAAAAATATATAATGCAGATGTTTCTATTCCATCAAGTTTAGTAGAAGCAAAAAAAACCTCTGAACAAAAAAGCCCTGAATTAATTATTGCAGATATTGAATATGGACAATCAGAGTTAGATGTGAAGATTGCTCGTTCAGATCTTTCTCCAACAGCAAAACTGTCATTAGAGAGAACTTATGTAGACGATTTGAGTGCAACTTACGATGAAAGAGAAAAAGACGTTCTTCAAGCAACTGTAAGTTGGCCTTTTCAGTTTGGTGGAAAAAATAGATCTAATGTTAATAAAAATCTCCAAGTGAAAGGTATGAAAAAATTGTTACTTGAAAATGCATATAGAAATAATACACAGTCAGTAACGGCAGCTTGGTCGACATTAGAGTCATCAAAGAGTTTTTTAAGAGCTGTACAGTCACAAGTTAAAGCTGCTGAAATTGCAAACGAGGGAATTAGCTTTGAATATGAGAGTGGGTTGAACAGATCTACGTTTGATGTTCTGCAATCAAGATCAAATCTAATAAATGCTAAAATAAATCTTGCTGAGGCTGAGAGAAATTATCTTTTAGCCCAATACAGATTAATAAAGTCAGTTGGCTTACTTAATAGCGAGTACTTAAAACTTAGATAAATAGGGACTTCTAGCCCTAATTTTAAAAAAATATTGCCAATGAGAACAAAATGTGTACATTTATCTTCATGATTCGAATGTTAATAAATGAAAAAAACGAGGCAAAAAATGACTAAAAATAACTTAAAAGTGGTGAAATCCACAAAAGATAAAGAATTGGAAGATAAAGAAAAAAATAAAGCACTAGATGCAGCTATTAGCCAGATAACAGATAGTTTTGGAAAAGGCTCTGTGATGAAGCTTGGAGAACAAAAAGCAATGGATATTGAGTCTATTTCTACTGGATCTCTGAGTTTAGATTTGGCACTTGGAATAGGTGGATTGCCAAAAGGCAGAATTGTTGAAATTTATGGACCAGAGTCATCTGGTAAAACTACATTAGCATTACAAGTTGTTGCTGAAGCACAAAAAGCAGGTGGAATTTGTGGATTTGTTGATGCAGAGCATGCACTGGACCCAGTTTATGCTAAGAAATTAGGTGTTAATACTGAGGAGTTGCTTATTTCACAACCAGATACTGGTGAACAAGCATTAGAAATAACTGATACTTTAATCAAATCTGGCTCGATGTCAGTTTTAGTAGTCGACTCAGTTGCAGCATTAACTCCAAGAGCAGAAATTGAAGGAGATATGGGAGATCACCATGTTGGTCTTCAAGCAAGACTGATGTCTCAAGCACTTAGAAAATTAACAGGATCAATTTCAAGAACTAATACAATGGTTATATTTATTAACCAAATTAGAATGAAAATTGGTGTAATGTTTGGAAGTCCAGAAACAACTTCTGGAGGTAATTCTTTAAAATTTTATTCTTCAGTAAGAATGGATATTAGAAGAATTGGAGCAATAAAAGACAAAGAGCAAATTGTTGGAAATACAACGAGAGTAAAAGTTGTTAAAAACAAAGTTGCACCACCATTTAAAGTTGTTGAGTTTGACTTAATGTATGGAAAAGGAATTAGTAAAGTAGGGGAACTAATCGACCTTGGTGCCAAAGCTGAGATTGTTGAAAAATCTGGAGCATGGTACGCTTACAAAGGTGAAAAAATTGGTCAAGGTAGAGAGAATGCTAAACTTTACCTTGAGCAAAATCCAAAAGCTGCTGCTGAAATTGAAATGGCTATTAGAGAAAAAGCTGGTGTTATTTCAAAGAAGATTGAGGGCAACCCTTTAAGTGAAGAAAAGCTTGAAGCGCAGAAGAAAGAGGAAGAAGTTCCTACTAAAAAGAATTAGCAGATAACTTTTAGTTATTAAAAAAAGGCGCTCTATTGGGCGCCTTTTTTCCCTTCAGAAGTGTAGACATCATATAAAAATGCTGTATTTTGGGTAAATATGGCTAAAACATTAAATGAAATTAGATCAGCATTTTTGGATTATTTTGAAAAAAATAATCATAAAATAGTTGAGTCTAGCAATTTAGTTCCGAACAATGACCCAACATTGATGTTTGCCAATTCAGGAATGGTACAATTTAAAAATGTGTTTACCGGACTGGAAAAGAGAGACTATCAAAGGGCTACAACATCTCAAAAATGTGTAAGAGCAGGTGGTAAGCATAACGATCTTGAAAATGTTGGCTATACTCCAAGACACCATACATTTTTTGAAATGTTGGGAAACTTTTCTTTTGGCGATTATTTTAAAGAAAGAGCTATTGAACTTGCGTGGAATTTAATAACAAAAGAATTTGGTTTAGATAAGAACAGACTTTATGTAACAGTCTACCATGACGATGATGAAGCCTTTAACTACTGGAAAAAAATTGCTGGGTTAAGTGAAGATAAAATCATAAAGATAGCAACATCTGATAATTTTTGGTCTATGGGCGAAACAGGACCTTGTGGTCCTTGTTCAGAAATATTTTATGATCATGGAGACCACTTAGAAGGTGGATTACCAGGAACAAAAAATGAGGATGGGGATAGATTTATAGAAATTTGGAATTTAGTCTTTATGCAGTATGAGCAAATTTCAAAAGATAAACGAATTAATCTGCCAAAACCATCAGTTGATACTGGAATGGGTTTAGAGAGAATTGCTGCATTACTTCAAGGAACTCACGACAACTACGAAACAGATCATTTTAAAAAAATAATAAACTCTGCTGCAGAAATTTTAAAAGTTGAGCCTAATAACGATAATTTAGCAAGTTTTAGAGTAATAGCAGATCACTTACGAGCAAGTTCATTTTTAATTGCCGAAGGAGTTTTACCATCAAATGAAGGAAGAGGTTATGTCCTAAGAAGAATTATGAGAAGAGGAATGAGGCATTCACACCTACTTGGTTCTAAAGAGCCAATTTTTTATAATATATTTAAAACTTTAAAAGATGAAATGAAAGGTAATTACTCAGAAATAGAAAGAGCTGAGTCTTTAATAAAAGAAACACTAAGAATGGAAGAAGAAAAATTTTTAATTCTTTTAGACAGAGGTATTAAAATATTAAATGAGGAAATAACTAAAATAGATAAGATATTACCTGGAGAAGTAGCCTTTAAACTCTATGATACTTACGGTTTTCCATTAGACCTGACACAAGACATCTTAAAAAATAAATCATTAACAATAGATAACGATAAATTTCAAAGTTTAATGAAAGAAAGTAAAGAACTTGCTAAGAAAAATTGGAAAGGCTCTGGTGATAGTGCTGTAGATAATATCTGGTTTACGATAAAAGATAGATTAGGTCCTTCAGAATTTCTAGGCTATGAGACAGATCAAGCAGAAGGTATCATTTTATCATTATTAAAAGACAATAAAGAAGTAAATGTACTGAATGAAAATGATGAAGGAATTATTATTTTAAATCAAACCCCTTTTTATGGAGAGTCTGGGGGACAGGTAGGAGATACTGGTGAGATAATATCTGGAAACTTTAAGTTCGAGATAACAGATGTCCAAAAAAAATTAGGTGATCTATTTGTACATTACGGCAAAGTTAAATCAGGAAGTATAAAAATCAAAGACAATGTTGAGATGAAAATTGATATTGATAGACGTAATAATATAAGAGCTTATCACTCAGCAACACACCTTTTGCATGAGTCTTTAAGAAGAGTATTAGGTACTCATGTTACACAAAAAGGATCATTAGTAGCACCAGACAGACTAAGATTTGATTTTAGCCATATGAAACCAATTTCAGACCAGGAAATAGAAAAAATTGAAAATCACGTTAATTCTATGGTTCAAAAAAAATCAGAAGTTAAAACAAGGATTATGACTCCTAAAGAAGCAGTAAATAATGGAGCTCTGGCACTCTTTGGAGAGAAATATGGAGAAGAAGTTAGAGTATTATCTATGGGAGATGAGAAAGAAAAGTATTTTTCCACTGAATTATGTGGAGGTACGCATGTACGAAACACTGGTGACATTGGGAGATTCAAAATTATTAGTCAATCATCAATTGCAGCAGGTGTTAGAAGAGTAGAAGCTCTCAGAGAAAATCAATTAAATAGTTTTTTACAAAATAAAGAGAAATTAACTGACTTATCCGCACAAAAAGATGAAGAAATGATTAATAACTTATCAAAACAGATAATTAAATTAGATGGCAAACCAAATCTTGATAATGAAGATAATAAGATTTTAATCAAAGAATTATCAAAACAACTAGAGCAATTAAAATATAATTCAATTTTAGAAAATAATTCAAAAAATATAATTCAAGATATTAAAATAAATAATGTAAGTGTGAGATTTCAAAAAGTTCATGATCTCCCACCTAAAGAGCTAAGAAAATTGGTTGATGCAGGGAAAAAAGAGCTTAAAACAGGAATTATTGTAGTTTTTGCAAGTCTAGATGACAAAGTAGGTCTTGCAGTTGGCATAACAGATGATCTTATTGATAAGTATGATGCGGTCACATTTGCTAAAACAGGATCAGAAATTATTGGTGGAAAAGGTGGTGGTGGTAGAAAAGATTTTGCACAAGCAGGGGGCCAATTTAAAGATAAAATTGATGAGGCTTTTGAAAAAATTAAGACTTTAATTTAGTTTTCGTCTCAACTTACCATCTAAAGTATCTAAAAATTGATTAGTTGTTAAATACTTTGTCGAAGGTCCTATCAAAATAGCTAAGTCCTTAGTCATTGAGCCTTCTTCAACACAGTCAACACATACTTTTTCAAGTGTTTCTGCAAACTTTATTAATTCTTCATTTCCATCTAATTTTCCTCTATGAGCCAACCCTCTTGTCCATGCAAAAATAGATGCAATTGGATTTGTTGAAGTTTCTTTACCTTGTTGATGCATTCTAAAGTGTCTTGTTACTGTTCCATGTGCAGCTTCAGCCTCCATTGTTTTGCCATCTGGAGCAAGCAAAACACTTGTCATCAAACCCAAAGATCCATATCCTTGAGCAACGGTATCTGATTGCACATCTCCATCATAATTTTTGCAAGCCCAAATATATTTACCATGCCATTTCATTGCACATGCTACCATGTCATCTATCAATCTATGCTCATAAGTAATTTTATTTTGATCAAATCTATCTTTAAATTCCTTTTCAAAAACTTCTTCAAAAATATCCTTAAATCTTCCATCGTATCTTTTTAAAATTGTATTTTTAGTAGAAAGATAAACTGGCCATTTTTTAATTAATCCATAGTTAAAGCAAGATCTTGCAAAATCTTCTATTGATTTATCCAAATTATACATTGATAATGCAATTCCAGGACCTGGGAAATTGAAGACTTCATATTTTCTCTCATCAGAACCATCTTCAGCAGTCCATTTTATTTCTAACTTACCTTTACCGGGCACTGTAAAATCTGTTGCTCTGTATTGATCACCAAAAGCATGTCTACCTATGATCAATGGATCTGTCCATGAGGGCACAAGTTTTGGAATATTTTTACAAATTATTGGCTCTCTAAAAACAGTTCCTCCAATAATATTTCTTATTGTACCATTTGGAGATCTCCACATTTTTTTTAGATTAAATTCTCTTACTCTAGCTTCATCGGGTGTGATGGTTGCACATTTAATGCCGACGCCATTTCTTTTAATTGCATTCGCACATTCAATTGTTATTTTATCTTCAGTTTTATCTCTACTTTCCATTCCTAAATCGTAGTACTCAATTTTGAGATCAAGGTAAGTTAAAACGAGCTTATTTTTTATGAAGTCCCATATAACTCGGGTCATTTCATCACCATCTAATTCTACAATGGGGTTTTTAACCTTAATTTTACTCATTTTTTCGATATATCTTAATAGTTGAATTTATTCTTTTTGTATACATATTAATCCAAAATTATCAATTATAGGATTGTCATGAGTAAAATATTTCCAAAAATACATAACGAAGGATACAAATTTATTATTATTTTCGCAATCGCAACTATAATTCTTTATTTCTTAAATGGATTTCTGGGTTTTATAGGGTTGATATTAACCATTTGGTGCTATTATTTTTTTAGAGACCCTGAAAGAATTTCTATCGGTGACGAGAATTATCTTACGAGTCCAGCTGATGGAGTTGTACTACAAGTAATGGATACTAATGGTCCAAAAGAATTAGGTTTAGAAAATAAACAAATGAAAAAAATAAGTATTTTTATGGATGTCTTTGACTGTCATGTAAATAGGTCTCCATGTTCGGGAGCAATATCTGAGATACTTTATAAACCAGGAAAGTTTTTTAATGCATCTTTAGATAAGGCAAGTGAAGATAATGAGAGAAATTATTATAAAATAAAAAATTCTAATGGAGAAGATATAATTGTTGTCCAAATAGCAGGACTTGTTGCAAGACGGATTGTAACAGAGGTTTCTAAAGATGAGCTTGTAGAACAAGGTTCAAGAATAGGAATGATTAGATTTGGAAGTAGGGCTGATATGTATTTCGAAAATTACACACCTTTGGTAAAGGTTGATCAAAAAACTAT
This sequence comes from uncultured Pelagibacteraceae bacterium, assembly GCA_902517495.1. Taxonomy (GTDB): domain Bacteria; phylum Pseudomonadota; class Alphaproteobacteria; order Pelagibacterales; family Pelagibacteraceae; genus Pelagibacter. The sequence continues at coordinate 41,526 of CABYCO010000001.1, read as the reverse complement.
AGCTGGCGAAACTTTAATTGCAAAAAAATGATTTTATGGAACCTCAAAATAAAAATATTAAATTAGTTTCTAATAAAAAAACAAGAGTCATTCTACCAAATATTTTAACACTTGTTGGTGTATGTATCGGATTGACTTCAATAAAGTTTGCTTTTGATGGTAAATTTGAATTATCAATTATCGCAGTTATAGTAGCTGCAATTATTGATGGGTTAGACGGCAGAATTGCAAGGTTAATTAAAGGAACTTCTAAAGTTGGAAAAGAACTAGACTCTCTTACTGATGTTATAAGTTTTGGTGTTGCTCCAGCTTTTATAATGTATTTTTGGGCTTTATCTGAAACTGGAAGAGTAGGTTGGTTAATTTCGTTAATTTATGTTGTTTGTGTAGCGCTTAGACTTGCAAGGTTTAATGTTTCATCAAACGAAGAGAGTTCTTGGAAAGATAATTTTTTTGAAGGTATTCCATCTCCAGCAGGTGGAGTTCTTGTTTTAATGCCTTTGATATTAAGTATTAGTGAATTTCAGTTTTTAAACTTAAATTATCAAATTATCGTACCCGTTATGTTTATAATTGTTTCAATATTGTTAATAAGTAAAATACCAACTTATTCTTTTAAAAGGATAGCTGTCCCAAGAAGTACATCAATATTTTTGTTATTTGGAATAATTTTATATTTTGGCTTAATTCTTGTTTATACATTTAATGCTATTATTATTTCAGGTGTAATTTATTTGTTAATGGTACCAATAAGTTCAATGCATTATCTTATGACTAAAAAGAATGCGAAAGCTACCGCAGATGACACAGATCATCATGAAGATGTGTTATAAATGAGGGAAAATACAATAATCTCATTAGCAGATTCAAATTATTTCAATCTTCTTAATGAATTAATAGATTCGATTGTTAGATTTGAACAAAGCAAAACAGTAGATATTTGCATCATGGATGCGGGATTAACTGATGAACAAATTAAAATATTAGAAAAAAAAGTATTTCAAATCAAAAAAGCGGAGTGGGATATAGAAGTTCCAAATTTGAAGATAAAAGGAAGAGAGTGGTTGAAAAGTCAGGTATCTAGAGCATTCTTGCCAAATTATTTTCCAGGATATAAAAAATATTTATGGATAGATGCTGATGCATGGGTAAACTCTTGGTATGCAATCGATCTTTACTTACAGGGCTCTGAGAATAAAAAGTTAGCAATAGCAACATCAGCAGATAGATCCTATGGAAGAGTTTTAAGAGCAGATTGGGTATGGGGAAGTTTTGCAAGAATAAAATCACAAAATTACAAACATGCTAAGTCATCTGGTTTCTCAGAAAAAGTTTCAAGAGAAGTTGCACTTAAACCCCATTTGAATATTGGATTATTTTGCTTGGAAGAAAGCGCTCCTCATTGGGAGATCTGGCAAAAAAATTTAAAAAAAGCATTGTCTTCTGGAAAAATTTGGGGTTCAGAGCAAATAGCAATGAATATTACAATATATTCAGATAATTTAGATGTAGAAATTCTACCTGCTTATTGTAACTGGACACTTATAGAGGCAATTAAATTTGACAAAAAACATAATACCTTTGTTGAACCATATTTACCAAACCATGAAATAGGAATTATTCATTTAGCGGGAAAAAATAATGACAATATAAGAAATAATAAAAATTATATATCCAAAATTAAAACATTGGACGGAGATATAATTGAAAAATCCTTAAGATTTGAGAATTAGTTGAAAAAAAATAAATTTTCGAAGAATTGGGTTATTAAACAAAAAAGAGATATTTACGTCAAAAAATCAAAATTAGAGGGTTATAGGTCAAGGGCTGTATACAAATTACAAGAAATAAACGACAAATTCAAAATAATAAAAAATAATATTTTAGTTATAGATCTTGGTGCAGCTCCAGGTAGCTGGTCCCAGTACATATCAAGAAATTTCAGTAACTCTAAAATAATCTCAATTGATTTAAAGGATATTGAGCCAATTAAGAATTTAGTACATATAAAAGGAGATTTTACTGAAGATCAGCAAAAAAAAAATATCAAAAATTATTTTGGGAAGAAAGTAGATCTTATAGTCTCTGATATGGCAGTTAACACTACAGGAAATAAAAGTGTAGATTCATTAGTTACAGGAGAATTATGTATTGAAGCAATGAATTTTGCGACTGAATTACTTAATAAAAAAGGAAATTTTATATCTAAACTTTTTATGGGATCATCTTTTAACGAGATTGTCGCATTAGGCAAAAAATCTTTTAAAGATATTGATATTTTCAAGCCTCCATCAAGCAGAAAAGACTCTAAAGAAAATTTTATAATTTGTAGAAATTTGAGATAGTTATCCTTTTATTTTTTAAAGAATCATTTATATAAGGACATGGAAACTATTAAAGAAGCTTTAACATTTGATGATGTTACTTTAGCGCCAAATTACTCAGCTATTCTACCCAGTGAAGTAAGTACCTCTACAAATTTAACAGAAAGTCTAAAGATAAAAATTCCACTTTTATCATCTGCAATGGATACTGTTACAGAGTCTACAATGGGAATTGCAATGGGGAGAGCTGGGGGATTAGGAATAATTCACAGAAACTTAAATATTGAAGAACAGATAAAAGAAATTAGAAAAGTAAAATCCAAAAAAATGTTAGTAGGTGCAGCAGTTGGTGCAAGCGAAAAAGAATTAAAGAGAGCAGAAAAAATATTAAAAGAGAACTTGGATATAATAGTAATTGATACAGCACACGGACATACCAAAAAAGTAGGAGATATAATTAAAAAAATAAAAAAAATACGTCCTAAGAAAACAGCAATTTGTGCTGGAAATATAGCTACAACACAAGCTGCAAAATTTTTGATTGGGTTAGGTGTCGATATTATAAAAGTAGGAATAGGCCCAGGATCTATTTGCACAACAAGACTTGTAGCAGGAATAGGAGTTCCACAACTTAGCGCGATACTAAATGTTAAAAAAGGAATTGGGAAAAGCAAAACAAGACTAATTGCTGATGGAGGAATAAAATTTTCTGGTGATATTGCTAAAGCATTAGCAGCTGGTGCAGATGCAGTTATGATAGGTTCATTATTTGCAGGCACAGATGAAGCACCTGGAAAAAAGATAAAGAAAAACGGTAAATTTTATAAATATTTTAGGGGTATGGGTTCAATAGGCGCAATGAACAAAGGTTCGGCTGACAGATACTTTCAAACTAAACAAAAAGATACATCAAAATATGTAGCGGAAGGTGTAGAGGGATATATTAAATATAAAGGTAAAGTTGATAAAATAATCTACAACCTAGTTGGAGGATTAAAATCTTCAATGGGCTATATGGGAGCTAAGAAAGTAATTGAATTAAGAAAAAAACCAAAATTTGTAAAAATTACTAAAGCAGGTTTTTATGAAAGTATGGTACATAATATAGATGTTGTTAAAAAATAACTATGAAATACTTAATTTTAATTTTTACATTTATTTTATTTAGCCTTTTTGCTAAGGCGAATGAAAATAATTTTTTTAAAGAGGCTAAGGATTTATTCGATAAGGAAAAATATGGAGATTCAAAGTTTTTATTTCATAGAAACATAGTTTATAACCCAAAAGACTCAGCATCTTATCTTTATTTAGCTAAAATTTTTAAAATTGAAGAAGATAAAAGACAAGAAGAAAAGAATATAAAAACTACTTTACTTTTAGATCCTAAGAATGAAGAGGCTATGTTCCTTTTAATTGATATGGAATTAGAAAGATCAAATTTTTCAAAAGCAGATGAATTAAGTAAAGATTTTAAGAAAATTTGTGTAGATATGTGTGAAAAAATTGCTTCAATTGAAAGTCGTTTAAAAGATTTTGAAAGAAAAGATGCGTCTTGAGGGCACTCTCAATAAAATACTAATTGTAGACTTTGGTTCCCAATTTACACAGTTAATTGCAAGAAAAATCAGAGAACTGGGTATTTATTGTGAGATAGTAAGTCACAAAAAAATAGAAAAATTCACAAAGTTTGAAAAAAATATTAAAGGAATAGTTTTATCTGGTGGTCCTTTAAATGTCTATGAGAGTAAAAAAGTAAAATTTAATGATAAAATTCTTAAACTAGGAGTGCCTGTACTAGGTATATGTTTTGGTCATCAAATTATTTCAAAAGCAATGGGAGGAAGTGTAAGAAGCTCTAAATATAGAGAATTTGGACTTGCTGAAGTAAAAGAAACAAGAAAAAGTAAGTTAACTAAAGATTTTTTTTCTAAGGGAAAAAATAATGTATGGATGAGCCATGCAGATCAAGTAACAAAATTACCAAAAAATTTTAAAATAATTGCACAAAGTATAAACTCGAAAATGTGTATTATTGAAAATGTAGAAAAAAAAATGTTTGGTATTCAATTTCACCCAGAGGTAAGTCATACAATCAAAGGAAAGTTAATACTTAAAAATTTTATATTTTCTATATGTAAATTAACTAAAAATTGGTCTTCAAGAGACCAGAAAAAAAAATTAATAAATGAAGTAAGAAATAGCGTAGGAAATTCAAAGGTTATTTGTGCACTATCCGGAGGTGTTGATAGCAGTGTAGTTGCTAAATTACTGTCAAATGCCATAGGGAAAAAATTAACATGTATATTTGTTAATACTGGTCTACTTAGGAAAGATGAAGAAAAGCAAGTTGTAAATACATTTAAGAAGAGATTTAAAATTAATCTAATCTATGTAAATGCAGAAAATTTATTTTTATCTAAATTAAAAAATATTTCTGATCCAGAAAAAAAAAGAAAAATAATAGGAAATCTTTTTATTAAAATTTTTGAAAAATATTCAAATAAAATTAAAAATGTAAAATTCTTAGCCCAAGGAACTTTGTATCCTGATTTAATTGAAAGTAAATCTGTTACAGGAAGCCAAACATCAAAAATTAAATCACATCATAATGTAGGTGGTTTGCCAAAAAAAATGAAACTGAAATTAGTTGAACCATTGAAATATCTTTTTAAAGATGAGGTTAGAAAACTAGGATTAGAACTTGGATTAAGTCATGAGATTATATCTAGACACCCATTTCCAGGACCAGGTCTTGCAATAAGAATGCCTGGTATAATCACCAAAGAAAAAATTAAAATTTTAAAAGAGGCAGATAATTACTTTATAAAATCTTTAAAAGATAATAATCTATATGATAAGATTTGGCAGGCCTATGCTGCTTTACTTCCAGTTAAGACTGTTGGTGTTATGGGAGATAATAGAACTTATGAATATCTTTGTTTATTAAGGGCAATTACCTCAGAAGATGGAATGACAGCAGATTTCTTTCAATTTAATAAATCTTTTATGCAGTCAATATCTAATCAAATTGTAAATAATATTAGAGGCATTAATAGAGTTGTTTATGATATTACCTCAAAGCCACCAAGCACTATTGAATTGGAATAATAAGACTATATAAGTAAACTATATGAAATATTTACATACAATGATTAGGGTCTCAAATATTGAAGACTCGCTTAAATTTTTTTGTGATGGCTTAGGATTAAAAGAAACAAAAAGAATGGAAAATGAAAAAGGAAGATACACACTAGTTTTTCTTGCAGCTCCAAATGATGAAAAAGCAGAAATTGAATTAACATATAACTGGGATGGAGACAATTTAGGTGAAGGATCAAGAAATTTTGGACATTTAGCTTACAGAGTTGATAATATTTATGAGACTTGTCAGAGATTAAAAGATATGGGTTACACAATTAACAGACCTCCTAGAGATGGTCATATGGCTTTTGTTAGATCTCCAGATAAGATATCAGTTGAAATTCTTCAAGAAGGTAACTTAGATCCCATAGAACCTTGGAAATCTATGGAAAATATAGGTACTTGGTAAGCAGGTATTTATGCTTACAAAAATAAGTAGGCTTGTTCTTAAAAAAAAAAATAAGTCAAAGATTGTTTGTTTAACTGCTTATTCAAAAAATATAGCCGAAGAGATTGATAACTACACAGATTTAATACTGGTGGGAGATTCGTTGGGTTCAGTTTTGTATAATTTTGACACTACAAGAAAAGTAAATTTATCAATGATGATTGAGCACTCCAAGAGTGTAAGAAAAGGGGTTAAAAAAAGTCTAATGATTGTAGACATGCCTTTCAATTCATACAAAAGTAAATCACAAGCACTTAAAAATTGTAAAAAAGTAATGAAAGAAACAAAATGTGATGGAATAAAATTAGAAGGTGGCAGAAAAATTATAGAAATTATAAAATATTTAACTCAATTTAAAATTCCTGTAATGGGTCATATAGGTATAACACCACAAACCGTAAGAGGTAAATTTAGATACAAAGGTAAAACAGATTTAGAAAAAAAAAACTTGTTAAAAGATTCTAAGTCCTTAGAAGATGCTGGAGTGTTTGCAATTGTTTTAGAATGTATTGAAAAAAAAGTTTCAAAAGAAATTACAAAATCAATTAATATTCCAACAATAGGGATAGGTTCATCAAATTTTTGTGATGGTCAGATTTTAGTTACAGATGATTTATTGGGTTTAACAAATACGAAAATCAAATTTGTTAAAAAATATACTAATTTGAAAAGTAGTGTAAGAAATACAGTTAAAAAGTTTAAATTAGATGTTAAAAGTGGGTCATACCCCTCAGCTAAATATTCCTACTAAAAATACTTTTTAAATCCTTCGTTAATATTTAAAATTTCTAAATCCACAAGTCCACCAATAATAAGTTGTATTGCAACTAAAAGAATAAATGCTAGACCAATATACACAACCCATAAATGTTTCTGTATATAATTAGCCAAGTAAGTGGCCATTGCTCCAGTCAGGACTACTGATAACAACAAACCAAAAATCATAAACCCAAAGTTACCCTTGGAAGCACCAACAACACCTATAACGTTATCAAAACTAATTGTGATATCTGCAAAGAGCACTTTATACATACCTTTTGCAAATGAAGGTTCTAATGATTTTTTTGCGGGTGATTTTGATTTTTTCTGAATTTGAAAAAGATCTTTTCTCAAATCATTGACTATCCAAATTAAAAGTATCCCTCCCAAAATTTTTATAAAGTAGAATTTGAATAAATATGTTGCAAATACCGCAAATAGAACTTTAAAAACTAGAGCACCAACTACTCCCCAAAAAATTATTTTTTTTCTATTTTTAGGTACAAAATTAGCTGCAATTAAACCAATTATAATAGCATTATCAGCAGCTAAGATTATATCTATAAAGATAATTTGTAGTAAAATAAGGGATTCTTCTATCAAGATGATTATATAATAGTAATTATTTAAAAATTTTCAATAAAACACATGAAATTTTTATTGATTTAATAAATAATACATAATCAGATGTGTTTTTTTAAAAATAAGGAGGATTAATGAAAAATTTAAAAACTTTAATTTCTATTTTATTTTCTGTTTTGTTAACCGCTAACGTAAATGCTGCTGAGAAGTGGGATATGGCTTTAGCTTATGGTGCAAGCAATTTTCATTCAGCTAATGCTGCAGAATTTGCTAAAAACGTTTCAGAAAAAAGTGGAGGTAAATTAACAATTGTAACTCATCCTGGTGGATCATTATTTAAAGGTGGAGAAATCTTTAGAGCTGTTAGAACTGGTCAAGCTCAAATGGGAGAGAGATTTATGTCGGCTCTTGGAAAAGTAGATCCTATTCTTGAGATTGACTCACAACCATTCTTAGCAACATCTTATGATGATGCTATGAAACTTTACCAAGCATCGAAACCAGCAATCATAGAAAGCTTAAGCCAAAAAGGATTGGTATTTTTGTATGCTGTGCCATGGCCCGCACAAGGTTTGTATAGTAAAAACGAGATTAATAGTGTTTCAGATTTACAAGGTTTAAAATTTAGAGCTTATAATTCAGCAACAATTAGAATTGCTGAACTTACTGGTATGGCTCCAACAAAAATTGAAGCTGCAGAAATAAGTCAAGCATTTTCAACTGGGGCAGTTGAGAGCATGATTACTTCACCAACTACTGGAAAAAATAGTAAAATTTGGGAGAACGGAGTAAAATATTTCTATGATATAGCTGCTTGGTTCCCAAAAAATATGGTAGTTGCGCATAGAGGATCTTGGAACAAACTAGATGCAGACACTCAAAAACTAATAATGAAAGAAGCAACTGCTGCAGAAGAAAAAGGTTGGATGCTTTCTAGAGTTGGAAATATTGAGGATAAAAAAGCTTTAGCTGCTGCGGGTATGACTGTAGGCAAAGTAAACGCTGATTTAGAAAAACATTTCCAAAAAGTTGGAAAAAAAATGGCAAAGGAATGGAAGAAAAAGGCTGGCAAAACAGGAGCTAGCGTACTTGCTGCTTACAAATAAAATAATTATAATCAAAAAGGCCGTTTAAAAAAAACGGCCTTTTTTATGTTACAAAAAATTAATAAATCTCTAAATAATCTTTATAATTTCTCAGGACATATCGCTGCGTTTTTTTTAATATTGATAGCAGTTTTTATTTTAACTGGAATTGCCTCAAGAATGTTCGGTTTTTACATAAGAGGTTTAGCTGAGTATTCTGGTTACTGCATGGCGGCTTCCTCGTTTTTTGCACTTTCATACACATTTGTAAATGGAGGCCATATTAGGATCACATTATTTTTAGAAAAAGCCACCGATTTAAAAAAAAAATTTCTAGAAATTTGGAGTTTAATCATTGCATCTATTTTTTCAGGATATATGGCATTTTATTTTCTTAAAATGTTAAAGATATCTTATGAGTTTCAAGAAAGAAGTGAAGGTGCTGATGAAATTTTAATTTGGATACCTCAATCAAGTGTAGCAATTGGTTCATTATTATTTTTTATATGTGTCTTTCATCAATTAATTTTAAGAATAGTTAACAAGTATGATTGAAATTTTATTAGCATTTTTTTTTATTAGTGTTTTACTGTTTTTTTTAGGATCTGGGATATGGGTAGCCATCAGTATGGTTGGCGTATCTTCAATAGGTATGATTTTGTTTACCTCTAGACCAGTGGGTGATGCGATGGCTACAACTATATGGGGAGCTTCGTCATCGTGGACACTAACAGCATTACCGTTATTTGTGTGGATGGGTGAAATTCTTTTTAGAACTAAATTATCAGAAAATTTATTTGAGGGGTTGGCACCCTGGCTTCAGAAGTTACCAGGAGGTCTAATCCACGTGAATGTTGTTGGTTGTGCCTTGTTTGCTGCTATCTCAGGATCATCTGCGGCAACAGTTGCTACAGTTGGAAAAATGTCAATTCCAGAACTAAGAAAAAGAAAATATCCTGAAAAAATTTTGCTTGGAAGTTTGGCAGGTTCAGGAACTTTAGGTCTTTTAATTCCACCCTCAATAATTTTGATCATTTATGGTGTGACTGTTCAAGAGTCAATTGCAAAACTTTTTATAGCTGGAATAATTCCAGGGATAATGATTGCTCTGATTTTTATGGGCTATGTAATTGTTTGGTCTTTATTAAATAAAAATAAAATGCCAACTAATTATGAAAATTTTTCATTTTTAAATAAACTAGGTAAATCTAAACAATTAATTCCAGTTATTTTATTAATACTTGGAGTAATAGGTTCAATATATACTGGAATAGCAACAGCAACTGAGGCCGCATCTTTAGGTGTTGTTGGAGCTTTAATTCTCTCTTATTTTCAAAAGAGTTTAACCTTAAAAACATTTAAAGACTCATTGCTTGGAGCAACTAAGACTTCATGTATGATTGCATTTATTTTAGCTGGGGCAACTTTCTTGTCGCTTGCTATGGGATTTACTGGTTTGCCCAGAAATCTAGCATTGTGGATACAGAATATGGAGTTATCACCGTATGTATTAATATTTGTATTAATGATTTTTTACATAATTCTTGGGATGTTTCTTGATGGAATTTCTGCAGTTGTTCTTACAATGGCAATAATTGAACCAATGATAAGGCAAGCAGGCTTTGATATGATTTGGTTTGGAATATTTTTAGTTATTGTTGTAGAAATGGCTCAAATTACACCACCTGTTGGTTTTAATTTATTTGTTCTTCAAGGAATGGCAAACAAAGATATGGGGTTCATAGCAAAAAGTGCCTTCCCATTATTTTTATTGATGATTTTTGCAGTCCTATTGATTGTACTGTTCCCACAAATCGCTTTATGGATGCCCGAACAAATGATTCAAAATATCAATTAGTATTTTGATTTTTTTGTTCCTTCAATAATTTCTTTTAACTCTTGATACTCCTCACAATTACAGCTTTTCAAAATTTCCAATCTTTCTTTTGCTAAATCAATTCTGTTGGTTACAACATATAATTCACCTAAGTATTCATTTATACCAACATGCTTTGGATCGACTTGCAAACCTAACAAATAATATTTTTCTCCTGCTTCAAAGTCCCCAAGTTTTCTAGTTGTAAAACCCAGGTAGTTTAGTGTATCAGCTTGTAAGGGCTTTTCTTTATCGAGTTTTAATAAAATTTTTTGAGCTTTTTCGTATCTTTTTAATGCTTTATCCATTTTATTTTTGGATTCATATTTCTTAGCTGCTTCAATTATTTTAACAGCATTTTTATAGCTCGGTTTTTTACCTGATGAACTTGTTCCAGCAGCAAAAGTTTCAACAGTTAAAAAAAAGAATATGAAAAGAGTAAATATTTTTTTAATCATAATTATATAAATTTTTTCATTTTATTTAGAGGCTTTAATTCTAAATTATTTTTTATCAAGTTTTCTTTTACCTGTTTTGCAGTCGAGAGAGAACTTGTGTTATCTCCATGTATGCAAATTGAATCGATTTCACAAGGTATTTGTTTTCCACTGTGACAATTAAGGGTTTGGTTTTTTACCATATTGAATACGTGTTCTTTAGCTCGCTCAGGGTCGGTTATTAGGGCATGATCCTTACTTCTTGATACAAGTGTTCCATCGTCTTCATAATTTCTATCTGCAAAAATTTCACATGCAATTTTCATATTTAATTTTTTAGCTGCAATTTCCATTTTTGAACCTGTTGGTACTAAATAAATTATATCTTTATCAATACTATAAATAGTTTTTGCCAAAATTGTTGCCAGTTCAAGGTCCTCACAAGCCATATTATTCAAGGCTCCATGTGGTTTAATATGAGAAACCTTTTCATCTAATTTAATGGCAATATTTTGCAAAATTTCATATTGATCTATTAAAAGCTTAGAAATCTCATTAGCAGCAAGATTAATCCGTTTTCTTCCGAAGTTCTCTGGATCATTGAATGATGGATGTGCACCAATACTTACATTATTTTGCTTTGAAATCTCTACAACTTCTCTCATAGTTTCCTCATCTCCAGCGTGGTACCCACAAGCCACATTTGCAGAGTTTACTATTTTGAGTAAATCGGGGTCATTCTCATTTGAATGATGCTTTGATTTTTCACCTAAATCACAATTTAAATTAATTTCCATACTATAAAGCTTAAAGTATAACATGACATGATTAAAAATATATCAAATCTTGGTGACGCAGCATTGTACTGTGACTTTGGTACTGAGGTAAATAAAGAAATTAACAGAAATGTTATAAATTATTTTAACAATTTAAGAGATAGTAATTTTTTAGGTATTACAAATATTACACCTAGTTATAATAAACTAGTAATTAGTTTCGATTTAAAACTTACGAGTTTTGCTAAATTAAAAAAACAAGTTGAAAATTTAGAGCTAAAAAAAAATAATAATTCAAAAAATAATCTTATTAAAATCCCAGTTTGTTGCGCAGAGGAGTTTGCACTAGATATAAAACGTTTACAAAAATTATTAAAGATAAATGAGGCAAAAATTTATGAAACATTCTTTTCTAAAAATTATTATTGTTATATGACAGGTTTTATTGCGGGAATGCCATTCTTAGGAGATATGGATAAATCTCTTTTTGCAAAGCGTTTAGAAACACCAAGAGTTAAGGTCCCAAAAAATTCCATAGGTATAACAGAGCAATTTTGTAATATTTATACTTTTGAAAGTCCAGGTGGTTGGAATATAATTGGCAAGACACCAGTTGATATTTTTGATAATAAAAAAAATACTGATCCTAATCTAATCAATCCAGGTGATACAATATCATTTTACCCAATTTCTAAACTAGAGTATGAAAAAAAATATGAATAAAAACTATTTTGAGGTATTACGACCAGGTATCAATTCTACATTTCAAGACAGTGGTAGAAATAATTTTTATCATATAGGTATACCTTTTAGTGGAGCAATGGATAATAGGAATTTTTTATTAGCAAATACCATTTCAAATAATGGAATAAATAATCCGGTCCTAGAATTTGCATATCAAGGTCCAAAATTGAAATATATAGGAGAAAATATCTCCATCAATGTTACTGGAGATGTTAATTTTAAAATTATAAGAAAAAACAAAAATTTGGAATTTGGTTGTTACGAAAATATTGTTTTAGAAAATAATGATTGCTTAGATGTACTGTCTACCAATCGATCAGTATATGGTTATTTATCTATTGGAGGCACATTTGAAGTAGATTATTATTTAAATAGTTGTTCTACAAATACTAAGGCTAAAATTGGTGCAAATAGTGGGGAAAAACTTGAGATAGGACAAATAATTCAATTAAAAAATATAAAAAAAATCCTGCCAAAAAATAAAATAGAATACCTAAATTCTAAAATTGAAAATATTAGAATAATAAAAGGACCCCATTTTGATTATTTTTCAAAGGATGCAATAGTTTCATTTTTTAGTAATGAATTTAATGTAACCAAATTAAGTGACCGTATGGGAATAAGACTTAAAGGACCTAAGATTAATAATATTAAAAATACAAATATAAAGTCAGAAGGTTTAGTGAAGGGTGTTATCCAAATTACTGCAGACGGGGATCCAATAATTATGCTCTCTGATCATGGAACCATAGGGGGTTATCCTAAGATTGGAGTTGTAATAAGTGCTGATTATGACAAACTAGTACAAATACCTCCAGGAACAAAAATAAAATTTAAAGAAATTAATTTAAAAGATGCAGAAACTATTTTTAAGTTGTATGAGATGGAAACTCAAAATTTGATTTCCAATATTAAATGAATTTCATTTCAAAGATACCAGGTCCATTATTAATCTTTTTTGGCGCATTTTGTCTAAGTTTTGGTGGGTTGATTGTTAAATCATTTGAAGGATCAACTTTATGGCAAATCTTATTTTGGAGACAGGTTTTTTTTATAATTGTTGTAACTATTTTTTTAATTGTAACTTACAAAGGAGAGGTATTTAAAAAAATTTATGTATCAGGAATTCCTGGCTTAATTGGCGGAATTATATTGGGTATTGGATTTAGTAGTTATGTTTTTGCTATGTATAATACTACTGTTGCAAATACAAATTTCATAATACAAACACAAACAATTTTTTTAGCGATATTTGGATATTTTTTTTTAAAAGAAAAAATTTCAAAAATTACTTTAGCTTCTATTATTTTAGCAATTTCTGGATTAATTTTAATGCTAGGAAATACTCTTTCAAGTGGACAAATGTCTGGAAATATTGTTGCCTTTGTTATGCCAATTACCTTTGCAACTCTAATTTTAATTGTAAGAAAATATCCCCATGTGGATATGGTACCCCTTCAATTGGTTGCAGGAATAGTTGCAATGATAATAGGTTTTTTAGCATCAACAAAAATTTCTATACCTTTAAATGATATGTTTTTGGCATTTTTGTCTGGGACATTTCAAATAGGACTTGGCTTTATCTTAATAACAATTGGTGCGAGAAAAACTCTATCAGCTATGGTCGGCATAATAATGCTTACAGAGGCAATACTTGGTCCTCTTTGGGCTTGGCTATTTGTAAATGAAAACCCTTCATTCTACGTTTTAATAGGAGGAAGCATTATAATTCTTGCAGTTTTTCTACAATTTGTCTCATCCTTTACAAAAGAAAATAAATATAATCCTCAATAATGAAATTTGCTATTATAGGATCTGGTATATCAGGTCTAAGTGCAGCGTATAGTTTATCTAAAAAATATAAGGTAGATCTATTTGAGAAAGAAGACCATTTTGGAGGTCATTCGCATACTATTGATATTAATGTTGGAGATAATATAGTCCCTGTTGATATAGGCTTTATTGTATTTAATAAAAAAACCTATCCAAATTTAATAAATTTTTTTCAAGAAAATGATATTGCTATAGAAGAAAGCAATATGTCGTTCTCAGTGTCTGTAAGAAACTCAAATATAGAATATTGTGGAAAAGGTCTTTCTGGAATTTTTAGTAATAAATCAAACTTGTTAAATATAAAATTTTTGAAGATGTTTTTTACTATAATTAGTTTTTATAAACAAAGTGAAAACCAAGATCCACTTAAAGAAAATATTACATTAGGCAGTTATTTAGACAATTTAAAATTGTCAGATTATTTTATCAAATTCCATATTATTCCTATGGTATCAGCTATATGGTCAATGCCCCCTTACGAGGCAAAACAAATGCCATTAAAATTTTTTTTTAAATTTTTTCAAAATCATGGGTTATTCAAATTAAAAGATCGACCGCAATGGTTCACAGTTTCCAAAAGAAGTAGAACATATGTAAATAAAATTCTGGGTAAAATCAGTGGTGAATATTATAAAAATTACAATATTAATAAAAGTGCTTGGTGTTCATGGAATTCCTCGATCGAGTCTGAGAATAGTGAAAAAAATTCAATTACTTATTGGTTAAACCTATTACAAAATTTGAATATAAATAAAAATATTTTTTTAACATTAAATCCTTATTTAGAGATACCCGAAGATAAAATAATCCGAAAAGTTATATTTACACACCCTTACTTTGATCAAAATGCAATCAATAGCCAGAAAGATCTTCACCTAATTCAAAATAAAAATAATATTTTATTTTGTGGTAGTTATTTTGGATATGGATTTCATGAAGATGGTATAAAATCATCAATAGATATGATTAAGTATATAAATGCTTAAAAGCTCTAAAATATACGTAGGAAAAGTAATACACAGACGATTTAAACCTAAAAATCATTATTTTAAATATAGGGTTTTTTCATTATTGATAGACTTAGATGATCTAAATGAAATTGATAATAAAATTAAGTTATTTTCATACAATAAATTCAATATCATTAGTTTTTTTGACAAAGACCATGGAGACAGAGATGGTACCTCGTTAAAAAACTGGGTAAAAAAAAAACTAGAAAATATTGGTGTCGACAATAAAGAGATTAAAATCAAATTATTCTGTTATCCTAGAATCCTAGGTTACGTATTTAATCCTCTAAGTGTTTTTTTTATATATGATAAGTACGATAAAATAATCTCTATATTTTATGAGGTTAAAAATACTTTTGGTGAACAACATACATACATTTTCAAAGCTGAAGATAATGAAACTTTAAGAAATAGTTGTGTAAAAAAATTTCATGTATCACCCTTCATAGATATGGAGTGTAATTACAAATTTAGAGTAAATAAGCCCTCAGACAAAATATCAGTTATAATTGACCAATCTGATAATGATGGTAAACTTTTATACGCATCTCAAGATGGTACCGCAAAAGAATTTAGTAATAAAAATCTATTCGTTTCCTATATTTTTCACCCATTGATGACATTTAAAGTTATTGTCGCAATCCACTATGAGGCATTTAAACTATGGTTAAAAGGAATAAAGTTTATTAAAAAAAAAATAAATATTAAAAATAATAGTTCGGTAGAAAAAAGTGAATTTGAATAAATTATCAGACAAAATTGTCTTTAACTCACTAAAATTTATTAAGCATGGAAATTTAAAAATAACTAACCATGATGGAAAAGAATATACCTTCGGAAATAGTAATGAAAGATTAAATGCTGATCTCAAAATAAATAAACCAGGGTTAACTTTTAAAATTATTAAAAATGGAAGTGTAGGTCTAGCAGAAGCATATATGGATAATTATTTTGAAACAAATAATTTAACTAATCTTATAGAGCTAGCGGCAAAAAATATAAAAATAGTTCATAAATTTTCTGGCTCTTTCGATCTTTCAATATTTAATAAAATCAAACGTTTGTTTATTAAGAATAATAAATCTAGGAGTAAAGAAAATATTAGAAAGCATTACGATTTAGGGAATGAATTTTTCTCATTATGGCTTGATAAAACCTTAACTTATTCAAGTGCAATTTTTGACGATGATAATGATTTGGAAAAAGCCCAGATAAATAAATATAAAAAACTATCAAATCTTGTTAAGCCTAAATCAGGCGATAAGATGCTTGAGATTGGTTGTGGATGGGGAGGATTTGCAGAATATATTGGAAAAAATTACAACGTAAAGTTAGATTGTATAACAATCTCCAAAAAACAATACGAATATTCAAAAGAAAGAATTTACAATGAAGGTTTGAATGAAAAAATAAATATACAAATGTTAGATTTTAGAGATGTTAAAAATAATTATAATTCAATAGCTTCTATAGAAATGATAGAAGCAGTAGGGCAGAGTTATTTAAAAAACTATTTTAATACTATTAAAGAAAACTTAGTTGATGGAGGAACAGCAGCTATACAATCAATTACTATAGATGACTCCATCTACGATAGATATAAAAGTAAAACTGATTTTATCCAAAAATATATTTTTCCTGGTGGTTTTTTACCTAGTAAAAATGAGTTAGTAAATCTAGCAAACCAATCTGGACTTAAGTTTGTGAATTGCAATTCTTATGGTGATCATTACTCAAATACACTAAATATTTGGAGAGAAGAGTTCTTAGAAAAATGGGAACAAATTTCATCACAAGGCTTTGACAATACTTTCAAAAGAATGTGGAATTTTTATTTATCGTACTGTGAAGCAGGTTTTAAATCTAAAAATATAGACTTAATCCAATTTGCTCTTCAAAAATAAATAATACTATGAAAATAAAATATTTATTATTGATAATATTCTCAGTATTGATTACAAGTTGTTCATCAAACCAAGCAATGAAACCAGAAGATTTCAAAAACCAAAAGCCTAGATTAATAATAGAAGAGTATTTATCTGGAAATGTAAAAGCATGGGGAATTTTACAAAATAGATCAGGTAAAGTGACAAGACAATTTTCTGCAGATCTAGATGGAAAGTGGGATGGAAAACAATTAATACTTGACGAAAAATTTGTTTGGAACGATGGAGAAATCCAAAATAGGCAATGGACAATCAATAAAATCGATGAACATAACTATGAAGGTACTGCTGGAGATGTAGTTGGAACTGCAAAAGGTTTTTCTTATGGTCCTGCATTTAAGTTTGAATATGTACTGTTAGTTCCTGTCAAAGGAAGAGAAATGAAAATAACTTTTGATGATTGGATCTTTATGCAAGATGAAAGAGTAGCAATTAATAGAGCAACAATGACTAAGTTTGGTATTAAAGTTGCCGAATTAACTGTAATGTTTGTTAAAGATTAAATTTATTTTTTTTGAAGCTTCGTCATTTTTCTTATCAAATATAAGTAGATCCCATTTGGCAAAATCTTAAAAAATTTTAGTATTAAAAATAAACTTCTTGGAAAAGCTATTTCAAATGCATTTTTATTTAATAATCCATCATAAATCTGATCAGCTGCATATTGTGTAGTTTTTAAAAATGGCATTTTAAAAGTGTTTTTATCTGTTAGTCTTGTTTTGATAAACCCAGGACTGACCAGACAAACGCGAACATCATATCTTTGAAAATCAAGATATAAACTTTCTGCTAAATTAATTAGAGCAGCTTTTGCCGGCCCATAGGCAGTTGAATTTGGCAATCCTCTGTATCCTGCAGTAGAAGATACAATAGATATTACTCCTTGCCTTTTTTCTTTGTAATATTTTTCGACAGCTTTAATACAATTTACGGTTCCAATATAATTTACATTCGTAACATCAATTATATTTTGAAGATCAAAATCCTTCTCTTTTTCAGGCTCATAAATTGCAGTAGAAAAAAAACAAATATCAACCTTATTATATTTCTCCACAATAGTTTTAAAAACTGAATTACATGCTTCATAATCAACGATATCTAATTTCAAATAATCAATATTTTCATTATTATCTGAAATATCTTTTAAAACTTCTTCACGTCTTGATGATATGATTACCTGCCATCCTTTATTTGCAAACTTTAATGCAACTGCTTTTCCTATCCCACTGCTTCCGCCAGTTATCCAAATTACTTTTTTCATCAATTTTTCATTGTTTTATTACATAAATTTCTGTCGACATGCGACAAGAATTGAATAGTATTAATTATATTGAGAACTATATCAACAGTATGTTCAAAATTATAATCGTATATGAGCTAATTTTCGTCGCGTTTTGGAATATTCTTTACTATTCTAATTCAGGAGTAGAGAATTGGTTCCAAGAAAAAATTTTAACAGCCATTTTTGTGTTTCTATCTACAATGGCTTTAGGATTAACTTTAATTTATGTAATTTACTATAGTTTAAAGATTACTGGATTATCAAAAATTTTAAAATCTCTTAAGGATCCTAGAAAAAGCAAGACGCAGTAATTAATTACTCGAGGCACACCTTTTTGAACAATATTTAACTTTATCCCAGTTAAGTTTCCACTTTTTTCTCCATGCAAAAGGCTTATTACATACTTTGCATACTTTAGTTGGTAAGTTTTGTTTTTTCATTTAATTGTTTTCTGTTTTTTAAAAATAAGAAAAATGCAGCAATTTCATACACATAATGAAAAATAATAAATAATGGTTTAATTGAAAAAATTTTAGATAGGATTTTATATTTTGGAATTTTTGACCAAATTATAATAAACGCTTTGGCTCCTCCAATAACTTCACCATCATTTATTACATGCAATCTTCTGAGCAACTCTTTTTGTGACTTAGATGTTATTTTTATAGCCTCATCATTATTTGTAATATCTATCCACTCCAAATCACTATTTGCAATTTTTTTATAGTGATTAATTTCCATTCTACAAATATTGCAAGAATCGTTAAAATAAACTTTAATTCCCATAAGTATTATATTTAATAAATTTGTTAGCCTCTGATAATATTAATTTTTTTCTATCTTCTTTCATTTTATCAAAAATTCTTACCATCATAGAGAGTCTTGGATTTTTTAAAAAAAACTTTCTATTTCTATCTATGAAACGCCAGTAAAGACCATCCATAACATTACACCAATCACCTCTCTTAAAATCCATCATTTTCAAAAAATAACTTGATCCACAGATATAAGGTTTAGTTGCAAAAATTCCACCATCGCTAAATAAACCCATGCCATAAACATTTGGGACCATAACCCAATCAGATGAGTCCACAAACATCTCCATGAACCATTTATAAACTGATTTTGGTTCAACTTCGCATAAATTCATAATGTTTGATAATATCATTAATCTTTCAATGTGGTGCGACCAACCAAATTTGTCAGCATTTTTAATTGCATGATCTAAAGGATCCAAACCAGTGTTACCATCATAAAATGTGTCTTTCATTTTTCGAGTATGTTTAAAGAAATTTCCACTTTCCATTTCTTTACTAAAATTTTGATATATTCCCCTCATAAACTCTCTCCAACCAATTATTTGTCTTATATAACCTTCTAAAGAATTTAGTCTCACACCTTTACTGTGATGATAAGTCATTATTTTTTGAATGATTATATCTGGCGTTATTAATCCTAGATTTAAATAAGGACTTAGAGCGCTGTGAAATAAAATATTATTTTTTTGATCGACTGCATCTTCGTAATCACCAAATAGGTTTAACTTATCTTTAATGAAGAAATCTAATAATTTTAAAACATCTTTATATTCAGTTGCAAACCAAAATTTTTTTGTATCCCCAGGGTGTTTGGTAAATAAATTATCAATAATTGGTTTTAATTTTTTTGTGTGGATAGTCTCTTTAATTGTAGGAAATTTGGGTATTAAAGTATTTTTTGGTAATTTTTTTCTATTGTCTTCGTCAAAACTCCACTTACCTCCTTCTGGTGTACCATCTTTGTTTAACAAAATATTTAATCTTTCACGCTTTTCTTTATAATACTTAGCCATAAAGGGTCTTTTTGTTTTAGTTAAATATTTTTTAAAATCTTCTCGACTATCTAAAAACATTGGAGATCTAATTATATTCCATTGAATATCTTGTTTTTTTAAAAAATTATTTATTTTTGTTTCAAAAAATTTATCCTCTATTTCGAAACTAGTTACTTCTTTTATCTTATTCATCTTTAATAATTTTTCTAATTTCGTCGTATAATCTTTTTTAAAATCAGTAGAATCAATTTTTGAATAATTTAACTTAAATTTATTTTCCTTCAATTTATCTGCATAAGATCTCATTGAAGATAAGAATAGTAGAATTTTTAATTTATGATGTCTTTCATATGTACATAATTGGTAGTCTTCTGACATAAAAAATAGGTGGTCTTTTTTGAAGCGGTCAAGATTTTTTAATGGAAATAACTGATTTCCAAGTATAAAAAATAATTTCATTAATTATTATATGTCAGAAAAATATCTAATTGTCGGTGCGACAGGTTCTATCGGATCTAATTTAGCAGAGCAATTGAACTTTTCTGGTAACAAAGTTCATTTAGTTGGCAGAGATGAGAGCCAACTAGAAAAATTATCTGAAAAGTTAAATTCTCAATATACCGTTACAGATGTGTTAGATGATGGATTTGTAGATAAGATAAAATCAGATATTTCAGACATTAAAGGTTTAGCTTACTGTGTTGGATCAATTGACTTAAAGCCTTTGAAGATGGCAACTGAGAATGATTTTAATAAATGTATGAAACTTAATTTTTATTCTGCAGTAGACTTAATCAAAGGATATCAAGATAACCTAAAACAAAATAATGGTTCAATTGTTTTATTTTCAACAGTTGCAGCTCAAAGAGGGTTTACAAATCACTCAATAATAGCATCAACCAAAGCGGCCATTGAGGGACTCACTGTGTCATTAGCAGCTGAATTTGCTCCAAACATAAGAGTTAACAGTGTTGCTCTAAGTTTAACTAATTCTAAGATAGCTCAACCAATGTTAAAAAATACAGCAATCGCTCAAGGAATAGCTAAAGCCCACCCACTTAAAAGACTAGGTGAGGGTAAAGATGGAGCAGCTTTAGCAAAATTTTTACTTACCGAGGAAAGTTCTTGGGTAACGGGTCAAATAATTGCAGTTGATGGTGGAAGATCAAAACTTTCATAAAGTGAAAAAAATAATATACGTTTTAATTCTTCTTTTAGTATTTAGCTCAAAATCGTATTCACAAAACTTCAAATTAGAAAAATTAGTTAAACTAAACGCACCTTGGGGGTCTTCTTTTATTAATGATAGAGAAATAATTGTTACAGAAAAAAGTGGAAAAATAAAAATTGTAAATATTCTATCTAAGGAAATTAAAGAAATTAGTCATCAACTTAATTTTGTTGTCCATGGCCAAGGTGGCTTATTAGATATCATTCATAAAGACAATTATATTTGGATTTCATATACTGAAGATAGAGGTGGATATAAAACTAGCACCTCTATTGCAAGAGCAGAATTTAATAAAAAACAATTAAACTTTAAAAATATTTTTCAAGCAAATCCCCCAATAGACTCTGGTTATCATTTTGGATCAAGATTAGTTATCAAAGATAATTTTTTATTTGCTTCTGCGGGTGAGAGAGGACAAGGTATGATTGCACAAGACGCTTCAAAGCATCCAGGTAGTATTATAAGAGTTCATTTAGATGGAAGTATACCAAAAGATAATCCAAAATTTGAGGGAATGGTAGATTGGTTGCCAGAGATTTATCAAATTGGAATTAGAAATCCTCAAGGGATGGCACTTTCTGAATTTGATGGAAAAGTTTACATGAGTAATCACGGTGCAAAAGGTGGAGATTGGTTTGGAGAAGTTAAAAAAGGTGAAAATTATGGATGGAAAATTTTAGGATGGGGAGGAACCAATTATTCTGGAATTCCAATTGGCCCAAAATGGCAACCTGGATTTACAAAAGCTATTCAATATTGGGTGCCCTCAATAGCAACTAGCGCAATAACTATTTATAAAGGTAAAGAATTTAATGATTGGAATAGTCATGCCTTGATCACTTCGTTAAAAGACAAATCCTTAAGAAAATTGATATTTGATGACTTATCAAATGTTAAAGAAGAGGTTATTTTTAAAAATAAAATTGGAAGAATAAGAGATATTCAGGTTCATCCGACGAATGGAAAAATTTATTTTTTAAGTCAAGATGCTTTATGGTTAATGCAAAGAAAATAGTATATATTTAAGTTTATGGATGATGTTGTCATAGTTGGTGGAGGTATAATAGGTGCTGCAACTGCCTACTTTTTATCAATGGAAGGCAGAAAAGTTAAAGTAATAGAGAGAGACCCTACATATAAGACTGCCTCATTTCCTTTATCTTTAGGTGGATTTAGAAGACAATTTTTTCAAAAAGAGAACATACTTTTAGGTAAATTTGCTAGAGAATTCATTTTTAAAATACCAGAATTATTAAAAACAAAAAAAAATCCAAATCCAACAGCAAGCATGGTTCCTAATGGATACCTTTTAATGTTTGGACCAGAACATGCAGAAGAGCAATACCGAGCATTAGAAAATCATAGAGAATGTGATGCAGGCACAAAAAATATTAAAGGTTCAGAATTAAATAAAATATTTCCATACATTAATAACGAAGGTATAGAAACAGCAACATATACTGATAATAAAAGTGAAGGTTGGATTGATCCATTTATGTTTCATAGTGCTTTAAAAAGTAAAGCAATTGAGTTAGGTGCAGAATTTTTAAAAGGTGACATTAAAAATTTGTCTGAGATAAATGCAAAAACTATTATTTCAGCAGCAGGTTGCTGGACTAAAGAATTGTTATCAGATATTCCAGTAGAACCACAAAAGCACACTGTATTCAGAGTAAAATGTCCAAAGCATTTTCCTGATATGCCATTAACTGGAGATTTAACAACAGGCGTATATTGGAGACCAGAGGGTAAAGAATTCTTAGCAGGTTCACCTATATCTGTATTTGATGCGAAAGATTTAGAACCAGCATGGAATGATTTTGAGGAATTAGTTTGGCCTGCTCTGGCAAAAAGAGTTCCAGCTTTTGAAGAACTAAAATTAACCGGTGGTTGGGCAGGATTTTATGATTGTAATAAACTTGATAACAACGCAGTTGTTGGCAAACATCCAAAATATGACAATGTTTATTTAGCCTCTGGTTTTACTGGAAGAGGTTTGATGCAGGCACCAGGTATTGGAAGGGCTCTAACTGAATTGATTACAACAGGTAACTATCAATCAATAGATATAAGTGTTTTTGATGTAGAAAGAGTTTTGAAAAGTAATGCTAGACCTGAACCTTACGTTTTATAATTTCTTAATATAAACTCCTAGTATTCCATTAAATATAGATACAGCTAATATCAATAATTGTCCTTTAAAAGAGTAAAATTCAAAGGAAGGATAAAAACTTATACCAATTGAAAAAAAAAGATAAGTTAAAAAAAAAGGCCGATAAAATTTTTTTATAAAATTTAAAATATTCACTTACTTTCTAGTAGCAATATAAACACCAATTGTTGCAAGTATAAAACCTGCTATATCAACATTGGATAATTTTTCTCCTAAAAAGAAGAAAGCCATTACAGCTGTTGTAGGAGGGACAAGAAAAAATAATGTAGAAGTTTTACTTACTGAACCTGCTTTTATTAAAAACATTAAAATTGTAAAGGCTCCAAACGACACTAGAATAATCTGATGTGTCATTCCTAATAAAAATCCTGTTGTAAAATTTATATAAGGAGTTTCAAATATTGATATTAAAATTAAATTAAAAGAACAGCCCCCAAAAGCTTGAAATCCATTATTAACTGATAAAGGTACGTTGCCACTTAGTTTTTTTTGCCACAAGGTTCCTGTAGTGATTGCAGCAAGGGCAATAAAACAAGTTACTAATCCATCTTTAGGAAACTCTTCTCCAAAATCTACTCCAAGTACTAGCAAAGAGCCTACAAAGCCAAACACAATACCAACCCACTGCCTCCATCCTATTACCTCTTTATAGATTGGTCCTGATAATAAATTAGTTAATATTGGTTGAAGAGTAACAATTAATGCTACAACACTTGCAGGAACTCCTACATGAAAAGCGTACCAACAACCACCAAGATATAATCCATGAAACAATACACCGGTAGTTATACTTTCTAATATATATCTAAATTTTGTAAAAATTATCTCTTTTTTAAGTAATGCGAATAAGAAGAAACCTATAGTCACAATTCCAAATCTAAAGGCAAGTGCTGCAAAAGGTGATGCATTCTGAACTATAATATCACCTGAGATGAATGCAGATGACCATAGCAATATAAATAGTAAAGGAAATGTTTTAATCATTTATTAAAGATTTAAAGTCACAAATTTTCTAAACTAAATTTTGACAAGCATTTTGCCAATATTTTTACCGTTTAATAAATCAATAAATGACTTTGGGGCATTCTCTATTCCTTCGTAGATGGTTTCTTTAAATTTAATTTTACCATCCGACAACCATTTTGACATCTCAGTTTCAAATGGTTCTTTTTCATTATCGTGATCAAAAATAAGAAATCCTTTAATAGTAAGTCTTTTTACCAAAACATAAGCCATATTTTTCAAACCAGAACCAGGGTTAGTTGCATTCATCTGTGAAATTCTTCCACAAATCACAATACGACCATATGTTTTCATTTGAAAAATAGCAGATTCTAAAAAGTCTCCACCAACATTATCAAAGTATAAATCAAAACCATCAGGGCAAATTTCCTTGAAATGTAATACAAGGTTTTCTACTTTCTTATAATTAAAAGCATGATCAACTTTTAATTCATTTTTTAACCAATCAACTTTTTCATCAGACCCTGTGCTTGCAATAACTTTACAACCAATGTTTTTTGCAATTTGGCAAACCGTAGATCCAACACTACCTCCAGCAGAAGAGACTAATATAGTTTGCCCAGATTTCAATTCTCCATGTTTGAAAAGTCCAATGTAAGCTGTATGACCTGTCATTCCAAGTGGTCCCAAGTACGACTGTATAGGCATATCAATTGGTTTTAGTTTCTTTAGTTTATCAGAACTACAAACAAATTTATCTCTCATACCAAGACTGCTAAATACTAAATCTCCAACACTAAAATCTTTATCATTTGAGAGTTCTACTTTACCAATTGCATACCCTTCCATTTCTTCACCGATTTTAAATGGTGGTTTATAATTTTTTCTCTCAGTCATTCTTGCACGCATGTATGGATCAACTGATATCCATGAATTTGACACTAAAATATTCTTTTCATCATTAATTGAAATTTCTTTTGACTTTATTTCAAAATCTGTCACTTTTGGTAAGCCAGTTGGAATATAATTTTTTAAAGATACGTATTTACTAACCACAGACATTTTAGGACCCCCAAATACTATTTAATATTGCTTCGCGTCTACATCCTTTTTTATATCTTAAGTAATTAAGAAAATTTATTTGGTAATAATCTTGATGAACAGCCTCTGCAATATAAAATTTATCAAATTTTCTTACATAAGTTACTACTTTTTTATTAAATTTTTTCTCTATTTCCTTAATACTGTTTTCTATTAAGTTTTTTTGCTTATCATTTTGATAAAATGCCACTGATCTATAACTATATCCCTTGTCACAAAATTGTCCTACAGCATCAAAGGGATCAATGTTTACCCAGAATTCTTCTAAAAGTTTTTCATAGCTAACTACTTCTGGAATATATATGACTTCAATAACTTCAAAATGGCCTGTGTTTCCATATGTAACTTCTTTATAAGTTGGATTTTCTGTAGTGCCACCTGAGTAACCAGAGATAACTTTTGAAACACCAAGAATATTTTCAAAAGATTCTTCCATACACCAAAAGCATCCTCCAGCAAAATAGGCTTTTTCAAAATTTGGTGAATTAGCAAAGCTGGTTGAAGAAATTAGAAAGAAAATTATTGATAAAAGTTTTTTCATTAAAGGTAGCTATCTAGATTAATGATAGCTTACCTTTAATGTTTTGTATTTAAAACTCTATTTTTTTTGATATTTTGCCGCTTCTTCAGAACCGCCTGTAGCGCTTCCTTTACTGTAAGAGTGAGCACCCATTCCTGCTAACTGTCCATCTTTGACAATTAAATATTGATCTCTCATTTCAGTACCATCAAAAAAGCACTCAAGTATTTCTCTAACACCATCAGCATATCTAGCTTGAGCAGATAGTGAAGTTCCAGAAGTATGTGGTGTCATTCCATGGTTTGGCATTGTTCTCCATACATGATCGTTTGGAGCTGGTTGAGGAAACCACACGTCTCCTGCATATCCACTTAATTGACCACTTTCTAAAGCTTTAGCAATTGCATCTCTATTACAAATTTTACCTCTTGCTGTATTCACAATATATGCACCTTTTTTCATTTTAGATATCATTTCATCATCAAATAAATTTTCTGTTTCAGGATGAAGAGGACAGTTAATTGTAACAACATCACATACTTTAACCATAGACTCTACAGTTTCATGAAAAGTAAGATTTAACTCTTTTTCAACTGATTCAGGTAATCTATGTCTATCAAAATAATGAAGATGTACATCAAATGGTTTCATTTTTCTTAATGCATCTAAACCAATTCTTCCAGCCGCAACTGTTCCAATGTGCATTCCTTCAACATCGTAAGACCTTTGAACTGCATCAGCAATATTCCATCCACCTTCATTAACAATTCGGTGTTGGTTGTGATAATCTCTTACCATTGAAACAATCATCATTACTATGTGCTCAGCAACTGATCTTGAATTACAAAATGTTACTTCTACAACATCGATTTTATGATCCATTGCTGCCTGTAAATCTACATGGTCTGAACCAATTCCTGCTGTGATCGCAATTTTTAAATTTTTTGCTTTTTCAATTCTTTCTTTTGTTAAATAATATGGAAAGAATGGTTGAGAAATAACTATATCAGCATCAACGATATGTTTGTCAGCTTCACATCCATCTCCATCTTTACTATTTGTTACAACTAACTCATGACCATTACTCTCTAAAAATTTTCTTAATCCTAATTCACCAGATACACATCCTAATAGTTCTCCAGGCGTAAAATCTCTACCTTTTGGACTTGGTAGTGTCATCCCATCTGGATATTTTTCTAGTTTTGGAAGATCTGACAATGGGTAGCTTTTAGGCATCCCACCTTTTGGATCATCATATAATACGCAAAGTACTTTCATTTTTTCTCCTAATATTTATGTTTTTAAAATCTCTCTATAGATATTTTCTTAAGAAAGTGTAGCATAAAATTAGAACATCAATCAAACGAATAGTAATTGATTAGGGGTATTTCTTTTTAGCAACGAATTTATTCAGAATAATTCCAAAGGCTATTATAATCAAACATCCAGTTAATATTGGAGAGAACAAATAGTCAAACGATACTGAGCCCAATATGACTATAATAGGATTTCCTCCAGCTGGGGGGTGGGTTACATCTAGTAAAATCATCAATCCAACACCAAGACCTACCGCTAAAGGTATTGATATATAAATTGGCAATGGGATAAAATTATAAAATAGAATTCCAATTGTTGAAGTTACTAGATGACCAAATAATATATTTTTAGGTTTCGCAAATGGACTTTCTGGGTAACCATATAAAAGAACCATTGAGGATCCAAATGATGCAATTAAAAAAAGTCCAAAATTAGTTTTATAAGTTAATAAAGTGAGAACACCAATTGTTATAATTGTAAAAATCAACGCTAAAAGGGATCTTATAATTTTATCTTTGTTCATTTATTGTATTACTTTTTTTAAAGCTTTTATTGGAAGCGTTAAACATTCTTTTCTCGCATAATTTTTTTTATCAAAGATTTTTTTAAACTCTTTCCATTCATTTGGAAATGAAATATTTTCTTTATCATTAAACTTATCCAACAATTTTAAAAAATTTTTAATTTTATCTTTACTTTTTTTCTTAAAATTTTTTGTAGCTAAATTTGCAGATGCATTGCAATATATGCAAGATTGAGACTGATAAGAGAAATCTTTTATAACATTGTCTTTAATAATTAAAAAAATTTCAATCTCATCACCACAAATTTGACTTTTATATTTCATCGAATGAGTGCAGTTATTAATATGTTTATTGTTTTTGGTATCAGAAGCTATTTTTAAAATATTAATATCCATTAATTTGAGTATTTATTTGATTGTTATTATACAAATTTATATTTATATTTTCATACTTCTTAAATAAAAAAATAGCACATGCTAAACTTAAAAAATCCTAAAGTAGCCATCCCAATCGTATTAATTGCTGGTATTTTTTGGTCATTTGGTCCATATGTTGTAAGGCACATCGATCAGCCAGAAACAGTTCCTTGGCAATATTTATTTACTAGAGGAATAGTTATTTTTCTTTTGCTTAATATGTATTTGTTCCTTGAGGAAGGAAAAGAGTTTTATAAAAATTATTTTAAAGTGGGTATATCGGGTCTAATTGGAGGTATTGGTCTTGGTACCGCAATGATAACATTTATATGGTCAATTACTAATACCACAGCAGCTATTACTTTACTTTGTCTTGCGGCAATGCCATTTATAACAGCCTTATTAGGATTTTTATTTTTAAAAGAAAAAATTTCATTAACAGTATGGATTGCGATTGTAGTTGCAGCAGTGGGTATATGTATAATGGCTTTTGACAATTCTGGTAAAAATTCATTGCCAGGGCTTGTGTTTGGACTTATTTCTGCATTAGGTTTCTCAATTTTTTCTGTTTCACTTAGATGGAGAAAAGAAACCCCAAAATTTACTACTGTAGCCTTTGCGGGGTTTTTCTGTTTCATATTTTCTGCTGTAATGCTGATGTCGAACGATGCTAATTTTTTATCTACTGGAAAAAATGAAGCCTTATTTGCTACTCATGGAACTCTAGTATGTATGGGTTTAATATTATATTCAATTGGATCAAAAAATATTCCAGCAGCTGATCTAACTTTACTCTCACTCACTGAGGTAATCGGTGGAATATTCTGGGTGTGGTTACCATGGATGGGAATTAATGAAGTCCCATCTACGAATACTATTATTGGTGGATTTTTTATATTTATGTCAATTTTTTACTACAGCCTCATTATGCAGTCTAATAGAAGATTTATAGGTTTAAACTAAAATGAATAATGAAAAAGTAATTGTCAATAGTTGGAATGAATGGGATCCATTGAAACATGTAATAGTAGGTAAAGCAGATGGTACTTGTATACCTGCCCCTGAGCCAGCATTAGATGCCAAAGTTC
This sequence comes from uncultured Pelagibacteraceae bacterium, assembly GCA_902517495.1. GTDB lineage: Bacteria > Pseudomonadota > Alphaproteobacteria > Pelagibacterales > Pelagibacteraceae > Pelagibacter. The sequence continues at coordinate 12,137 of CABYCO010000001.1, read as the reverse complement.
CAGAAGACAGCGATATGAGAGGAAAATTTGGTCCAAGAACTAAAGATACTGTAGATAAAGCAAATCAGCTTTTAGATAATTTCTCAAATATATTAAAAAAAAGAGGGATTAAAGTTGATAGACCAGACCCAATTGATTTTAATCAAAAAACATCTACACCTGATTGGCAAGCGGAGACGATGTTTGGATGTATGCCACCGAGAGATGTTTTGTTAACTGTCGGTAATGAAATTTTAGAGGCTACGATGAGTTATCGTTGCCGATGGTTTGAATATCTATGTTACCGACCACTTTTAAAACAATATTATAATTCAGATCCAAATATGAGACATGAATCTGCTCCTAAACCAAGATTAACAGATGAGGATTACAGAGAAGATTACTTATCAGATAAAATAGGAATTCAAAAAAGACTGGAATGGACAGAAAATAAATATTTTGTAACCACTGAAGAGGAGCCATTATTTGATGCTGCTGACGTTCTAAGATTTGGTAAAGATTTAGTAGTACAACATGGTTTTACAACAAATTTAAAAGGAATTGATTGGTTAAAAAGACATTATAAAGATCATAGGGTTCATGCTGTTAATTTTCCAGGTGATCCTTATCCAATTCATATAGATGCAACTTTTACACCTATCAAGGAGGGTTTAATAATTAACAATCCTCAAAGAAGGCTTCCTAAAGAGCAAAGAAGATTGTTTGAAAATAACGGATGGGAAATTATTGATAGTGCTCAACCTGCACACAACGAACCCCCACCTCTATGTTACTCTTCAACATGGCTATCAATGAATGTTTTAGTTTTAGATCCTAAAACTGTATGTGTAGAAAAAAGCGAAGTATACCAAGCAGAACAATTAGATAAATTAGGAATGGAGGTTGTTCCTGTTGAGCTTAGAGATGCTTATGCATTTGGAGGTGGATTACATTGTTGTACAGCAGATGTTTATAGAGAAGGCGAATTAAAAGATTATTTTCCAAAGCAATAATTGTGACTGAGATAAAAACAAAAAGAGAAAGAGTAAAATTTGCTTCAGATAACGTCACAGGCGCATGTCCAGAAGTCTTAAATGCACTTCTTAAAGCTAATGATGAGGACAAAACTCCATATGGTAATGATGAGTTGTCAAAAAATTTACAAAATAAATTTTCAGAAATATTTGAAAAAGAAGTTATAGTTTTTCCAACAGCCTCAGGAACAGCAGCTAATGCTTTGGCTTTATCAACTATGACGCCTTCTTTTGGAAATATCTATTGCCATAGACTTTCCCATATAAATGTAGATGAATGTGGAGCTCCCGAATTTTATACTGGAGGTGCAAAGTTAGTAAATCTGGACGGTAATAATGGAAAAATTATAGCTGAAGAACTAGATAGAAATATCTCAGGAAAAGGCGTGGTACATCATACCCAACCTTCATCAGTAAGTATTACCCAATTGTGTGAAACAGGTGTTGCATACAATTTAGATGAAATAAAAAAAATATCAGAGATTACTCATAAACATGATTTAAATATTCATATGGATGGTGCAAGATTTGCAAATGCATTAGTTTCATTAAACTGTACTCCAGCAGAAATGACATGGAAGTCTGGAATTGATGTACTGTCATTTGGAGCAACTAAAAATGGATGCCTAGCAGCAGAAGCTATTATTTTTTTTAAACCAGAGTTAGTTGGAAATATAGCTTTTTTAATGAAAAGAGCAGGACATTTACTATCAAAGATGCGTTTTGTATCAGCTCAATTAGATGCTTATATCTCAAATGACGTTTGGTTAAAAAATGCTAAGCATGCAAATGCCATGGGGAAAAAACTAAGCCAAGGCTTGCTGAAACATAAAAATATTGAATTAGCTTATCCAACTGATGCAAATGAGGTTTTTGTTAAAATACCAAAAAATATAATTTATCAATTTAATTCAAATGGTTACAAAATTAACGATGATGAGTGGGAAGATAAAGCTGTTAGATTAGTTGCTGCCTGGAATACTCATCCAGATGATGTAGAATCGTTTTTAAATATAATTAAATCTTAATTTAGCTAGGATTTTCTTTAAGGAAATTTATATAACTTACTATTTCATCAAATTTTTCATCCTCAATATCTTTGTAACTTGCGTTGAATTTACTCTTTACGCAAATTGCTACATGAGCATAAGGATTTCTGCCTTTAGGATGATTAGGATGATCTGGAAGTTGTCCTTCCAAATAATCGCCAGCTTCCTGTATCATTTTCCACAGTTTACTTGCGTTTTCTTTATTCACACTGTCCCATTTTTTGTTTCATCTCTTTTGCTACAAGTTTTCTACAAGTTGTCCTATAAAATCCTATTTATAATTTTATCATTTATTGGTCACATACCAAATAATTGCTACAACTTCGATTATAATTATAGCTTCAAGCATTTTTTAATTTAATAATTTATCAAGCATTGAGGGGTTTTCAGCTTTGTTTTTGCAAACTTCTTTTATTATTTTAATTGCCTCTTGATCTGTTTGACCCTTAAGATTTTCTAAAATGCATTTGTTATAAATTTTTTTGTATAAATTTTTTTTATCTTCTTTTTTCTTTTTAGCTTTTTGTATATCCTCTAATGACTTCGTAATACTAAAATTACAACTACTATTTTCACAGCTTCCAGTCTCTATTACACCATTGTCATGATATTTTTTAACAACTCCAACAAAACCTTCTTTAGTATAATTGCCTTTCCAAGTTACTTTTTCTTTCGTATCGTAATAAATTACTTTTCCAATAATATTGCCATCTTCAAAGTTACCTTCCCAAAAACTGCCATTAGGCTCAGTTTGTTTTCCTTCGCCATTTAATATTCCGTTGACAAAGTTTCCTTCAAATATTGATCCATCTGTATTTATCCAGTAACCGTTCCCGTGAAGTCGTCCATTTTTATATATTCCATTCTTTTCAATTCCAGTATCATCTTTATACAATCCTGATACAAATTCTCCTTTAATAAACTCTCCATCCATTAAATAACCTTTTGAGGATCTGGTGCAATCTTCAACTCCATACCCATGATAAGAATAAGTCTTAAAAGTTTTTTTAAATAAATCTTTAAGTTTGATTTTTGGCGATGTTGTAAATAATTCACCTTGATAAATACAACCATTATCCATCTCTAGTTTATAAACATCACTGCCTAAGTATTCACTTTTGATTACTGTTGCAGCACTAGTAAACAACCACAATAAACCCAGAACTACGATCCCTAAAAGTTTTTTCATTTATAAGTCATCATTGAAGGTTTTTGCATCTTGACTCTGACCTTGTTTATACTCAGCAGTTGGTAAGATTGTTATTGTTCCCCACCAATCATTATTTCGATATCTTATAGTTGAAATAGAAACACCATCACCATGGTGGTATATGCATTTTCTATTCATAAAAGTAGCGCCCATTTTGTTCATGAGTTCAGTTTCTGTACATTTAAAACCTGGATATTTTTGTTTTATAGCCTCAACTACTCTTACAAAGTTAGCTGCTGGTTGAATTACACTATTACAAGATTCAACATCACTACACGGAAGAGGTTTTACTGCATCAAGTTGGTAGAAAAATCTAAATTGTATTGTATCAACTTTTTTATCTAGCCACCAAATTATTGGTTTATCAACGTTCACACCTGCAAGAGTAACTGTATAGTGTGGAATAATGAAACTTGTTAAAGCTTGATGCAATTTTACTCTTTTTGACTTCCAATTTTTTTTAAATTCTTTCTTGGTCATTCCTAATTTAAAACCTTTGAGACTTATCTCTTCAGATTTTGCAATTGGCATTAACAACAAAAATATAAATAATACTCCTAGAAGCTTTTTCACAATTCAACACTACCAAATCCATAACCATGAGTCTATTTGCTTGAAATATGGCTATTTGATTTATCTCTTTTTCTACAAGTTTGGTATCAAGTTTTTTAGTTAAATTGAGGAGTCTTTAAGCGATTTATTTCAAGCTAACTTTTTAATATCCGCATAAGCACTGTAGTTTAATGTAGCCTAATGTGGATTAATGTGAACCTCTAATCCCGTAAATAATCGCCAGCTTCCTGAATAATTTTCCACAGTTTACTTGCGTTTTCTTTATTCATTATCTCCAAAACTCTGATTTATCTCTAATATTTCTAGTTTCATTTCTAGTATCCTTTAAAATCCTTTAATATAATTTATTGTCCCAAAGACTCTTTTGCTTCATCAACAGTATAATTAGTTCCATGCTGAGCATTGTAGTCTGCAACAGCATCTGCAAAACTACTATAACCTAAACCTTGAGCAGTTGCCTCTAGATCTACAGTTATTCCTGCGCTAGCTGCAACTCTAATAGTATCCGCCACATCTTGAAGACTTGCTCCTAACTGACTAGCAAAATTATAGTCAAAATTACCTTTTGCTAGAGAATTAATAACATCGACATTTGCTTGATATACAGAAGAATATTCTTCTACAGACCAGTTAGCTCCATGTTGCGCGTTTGCTAAATCTGTTAAGTCAGAGTAGTTATTAATATCGAAACCGTATGCATCACCAAAAGACCTAGCAAAATCATCAAGAGTAAAAGAAAATTCGAATGACTGTGTATTTAAAGTTAAATCATTTGCAATTTGTGAAAAATTATCAGAATTTGTTTTAATCAAATTGTTAAACTCTTCTAAATCTAGTAGTTCCTTAAAATTTTTCATAGCTAGTTGTGCTTTTATTGACTCAATTTCATCCTCAGACAGAGTTATTTCAATTCCAGCCTCATCAACGATTGATTTTGGAATAGGATTTTTCCAAGCATTTGCCCAATCACTAAGTTTCCAATCTTTCATTTCAGAGGATGAAGCAACCATAAGGTTTATGGTATCTAATTTTACATTAAGCTCGTCCTTATAAACATTTAAAAATCTACTTACTGGAATATTAGAATTTTCTAAATTTAATATATGTAGCTGAATTTCATTTGATTTAACATTTTTATTAAGTTTCGTCGACTTAGTTATTTTTCCTAATATTTCCAACTCTTCTTGTTGAAAGTCATCAAAATTAGCATTTGATAAATCTTGTTCAAATTTTTTTGGTATTTTGTCTTTTTTTATATTTTGAAGTACAAATTCTGAAATCTTGTATCCACTCAATAATGCATCAAGATTATTATCTCTTAATTTTTCAATTTCTATCAAAAATGAAGTTAAAAGCTCATAATCTTTATTATTTTTATTTTTTTTCAAATCTTTAGATAGAGATTTAAAAGTTTTATTGTATTCCTTGTTAAATTTTTTTTTATTTAATCTCACATTTTTTTTATCTTCTATAAGAGATTTTAATTTGGATATATTTTTAGAGATTTTGTTATGTATTTTTATTGATTTTTTATCTTCTTTAGAAATTTTTATAGTCTTAACTTCAGCCTGATTTAAGAGTTTATATAATGTGTAGTATCTTTTGATAGCTACTTCAGGACTATCATTTAATGAAAGGCCCAATGCTTCTCTCATAGATTTTTTTGCTTTGTTTAACCCATATAATTTTTTTACATTTCTTTTAGTTGCTGCATTTACATTGGGATATTTGGCTTGGAATACTTCAAGTGATTTTTTATTTTCTTTTAATTGTTGCATATAAAAATATTCAAAATATGCCATTCCTAAGATGACTCTATCTGTATATTTTTCCATTAATCCTTTTTGAGATATAAATATTTTAATAAATTTTTTGTTAGCAATTGTTTGTTTTTTATGGAAACCGGTTGCTGTTTCTGGAAACATACCTATTGGAGAAAAATCAATTTTTTCAAAACTTCCAATATCATTTAGGTCATCTAAAAATACACCTAATTTAATTTCTTTTTCTGATCTTTCATTGCTATTGGCGATGTTCAAATTTAAAAAAATTAAAAGAATATAAATTACAATTTTTTTCATTACTAATTTATCTAAAATATTTCTAGTTTCATTTCTAGTTTTTTAATTAAATTGACGAGTCTTTAAGCGATTTATTTTAAGATAACTTTTTAATATCTGCATAAGTACTGTAGAATAATGCAGCTTAATGTGGATTAGTTTGAACCGCCAATCCCCCAAATAATCGCCAGCTTCCTGAATTAAAACCCAGAGTTTACGCCGATTATCTTCATTCATTTACTACAAAACCTTGAAACATCTCCAAAAGTTCTAGTTGTGGTTCTAGTTATCCTATAAAATCCTATAATAGTTATCCTTAAAAGTTTTTTCATCTCTTTAGTTCCTTAATTTTTAAAATATTTTACTATTCTAGGAAAAAATTCTGACATACATTTTGATGCATTTATAGTGTGTCCAATCTCTGTACCATACCAAGTTCTGTACTTTGCTCCCTTACACGATTTTTTGTTAATTTTGTAATCCAGGTTTTTAGTTGGAGTCTCAATAAATTCAACAGATTTAATATCTTTCAGCCATTTACTCGTTTTACCTTCATAGCCGTCGTCGTCATTATGAATTACTACTAGCTCTAATTTTTTTGTATTTTTTATAATTTTAATTTCTGATGCTCTTTTTTGTAAATATTTTTTCGCACATGCATATTCCCATGCATATTTATCTTTAGTATCACATGTTTTTGAAATACCTACTTTTTTTGATTTATCTTTGTATTCGTGATCGTTGAAATCCCATAAATAATCATCTTTCCCTTTTTCTGTCCAAATTTTATAAGCACTTAATTCACCATAACAAGCTGGGTGGTATGCAATGCCACCTCTGACTTTTTCTGGATACTGTGCAACATATAATAAAGTTAGCCAGCCACCACAAGAATGCCCCGAAATTATTATGTTATTACTGTTTATTCCTCTTTGAATTAAATTATCAATTATCTGATTTGTTAAATCTATTTTTTTTTCTGTTTTTGTTTTTCCAGGATAATTCCCACCAGGGAAAGGTAACCATTTTGTTTTGCTTTTTTTATTCTTATAAGCATCACCCCATAAAGATTTTGTATTAACCAAATAGACAAAACTTTTTTTATATCCAAAATCTTCATTTGATAAATCCATAACATTTTTGATGTATTTTTTTGGAAAAGGACAATCGCCTTTCTTTGCTGCTCTATCCCCTTTACCTCCATGATGGAACAAAAATATTATTGTATTTTTTGGGTCTTTGAATTTATGATCTTTTTTTAAATATTTATATTTATCACTTATTAAACCAGTCTTTTTTAGGCATATTATCTCTGCTTTTAACGTATTTGTGGCAAGAAAGATAAATATGATAAAAATTGTAAAGATTACCTTTTGCATTTTTTAAACTAACCTTCTTTGGTGTACTCTGTAAATTTGTAAGTACACTATTCTTTTTTTCTACTTTTTAATATTTTCTTCATTAATTTATCATTTAAGTATGCTATTTATTAAATTAGCTTAATTTAGTAAATTTTTTCTCCAAAAAGCTAAATACTCTGGCATAAAAGTTTTTCCATGGTTACCCCCTTCAGTAACACCTTTTCCAATACATTTTTCTTTTTTAAGACCCTTGAACATTGTTTTAAAAGCTTTTCTTGGATTTTTGCGTGATAACTCATTAAATTCATCCAAACTTTTTATTTTTGTATTTTTTAAAATTAAATCAAGAAACTCTTTATTAGGATTTCCATCATCCTCTGTGTAAAAATTAGGACACTTCCAAAAATATTGTGATCTTTTTTCAATTTCTGGCTCATAATTTCCAGTAAATAAATGATACCATCCCTCTCTTAGATCTATTTCAATATCAGCACCTTTAGCTTGCATTTTTTCCATTATTTCTACACACGGACCTGGTAAAGTATAATCCTCAGCTAAACCATGTACATACCAAATTTTAGTTTCTTTAACTGGAGTTGGATTTCTAAACATTCCAGTAATTCCGCATTCAGCAGATCTTGGTTGAGACGCAGCAAAATAAAGATCTTTGCTAACTAATATATCTCTCAATCTTTTTTCAGCAGCCATAATTGAAAGGTTTCCTCCACGTGAATAGCCAGAGACACCAACTTTTTTAATATTTATTTTTGGATCTTTGCTGAGATACTCTAATGCCATAAACACATCTATATAAGTAGACCATAAAGATGCCTTTGATTGATCACGGTAAGTGTGTTTTGCACCTCTTGCGGAAAAATTATCTAAATACATAGTAGCTATACCCATGTCTAGTAATGGCTTTTGTTGATCTCTCATAAATTCTAACCAATCTGCAGTAAACTCATCAGCACCACCACTACTATGAACGATTAACAAAAGAGGAAATGGACCTTCTCCCTCTGGATAAGTAATAAGAGCATCAACTATTATTGGACTCTCTTTATACCAGCCCTCCATAATGCCTTTATAATCAGAAGTTTGATATGAATTAATCTTAATTATTTCTCCATTGCCTAGTTGTTTGGATAATTTTTTTAGCGGTGTTTTTTTTGGTTTAATTGTTTCTGCGTTAAGAACTGTACTTGAGATAAAAATTAATAATGTAATAACCAAAATTTTTTTCATAATATAATACTATCAAATTCTGAATCATGAGTCTATTTTCTTTAAAAATATCTATTTGATTTATCTCAAATATTTCTAGTTTCATTTCTAGTATGCTATAAAATCCTATAACCCAGAACCACGATCCCTAAAAGTTTTTTCATTTAAAATCCACCTCGCCAATTATTTTTAGATTTGAAGTCTTTCTCTTCTTGTTTGGAGGTAGGTCTAAATAAATAAAAACATACAATAACAATAACGAATATACCTAAAATAATTTCAATCATGCAAGTAACTAGGATTTAATCTTATAGCCTTTTTTGAGTAAAACGGACACAACTGTTACACAAATTATTAAAAAAAATACCATAGAGCTAATACTGATCCAAATATTGAAATCAGAAACTCCATAGAACGCATATCTTAAACCATTAATTAAATATACTACTGGATTAAAATAAGTAACGGTTTGCCAAAACTCTGGCAACATATCTAAAGAATATAAACTTCCCCCCAAGAAAACCATCGGCGTAATCACTAATGTTGGAATAATTGACATTTGTTCAAAGTTAGAACTCATCAAGCCAATTAAAAAACCAAATAAAGCAAAGGTAAAAGCCACTAGAACTAATAAAAAAATCATTAGCAATGGATACATCACCTGAACTTCTACAAAAAAAGTAGCAGTAATAAAAATTACTACACCTATTAACAAAGTTTTAGTCGCACCTGCTCCAACGAATGCAAGGACAATTTCAAATGTAGAAATTGGAGCTGCTAAAATTTCATACATTGTACCGTTAAATTTTGGAAAAAAAATACCAAATGAAGTGTTACTAATTGATTGGGTAAGCAACGTAAGCATTAATAAACCTGGAACAATAAAAGATCCATAACTGATACCATCAATGTTCTCCACATAACCCCCTATCACTGAACCAAAAACGATAAAGTATAAAGAGGTTGAAAGCACTGGTGAAAAAAGAGATTGCAACAAAGTTCTTTTAAAACGATCCATTTCATGAAGATACATGGCTCTAAATGCATAATAATTAAATTTCATTATTTTCCTTTACTAAATTAACAAATATCTTTTCTAAAGTAGTTTGTTCAGTTTTTAAATCCTGTAGCTTTAAACCTGCATCTTTTAAATCTTTAAGTAAGTTAGTTATCCCAGTACTTTCTGAATTGACATCATAAGTGTATTCTACTGTTTTATTATCTTTACCGATTTCTAAATTATATTTACCTAAACTATCAGGAATTTCACTAATTTCACTTTGAAGATTTACACTTAACTTTTTCTTACCCATCTTTTTTAATAATTCTCTTGTTTCATCAATAATTATTATTTCCCCTTGGTTAATAACTGCTACCCTATCTGCTATTGCTTCTGCTTCTTCAATATAATGGGTGGTTAGAATAATCGTTACTCCAGTTTTTCTTAAATCTTCAACTACTTTCCACATATCTCTTCTTAACTCAACATCAACTCCTGCTGTTGGTTCGTCTAAAAATAATATTGAAGGTTCATGAGATAAAGCTTTTGCAATTAAAACTCTTCTCTTCATCCCACCAGATAGTTCTCTTAATTTAAGGTCTTTTTTATCCCACATACTCAAATCTTTTAAAATTTTTTCTATATGTTCTGGGTTAGGTTTTTTTCCATTTAACCCTCTTGAATAAGAGACATTGTTAAAAACAGTTTCAAATAATTCTAATGTTAATTCTTGTGGGACCAATCCAATTCTTGAACGTGTCTCTCGATAATCTTCAATGATATCAAAATTTTCAACAGTTACTTTTCCTGAGGATGGAGTAACAATACCACATATAATACTGATTAAAGTTGTCTTACCTGCACCATTTGGTCCTAGTAGAGCTATAATCTCTCCTTTTTTTATTTCAAAGTTAATTTTTTTTAAAGCTTCAAATCCGTTGTCGTAAGCTTTTGAAAGATTGTTAATGGATATTTGATTAGTAGACATGTAATTTGTGGTTATATAGAGATATTTTACTCAATTACAATATCTAGCCTACAAACTTAAAATTGAATTAATCTCTAAAGTTTATAAATTCAACTGGAAGCCCTATATCTATAGCTTCTATTGCAGATATTGCTTCTTGAAGATCATCTCTTTTTTTTCCTTGCGCTCTTAATTCTTCGCCTTGAATTTTAATTTGGATTTTAAGTTTTAGTTTTTTTACATCAGCAATAATCTTCTTAGCATTTTCTTGGCTAATACCCTCAGCTAATTCACTGACTTGTCTGATGGTTCCACCAGCCGCACCTTCTGAATTTTTAACATTTATTACTCTTGGATCAACTTTTCTTCTTATAAGATGAACTTGCAACAATTCATTTACTTGTTTTAACTTTAATGCATCTGGCGCTAGTGTAGTTATTATTTTATCTTTTCTTTCAATTGAAATATTAAGTCCTTTAAAATCATATCTATTAGCTATTTCTCTCAAACAGTTAGCAAGAGCATTATCAAACTCTTGATAATTGATTTTACTTATTACATCAAATGAAGGCATAATTTTTTTAAAACTAACTGTAATTATATAGTTTTGTAATTGTATTTCTATCGATTTTGCCGCTCTTATTTAGCGGAAATTTATTCATGAAATGAAATTTTCTTGGAATCATGTAGTTAGGTATATTTACTTGTAGAGAACTAATTATCTTATTAACTGATAATTTATTTCGACACTCTATAATAGCTATTATTATTTTTTCACTTTTTTGATTTAGAAAACAAATTGCATTGTCAATTGAATTTATATCTCTTAAAAATTTCTCAATTTCAGTTAAGTCAATCCTGTAACCTTTAACTTTTATTATTCTGTCTTTTCTACCGGTTACTATGAAGCAATCATTATGCATCGTGGCAATATCACCTGTTTTATACCAATATGTATTATTAATTTTGAAAAATTTTTGTCTATTTTCATTTTTATTTAAATATCCATTTGAAAGCATCTTTCCAGAGATTTGTAATTCATTATTTTTTATTAAAGCATTTGTATGTCTGAATGGCTTACCTATCGGAATTAAGTTAAATTTGTTGAAATCAAATATATCTGACTTTTTACATAGATGTGAAAAAACCCAAGGAGATAGCTCTGTACTTCCATAACAATTGTATATTTTTTTAGAATTAATTTTATTTAACATTAGATCATAAATATCTAAATAAAATGGTTCTCCACACATCACAATTATTTCGAAGGAATTTTTTAGTTGTTTTTTTTTTAAGTAGTCTCTTAACCTTGCTATGGTTGAAGGCACTGTAACTATGACATTAATTTTATTTTTTTTTATATGGTTAATTGGGAAAAATGTCTCAGCATCATTAATTGCTGGCACTATAGTATTTTTTGTAAAAAAACATAATAGCAGAATATTTAAAGAAATAATAAATGAAGTATCATGATAATCTCCGAAAATTAAGTTTTTTTTATTCTTGTAAATAATTCTTTTTTGTTCAAAAAGAGAGTTTAAAAAACCTCTGTAATTAATTAAAACTCCTTTAGGATCTCCAGTTGACCCAGAAGTAAAAAATATCATGCATATATCTTCACTCGAAATCTTTTTTGGGAGAAATTTATTTTTTTCAATCTTTTTTTTTTTAATTTCATCA